>NZ_JAIZQO010000019.1:0-106911 GCF_020419725.1 Burkholderia sp. AU38729 | reverse complement strand
GGGGCGGGGGGGGGGCCGCTGGGGGGGGGGGCCGCCCCGACGGCGTCCGTCAACGGCTCCCCGGCTCAGCTGCGCTTGACGCGGTAGACAGCAAGACTACCACGCCAGTTCGCTCCCCATCGAATCGGTTGGCCTTCGTGCAGCACCACGCGGTCGAGGATTGTCACGCCGACTTCGGGCGCGAGCGCCTCGAAATCCTCGATCGTCAGCACCCGGACGTTCGGCGTGTTGTGCCACTGGTAAGGCAGCGACTTCGACACCGGCATCCGGCCGTTGAGCACCGACAGCCGGTGCGGCCAGTAGCCGAAATTCGGGAACGACACGATGCATTCGCGCCCGACCCGCGCGGTTTCGCGCAGGATCGCGGCCGTCTGGTGGATCGTCTGCAACGTCTGCGACAGGATCGCGATGTCGAAGCTGTGGTCCTCGAACAGGCGCAGGCCGTCTTCCAGGTTCTGCTGGATCACGTTGATGCCGTTCTTCGCGCTCGCGAGCACGCCCGCGTCGTTCAGCTCGATCCCGTAGCCGGTCACGTCCAGTTCTTCCATCAGCAGCGCGAGCAGCGAGCCGTCGCCGCAACCGAGGTCGAGCACCGTCGAGCGCGGTTCGACCCAGCGCGCGATCGTGCGGAAGTCCGCGCGCGCGGACAGGGAATTCAGCGCTTGCTGGTTCATGCGCCCACCTCGTTGGCGATTCGTTCGTAATATGCGCGGATCAGGTTGTGATAGCGCGCGTCGTCGAGCAGGAACGCGTCGTGGCCGTGCGGCGCATCGATTTCCGCGTAGCTGACCGTGCGCTTGTTGTCGAGCAGCGCCTTCACGATCTCGCGCGAACGGGCCGGCGCGAAACGCCAGTCGGTCGAGAAGCTCGCGATCAGGTATTTCGCCTGCGTGTGCGCGAGCGCGGCCGTCAGGTTGCCGTCGAACGCCTTGGCCGGATCGAAGTAGTCGAGCGCGCGCGTGATCAGCAGGTACGTGTTCGCGTCGAAGTAGTCGGCGAACTTGTCGCCCTGGTAGCGCAGGTACGACTCGACCTCGAACTCGACGTCGAAGCTGAAGTTGTACGCGTCGAGCGCGCCGTCGGCGCGGCGCAGCGCACGGCCGAATTTCTCGGCCATGTCGTCGTCGGAGAGGTACGTGATGTGGCCGATCATCCGCGCGACGCGCAGGCCGCGCTTCGGCTTCACGCCATGCGCGTAGTAGTCGCCGCCGTGGAAATCGGGATCGGACAGGATCGCCGAGCGCGCGACCTCGTTGAACGCGATGTTCTGCGCGGACAGCTTCGGCGTCGACGCGATGTCGATGCAGTGCGCGACGCGCTCCGGATACATCAGGCTCCACGCGAGCGCCTGCATCCCGCCGAGGCTGCCGCCCATCACCGCGGCGAAGCGCTCGATGCCGAAGGCATCCGCGACGCGCGCCTGCGCGTGCACCCAGTCCTCGACGGTGACGACCGGAAAGCTTGCGCCGTACGGCTTGCCGGTGGACGGGTCGACGCTCATCGGGCCGGTCGAGCCGAAGCACGAGCCGAGGTTGTTCACGCCGATCGCGAAGAAGCGGTTGGTGTCGAGCGGCTTGCCCGGGCCGACCATGTTGTCCCACCAGCCGGTGCTGCGCGGATCGTCCGCGTAGACGCCGGCGACGTGGTGCGACGCGTTGAGCGCGTGGCAGACGAGCACCGCGTTCGAGCGCGCGGCGTTGAGTTCGCCGTACGTCTCGACGACGAGCTGATAGTTGCCGAGCACGCTGCCGCTTTGCAAGCGCAGCGGTTCGGCGAAGTGCATGGTCTGTGGAGCGACGATGCCGATCGATTCCATTCGTTCCGCCTTATGACTGGGCAGCTAAATGGTGTCGGCGATGCGCGGAGTCGGAGATGCGCGGCTGACGACCTCTTTAGCCGCATTTGTAGTGAACCGCCGGGACGAGGACGAATCAAGGCCCTGGCTGGTTCGCGCGCCCGCAATCGAGTCAGCAAATCGGCGCGTGTCTGGCTGCCGCCCGAGGGGCGACAGTCGGCAAAGTATAGCGGAAATCGCGGCGCGCGGATTCGGGCGCGGAGGCGGGGCCGCCGCGCCCGCGTCATCTCACTGCAGGATCAGCCGCAGATGCGCGTCGGCCTGCTCGCCCGGCGGTTTCTGGAACCCGCCCTTCGCGAAGCGGTGCCATCGGCCGATCACGTAGCTGACGAGCAGGCTCGCGCGGGCAGCCGGATCGTAGTCGGCCGGCAGCACGAACGGCAGCGCGCCGTCCTGCGGCGCGTTCGCCTCGGTGCGCGCGACGCGCAGGCATTGCTTGACGGTCGCCTCGATGCGGTCGAGCAGCTGGTTCACGCGCTCGGTGAGCCGCTCGTCCTCGCCGACCAGCGCCTCGCCGGTCAGCACGCGCGTCATGCCGGGGTTCTTCGCGGCGAAATTGAGCATCGTCAGCGCGATCGTGCGTGCCTGCTGCACGCCGTTCGGCTCTTTCGCGACGATCTGGTTGACGAGCCCGAAGAGGGCCTGCTCGATGAACTCGATCAGCCCTTCGTACATCTTCGCCTTGCTGGTGAAATGCCGGTACAGCGCGGCTTCCGACACGTCGAGCCGGGCCGCGAGCGCGGCGGTCGTGATCTTCTCGGGCTTGGGCGCCTCGAGCATCGTCGCGAGTGTCTGCAGGATCATCACGCGGCGCTCGCCCGGTTTCGGGCGCGCGCGGGTGGGTGTGGCCTGGTCTTCCTTTACGGCTTGGTCCTGCGGGTAAGTCGGCTGCATTTTTGTCGCCCCGATCGTGTGCCCAGTCGCAGCGATTTTAACGAACGAATGCGCTGGTCGACATAGTGGGGGCGTCCGGTAACCGGCAGATGGTCCGGCAGGTGCCCCGTGATCCATACCGTGCCGATGCCGAGACGCTTGTAGCGCTTCAGGTGGCCACGCGTATCCTCGACGAGGATCGTGTCGGCCATGCGTGCGTTCGCGGCACGCAGCGTCCGGCGCAGCATCGTGTGATCGGGCTTCGCGCGCCACGTGCGCCGGTCGCGCATGTGCTCGATCGCGATCACGCGCTCGAACAGCCGCTCGATGCGCAGCTCGCGCAGCACCGCGCGCGCATAGTTCTCCGGCGCGTTGGTCAGGATCAGCTTGCGGCCCGGCAGCGCGGCGACGATGCGCGCGAGGCCGCGCTCGGCGCGCACCATCGCCGGCAGGTCGGAAAACGTGTGGACGACGCGCAGGAAGTCGTGCGGGTCGATCGGATGATGGCGCGTGAGGCCGAGGAGCGCGGCGCCGTAGCGCTCGGTGTAGCCGGTGCGCAGGCGGTCGGCTTCGGCGCGCTCGACCTGCAGCGCGTCGATGATGTACTGCGTCATCGCGCGGTTGATCTCGGGAAAGATCGCGTGCGATGCGTGGTGAAGGGTGTTGTCGAGATCGAACAGCCACACCGGCGCGCCGGCGCGGGGCCGGCTGCGCGACACGCGCCGGCGCCGCAGCGGGGCCGGCAAGTCGGGTGTGGCGGTCTTGCTGCGCTTGCTCAATGCGAGCGGATCATCGTGCCGAACGGCTGCTCGGTCAGGATTTCCAGCAGTACCGAGTGCTCGATCCGGCCGTCGACGATGTGCACCGACTTCACGCCGCTCTTCGCGGCGTCGAGCGCCGACGAGATCTTCGGCAGCATGCCGCCGGAGATCGTGCCGTCTTCGAACAGCGCATCGATCTCGCGTGCGGACAGGTCGGTCAGCAGGTTGCCGTCCTTGTCCATCACGCCCGGGATGTTGGTCATCATCAGCAGCTTCTCGGCGTTCAGCACCGTGGCGAGCTTGCCCGCGACGAGGTCGGCGTTGATGTTGTAGGAGAGGCCATCTTCACCGAAGCCGATCGGCGAGATCACCGGGATGAACGCGTCGTCCTGCAGCGCCTTCACGACGGCCGGGTTGATCGCCTCGACTTCGCCGACCTGGCCGATGTCGATGTACTGGCCCGGGTTGTCGCGGTCCGGCATCAGCAGCTTGCGCGCATGGATCAGGCCGCCGTCCTTGCCCGTCAGGCCCACCGCGTGGCCGCCGAAGTGGTTGATCAGCATCACGATGTCCTGCTGCACTTCGCCGCCCAGCACCCATTCGACGACTTCCATCGTCTCTTCGTCGGTGACGCGCATGCCCTGGATGAAGGTGCCGGCCTTGCCGATCTTCTTCAGTGCGTGATCGATCTGCGGACCGCCGCCGTGGACGATCACCGGATTGATGCCGACCAGTTTCAGCAGGATCACGTCGCGCGCGAAGCCTTGCTTGAGCCGCTCTTCCGTCATCGCGTTGCCGCCGTATTTGATGACCACGGTCTTGCCGTGATAACGGCGAATGTACGGCAGTGCCTCGGCGAGGATTTCTGCTTTCAGCGTGGGGGCGATCTGCGAGAGGTCGATGGGCTCGGACATGGCGGCGGCTCTGGCTGGGAACGGTTGAAACACGGCGAATTGTACAGGAGTGGCGCAGCGCAGCATCGGGTTTTTGGACGGGCCGGAACACCGGTGGCGCGGCCCGGGCACCGCGCGCGGCGGCCCGCCGGCTATGGCGCGGCGCGATGTGCGCCGCGCGACGGGTAGCGCTGCGCGGGCGTCGGCGGAGGGGCGGTTCGCGAGCGTTCGCGATGGCCCTCGGCCGAACGGCCGGCGTGCAAAATCCGTTCGCCGCGCTATGCTTGTCGCGTAGGGCGGCTTCCCGCCCGCTCGAGCGCTCCGCCATGACCGATCTTGCCGTCGACGCCCGTTCCGCCCCGCGCCGTGCACGGTGCCCGCACTGCGGGCGCAGCTTCGACTGCGGCGCCCGCACGCAGCCGTTCGAGTGCTGGTGCGCGTCGATGCCGGTCTTGCCCGGCGGTACGCCGCCCGCGGCCGGCGCCCGCTGCCGCTGCCCCGAGTGCCTGGCCAACGAGATCGCGCAGCGGATGGCCGGCGCGGCCGGCTGACGGCATCGGCCGCTCACGGGGCGTCCCGTTCAATGCGCTCCGATCCGGCCCCGCTAGAGGCGCCGCCCGCTAAACGGGTAAACTGCTCGGATGCAACGAATCACCACCACCGGGCGCGTCAACCTCAGTCACCTGTTCTGGCTCCGCAATCTCGCGATCATCGGCCAGCTCGTGACGATCGGCGTCGTGCAGACCTATTTCGGCGTGCATCTGCCGTTGCCGGCGATGCTGATGGTCATTGCGCTCGAAATCGTTTTCAACGCGCTGACCTGGGTGCGCGTGCTGCGTGCGCGGCCCGAGACCAATTTCGAGCTGCTCGGCCAATTGTGGGTCGACCTCGGCGCGCTGTCCGCGCTGCTGTTCCTGTCGGGCGGCACGACCAATCCGTTCGTGTCGCTGTACCTGCCTTCGCTCGCGATCGCGGCGGCCGTGCTGCCGTGGCACCTGATGATCTGGCTCGCGGCGTTCGCGGTCGCGTGCTACGCGGCGCTCGGCTTCGACTCGGTGCCGCTCAACATGGACAATCCCGCGAACCTGTTCGACTACTACCGTACCGGGATGTGGGCGAACTTCATGGTCAGCGTCGGGCTGATCGCGTGGTTCGTCGCGCGCATGTCGAATGCGCTGCGCCAGCGCGACGCGGCGCTCGGCGAGGCGCAGCAGCACCTGCTGCGCGACGAGCGGGCGGTCGCGCTCGGCGTGCAGGCCGCCACCGTCGCGCACGAAATGGGCACGCCGCTGTCGACGATCGCGATGCTCGCCGAAGAGCTGCGCGACGCGGCCCGCGACGATCCGGGGCTGGCCCGCTACGAGGCCGACCTGAAGGTGCTCGAGGAACAGATGACGCTCTGCACGTCGGCGCTCGCGCGCCTGCGCAGCCGCGCGAGCGCGCCCGCGAGCCGCCAGCCGGTGGACGACTGGCTCGACACGTTCGTCGAGCACTGGCGCCTGCGGCATCCGCACGTGCAGTTCGAATTGCTCGGCGCGCGCCCGGCGGGCGTCGCGCTCGACGACACGGTCGCGGCCGGCCAGATCCTGACGATCCTGCTCGACAACGCCGCGCGCGCGAGCCCGCGGCGCGTGACGTTGGCCGCGAAGGTCGCGCACGCCGGCACGGCCGACGAGATCGAATTCGAGGTATGCGACGACGGGCCCGGCATTCCGGCCTCACTGCGCGAATCGCTCGGCGCGATGCCGGTCGACAGCACGCAGGGCGGGCACGGGGTCGGCCTGTATCTCGCGTTCAGCGCGGCCGCGCGGCTCGGCGGCGAGATCGAACTGTCCGATGTCGTGCCGCGCGCGGCGGGCGGCAACGGACGGGCCGGCAGTGCGGCGAATGGTCACGCCGCGGCGGGATCGGCACCGCGCGCGGGCCAGCGCGTCGCCGAACGGACAAGCGGCACGCCGCCGGACAGCCGCCCGGCCGGTACGACCGCCGCGCGCGGCACGCGGGCCGTGCTGCGGCTGCCGGTCGTGCGCGTCGCGGCATCGGCCGCCTCAACCAACACGTAGACGGAGAAACCACATGAGCGAGAACAATTTCCTGGTGATCGACGACAACGAGGTGTTCGCGGGCACGCTCGCGCGCGGCCTCGAGCGGCGCGGTTACGCGGTCCAGCAGGCGCACGACAAGGAGGCGGCGCTGCGGCTCGCCGCGGGCGGCAAGTTCCAGTTCATCACCGTCGACCTGCATCTCGGCGAGGATTCGGGCCTGAGCCTGATCGCACCGCTGTGCGACCTGCAGCCCGACGCGCGGATCCTGGTGCTGACGGGCTACGCGAGCATCGCGACCGCCGTGCAGGCGGTGAAGGAAGGCGCCGACAACTATCTCGCGAAGCCCGCGAACGTCGAGTCGATCCTGGCCGCGCTGCAGACCAACGCGACCGAAGTGCAGGCCGACGAAGCGTTGGAGAATCCGGTCGTGCTGTCGGTCGACCGGCTCGAATGGGAGCACATCCAGCGCGTGCTGGCCGAGAACAACAACAATATTTCGGCGACCGCGCGTGCGCTGAACATGCACCGCCGCACGCTGCAGCGCAAGCTCGCGAAGAAGCCGGTGCGGCAGTAAGCGGGACGCGTCAGACGTGCGAGCGCGAGGCCCGCGACAGGCAGGCGACGATCTCGCGTTTCAGCAGGCGCGCGATGAGCGTCGAGTAGATGAGGTTCGCGAGAAACGGCGCGAACCCGCCGATCACGAGCGGCACGGCCAGTGGCCACGGCTTCGCCGATACGCCGGTCGCGATGGACTGGATGCCGACGCTGAACGCCACGCTGGCGAGCGCGATACCCGCCAGCGTACCGAGCCATGCGAGTACGAACGCGACGTTGTAGCGCCGCAGCGACTCCCGCCTGATCCGGCGCATGAGCGACAGGATGTCGGCGCGCGTGAGCGTGAGCAGGGCCGGCACGATTCGGCCGGCGATGGACGGATAGATGGTCATTCGGAGGCGGTGACGAATGCGTCCGTTCGTAGTCAGAGGAGTCCAGATTATAGGGACGCACCGAAACGCTTGCCATCAGCCTCGCTCCGGGGGCAGTCCGTGCGCCGTATCGCATGGCGATAAAAAACGGGCGACCCCGTCAGGGGCCGCCCGTTTTTCGTCCGACGCCGCGCGCGTTACAGCACGTAGCGCGACAGGTCTTCGTCCTGCGACACTTCGCCGAGTGCGCGGTCGACATACTTCGCGTCGATCGTCACGCGCTCGCCGGCGTGGTTGCCGGCCGAGAACGACACTTCCTCGAGCAGCTTCTCGATCACCGTGTACAGCCGGCGCGCACCGATGTTCTCGGTCTTCTCGTTGACCGAATAGGCAATCTCCGCGAGGCGGCGGATGCCGTCGTCGGCGAATTCGAGCTGTACGTCTTCGGTCGCGAGCAGCGCCTGGTACTGCTTGACGAGGCTTGCGTCGGTCGCGATGAGGATCGCTTCGAAATCGTTCACCGACAGCGAGTCGAGCTCGACGCGGATCGGGAAGCGGCCCTGCAGTTCCGGAATCAGGTCGCTCGGCTTCGCGAGGTGGAACGCGCCGCTCGCGATGAACAGGATGTGATCGGTCTTCACCATCCCGTACTTCGTGTTGACCGTCGTGCCTTCGACGAGCGGCAGCAGGTCGCGCTGCACGCCCTGGCGCGACACTTCACCGCCGCTGCCTTCGTTGTTGCGCGACGTGATCTTGTCGATCTCGTCGAGGAACACGATGCCGTTCTGCTCGACGTTCTGCACGGCCTTCGTCTTCACTTCCTCGTCGTTGAGCATCTTCGCCGCTTCCTCGTCGGTCAGCAGCTTCAGCGCTTCCTTGATCTTCACCTTGCGGCGCTGCTTCTTGCCGCTGCCGAGGTTCGAGAACATCGAGCGGATCTGCTCGGTCATCTCTTCCATCCCCGGCGGCGCCATGATGTCCATGCCGGCCGACGGTTGCTCGAGGTCGAGCTCGACTTCCTTGTCGTCGAGCTGGCCTTCGCGCAGGCGCTTGCGGAACGTCTGGCGCGTCACGTTGTTGTCGTCGTTCGCGTGCTCGGCGTTGCCGCCGAAGCCCACCGCGCGCGGCTGCGGCAGCAGGATGTCGAGGATGCGGTCTTCCGCCTGGTCGGTCGCCTTGCTGCGCACCTTGCGCATTTCGGATTCGCGCGTCTGCTTGACCGAGATCTCGATCAGGTCGCGCACGATGCTGTCGACGTCGCGGCCGACGTAGCCGACTTCGGTGAACTTGGTCGCTTCGATCTTGATGAACGGCGCGTCGGCGAGCTTCGCGAGGCGGCGTGCGATTTCGGTCTTGCCGACACCCGTCGGCCCGATCATCAGGATGTTCTTCGGCGTGATTTCCTGGCGCAGCGGGTCGGCGACCTGCTGGCGGCGCCAGCGGTTGCGCAGCGCGACCGCGACGGCCTTCTTCGCCTTCGCCTGGCCGATGATGTGCTTGTCGAGTTCCGAGACGATCTCGGCAGGGGTCATGGTGCTCATGGTGCGGTCCTTACTCGATCGTTTCGATGATGCGGTTGTGGTTCGTGTAGATGCACATGTCGCCGGCGATCTCGAGCGACTTCTCGACGATCTCGCGCGGCGACAGCTCGGTGTTCTCCGCGAGCGCGCGGGCTGCCGCCTGCGCATACGCACCACCCGAGCCGATCGCACAGATGCCTTCCTCGGGGTCGAGTACGTCGCCGTTGCCGGTGATGACGAGCGTGGTGGTGGCGTCGGCCGTGATCAGCATCGCCTCGAGGCGGCGCAGCATCCGGTCGGTGCGCCAGTCTTTCGCGAGCTCGACGGCCGCACGGGTCAGGTTGCCCTGGTGCTTCTCGAGCTTCGCCTCGAAGCGGTCGAGCAGCGAGAACGCATCGGCGGTGCCGCCCGCGAATCCGACCAGCACCTGGTTGTTGTAGATCCGCCGCACTTTCCGCGCGCCACCCTTCATGACGATGTTGCCGAGGGTTACCTGGCCGTCGCCGCCGAGCGCGACCTTGTCGCCGCGCCGGACCGAAACGATGGTCGTGCCGTGAAATTGCTCCATCTGCGTTCCTTGAGAAAAACGGGGAAGAGTCGGGGGGCGCGAGGCGCCGCCGCGTAACTCGCAGTGCGCCGGGAAGCGGCCCGGCGCGCGTCCGTTTCATTTTAGGGCGGGCGCCGGGATATCAAGAGGCGGGTGGGGCAAATCGGCGGCTGGCGGGGAACCGGTGCCGGAAAAACAAAAAGCGCGCGGCAGGCCGCGCGCTTTCGGGAAGCAGCGTGTCTGAGCGGAACGCCGCTCGATCAGTCGCCGAACAGCTTCTGGCGCAACTCGCGGCGCTCTTGCGCCTCGAGCGACAGCGTGGCGGTCGGACGCGCGAGCAGGCGCGGAATGCCGATCGGCTCGCCGGTTTCCTCGCACCAGCCGTAATCGCCGGAATCGATGCGGGCGAGCGACTGCTGAACCTTCTTGAGGAGCTTGCGTTCGCGATCGCGCGTACGCAGTTCGAGCGCGTGCTCTTCCTCGATCGTCGCGCGATCGGCGGGATCGGGCACGATCACCGTCTCGCGCAGGTTCTCGGTCGTCTGGCCTGCATTCTTGAGGATGTCCGCCTGCAACTGTTCGAGCCGATTTTTGAAGAAGGCGAGCTGATCCTCATTCATGTAATCCTTGTCGCTCATCTTCAGGATTTCGGCTTCGGTCAAGAGTTTCTTCGTCATCTGCTTGCTTCTTCAATGTGCGGCAAATCGATAGATATTGCCTGCACTTTGGGATTACCCGCAACCGCCCTTGCAATCATTTGCGATTTGCCGCCGCGGGGCCGAAAGCCTCTGGAAAACCGGTTCTCAAATACCAGGATAGGCCTGGCGCGGAGTTGCGCGCGCTGCGAACCGGTGTGCTGCGCGGCACATCGCATCGGCCGCGGCCGGGAGGCGGATTGGCGATCCGGCGCGGTTGCGATGCCCGGAAAACTGGTTCAGCAAGAACCGGGCCTGTTTGTTGCCGTACTCCAGCGGGCACGTATTGTAACTGAATCGCAAGCGGGCGCCGTATCGGGTCGATCCCCGTCGGCTGCGCCAATATCTAGAAAATATAACGCGCAAATCGCGAAAAAGCGATGACGGCGAAACCCTGCCCGAAAAGGGCGCCCCGCGGCCGCCGCAGCCGCCTGCGCGGCGGCCTCGCGGCGGCGTGTGCGGCGGTTGCCCGCGCGCGTCAGGCGAGGCAGGCGTCGAGGCCGTCGGTGATCAGGTCCTGCGGCAGATCGACGCCGATGAACACCATCTTGTTCGTCTTCTTCTCGACCGGCAGCCACTTCGACGCGAGGTCGCTGCCCATCATCTGATGCACGCCCTGGAACACGACCTTGCGATCGACGCCCTTCATGTACAGCACGCCCTTGTAGCGCAGCATCCGCTCGCCGTAGATCTGCAGGATGCCGCCGAGGAAGTCTTCCAGCTTGTTCGGGTCGAACGGGCGGTCGTTGCGGTACACGAACGACTTGATCTTGTCGTCGTGGTGCGCGTGGTGGTGAGGGTGGTGGCCATGGCCGTGATCGTGCGCGCATTGACCGTGATCGTGGTCGCAACTGGCGTGATCGTGATCATGGTCGTGATCGTGGTGGTGATGCGCGTGATCGTCCTCGGCGAGGAAGTCGGGGTCGATCTCGAGCTTCGCGTTCAGGTTGAAGCCGCGCAGGTCGAAGATTTCCTTGATGTCCGCTTCGCCGAAGTTCACGACCTTGATCGCGGCCTTCGGGTTCATGTGCATCAGGCGGTGCTTGAGGCCGGCCACCGTCTGGTCGTCGACCAGGTCCGACTTCGTGATGAACAGGCGATCGGCGAAGCCGACCTGGCGCTGCACGACTTCGTGCTCGTCGAGCTGCGCGTTCGCGTGCTTCGCGTCGACCAGCGTGATGACCGCGTCGAGCAGGAAATCGTCGGCGATTTCGCTGTCGATGAAGAAGGTTTGCGCGACCGGGCCCGGATTCGCGAGGCCAGTCGTTTCGATCACGATGCGGTCGAAGTCGAGCTTGCCTTCGCGCTTCTTCGCGGCGAGCTCGCCGAGCGTGCGCGCGAGGTCGCCGCGGATCGTGCAGCAGATGCAGCCGTTGCTCATCTGGATGATCTGCTCGTTCGAATCCTGGATGAGGATTTCGTTGTCGATGTTCTCTTCGCCGAACTCGTTCTCGATCACGGCGATCTTCATGCCGTGCTGTTCGTTCAGGATGCGCTTGAGCAGCGTCGTCTTGCCGCTGCCGAGAAAGCCGGTGAGGATGGTGACGGGAGTGGCCATGTCAATCGCCTGTGGTTCGTGAATCGGGGTCAAAACCAGGATGTGCATCGCGCCCGGGGCTTTGCCAGCCGGGGCGCACAACCATCCATTGAAACATACCTGTCAAGCCCTCGCCCGTCGTCCGAACGACAGGCGGGAGCGCGGATCCGCCGGGCGCCAGGGCGCGGCCGGCGAACGGTTACGCGCGTAGATCGGGGCGATCAGACGATTTGCAACAGCAGGCCCTTCAGATATTCACCTTCCGGGAAGGCCGCGAGCAGCGGGTGATCGACGCCCGCGCCGAGGCGTTTCAGGATGCGCGCGTCCACCTTCGCGTCGGCGGCCGCGCCCGCGACGATCTTCTGGAACAGGTCCATGTCGATCGCGCCGGAGCACGAGTACGTGAACAGCAGGCCGCCCGGACGCAGCAGCTTGAAGCCGCTCAGGTTGATGTCCTTGTACGCGCGCGCCGCGCGATCGACGCTGTCGCGCGTCGGCGCGAACTTCGGCGGATCGAGCACGATCAGGTCGAAACGCTCGCCTTCGTCGACGAGGCGGCGCAGCGTCTTGAATGCGTCGGCGTCGAGCCAGGTCGCGCGTTCGGCGTCGAAGCCGTTGGCGACGACGTTCTGCTGCGCGAGCGCGAGCGCATCGCCCGACGAGTCGATCGACACGACGCGCTTCGCGCCGCCCTTGAGCGCCGCGAGCGAGAAGCCGCCGGTGTAGCAGAAGCAGTTCAGCACGTCGCGATCGGCCGCGTACTGCGCGACCAGCGCGCGGTTGTCGCGCTGGTCGACGTAGAAGCCCGTCTTGTGGCCGTTCGGCACGTCGACGTGATAGCGCACGCCGTTTTCGTTCGAGATCAGTGTCGCGGGCGGCGCATCGCCGGCCAGCACGCCGGTCGTCTGTTCGAGCCCTTCCTTGTCGCGGATCGACACGTCCGAGCGCTCGTAGACGTTCGGGCAGTCCGTGGCGCCGACGAGCGCCTTCACGATCGCATCCTTCCACGCCTCGACGCCCGCGGCCATGAACTGGCAGACGAGCTGGCCGCGCGGGGCGGCGCCGGCTTCGGCGGTGTCCGCGACGTAGTAGTCGACGATCAGCCCCGGCAGCCCGTCGGCTTCGCCGAACACGAGCCGCACCGCGCCCGTGCCGGACACCATCGTCGTGCGGTGCGCGACCGCGCGCTGCACGCGGCGCTTGAAGAATGCGTGGTCGATCGGCTCGTTCTCGTCGAAGCTCCACACGCGCACGCGGATCTGCGATTGCGGGCTGTACGCGCCGCGCGCGAGGAAGCGGCCGTCGTGCGCGCGCACGATCACGGTCGCGCCGGGCGCGGGCTTGCCGTCGACGCGGTCGATCGCATTGGCGTAGATCCACGGATGGCGGCGCAGCAGCGATTTTTCCTTCGACGGCTTGAGGGTGACGGTTTGCATGATGAGATCGAAATGGGCCGTGCGCGAAGCCGGCCGTGGCCGGTCGCCGCGCGCGGCGGGTAACACGGGACGCGCGTCAGTCGCGCTTCTTCGCGCGCGGGTGCGCGCTGTCGTAAATCTTCGCGAGATGCTGGAAGTCGAGCGACGTATAGACCTGCGTCGCGGAGACGCTCGCGTGGCCGAGCAGCTCCTGCACCGCGCGCAGGTCGCCGCTCGACTGCAGCACGTGCGTCGCGAACGAGTGGCGCAGCACGTGCGGATGGACGTTGGCGGGGATGCCCGCGGTGAGCGCCGCGCGCTTCACGCGCTCGCGCACGACGCCCGGCGACATCCGGTTGCCGCGCACGGACACGAACAGCGGATGCGGATCGTGCTTCACGAATTCGCCGCGTACCGCGAGCCACGCGTTCAGCGCATCGATCGCCTTGCGGCCGACCGGCACCTTGCGCTCCTTGTTGCCCTTGCCGCGCACGGTGACTTCGGCTTCGGCGAGGTCGAGCCAGCCGGTCGAGCGGTAGCCGTCGGCCTGCGTGTACATCACGTCGAGCCCGATCAGCTCGGCGAGGCGCAGCCCCGACGAATAGAACAGCTCGAGGATCGCGTGATCGCGGATGCCTTCGGTCGTGTTGGCGAGCGGCGCGTCCATCAACGCGGAAGCATCGTCGACCGACAGCGCCTTCGGCAAGGTCTTCGCGCGTTTCGGCGCGCGCACCGCGGCGACCGGGTTCGCGGGCATCTCGACGCGCTGCGCGAACCAGCGGTAGAACGCGCGCCACGCGGACAGCCGGTGCGAGATCGACCGGGCGGACAGCCCGCCCGAATGTGCACGCGCGACCGCGCCGCGCACGTCGGCGGCCGTCAGCGCTTCGAGCGGCCGGCCGTTCGCGAGCTTCTTCAGCTCGTCGAGTTCGTGCGTGTAGCCGCGCAGCGTGTGTTCCGACAGCTGCCTGACGTGCTTCAGGTTCGACAGGTAGGCGGCGATCGGATCGTCTGTCATCGCGTGCGGCAGGATCAGTGCGGCAGCAGGCGCGTGAGCGCGGCGCTCGCGAGCGTCGCGATCTGCGCGAGGAAGTCGGTGGCCATCCCGTCGTGGAAGCGGCGCGGGTCGGGCGAGCCGAGCACGAGCAGGCCGAACGCGGGCGCATCGTTGCCGGCGAGCGGCGCACGCAGCGCGAGCAGCGCGACCGATGCGGCCGAGCCGTCGCCGGCGGACGACGCGGCTTCCGCGCCTTCCGCCGCATGCGCGGCCGGGGCGGCGATCGCGGGCGCGAGCCACTGCGCGGCCTCGAAGCCCGTGTTCGCCCCGCAGTACGGCGTCGACAGTCCGTTCGTGAACAGGCGCACTTCCTCGCCGACCTGGCGTGCGAAATCGGCCTGCGAGTAGGTGTCGGCGACATCCCACACGCGCAGCGCCGTCTGCGGCACGTCGAAGACTTCGGCGATGCCGTCGGCGATCGTGCGCGGCAGCGCGTACGGATCGCGTTCCGCGATCACGCGTGCGGTCCAGCGGCTGAACTTCGCGGACAGGCTGTCGTTCTCGTGGCCGTAGCGCACGAGTTCGGCGAGCCGGCGCTCGAGATGCTTGTTCTTGTCGCGCAGCATCTCCATCTGCCGCTCCTGCAGCGAGATCGCGGCCTTGCCGTGCGGGTTCGCGAGGCGGATCGTCGCGAGCAGTTCGGCGTGCTGCGCGAAGAATTCGGGGTTGGCGAGCAGGTAGTCGGCGACTTCGCGATCGTTCATGTGGCTGGGGCGTTCAGTTATCAAGGACGTTGCAGGGTCAGACGTTCAGGTCGATCTCGCCTTCGAACACGGTCGTGGCGGGTCCGGCCATCATCAGCGCGGCGGCTTCGTCGCGCGCGCCGTCCCAGCTGATCGTCAGCGTGCCGCCGTGCGTGTGCACGGTCACCGGCGAATCGAGCAGGCCGCGCCGGATGCCGGCCGCGACCGCCGCGCACGCGCCGGTGCCGCACGCGAGCGTCTCGCCCGCCGCGCGTTCGTACACGCGCAGCTTCACTTCGCTGCGCGACACGATCTGCATGAAGCCGGCGTTCACGCGTTCAGGGAAGCGCGCGTGGTGCTCGATCAGCGGGCCTTCTTCGAGCACCGGATACGCTTCGGCATCGTCGACGACCTGCACCGCGTGCGGGTTGCCCATCGTCACCGTCGAGATCCAGCGTGTCGCACCGCCGACGTCGAGCGGCCACAACGTGTCGCGGCCCTCGGTGCGGCCGTCGAGGCCCGCTGCGTCGAACGGCACCCGCGCCGGCGTGAACACGGGCGCACCCATGTCGACGACGACTTCGCCGTTGTCCTGCATCGTGAGCGTGATCAGGCCCTTCATCACCTGCACGCGCACGCTGCGCTTGTCGGTCAGGCCGCGGTCGCTGACGAACTTCACGAAGCAGCGCGCGCCGTTGCCGCAGTGTTCGACCTCGCCGCCGTCGCAATTGAAGATCCGGTACTTGAAATCGACGCCGTCGACGGTCGGTTTCTCGACGAGCAGCAGCTGGTCGGCGCCGATGCCGAAGTGGCGGTTGGCGAGCGCACGCACCTGCGCTTCGGTGAGCGGCGGCAATGCGCGCGAATAACCGTCGAGCACGACGAAGTCGTTGCCCGCGCCGTGCATCTTGGTGAACGAGAGTTTCACTGGGTCCGGATTTCCATGGCGAACAAGGCGGTCAGCGCGGCGCGCGTGACGCCGCGCCATGCCGGGCGGCCTCGTTCGTCGTGCTGATCTCAACCGCAAATGATACATGCAGCCGACAGGGGGCGTCCTGCGCGGGCGGAGGCGGGTGGGGGCGAAATGGGGTACATCTGCCGATCGGTCGACTGGTCGCGTGTGCGACAGGCGGGCAGATTGATGCGGTGTGACGGGCCTGTCGTGGTGCCAGCAGGGTTCGGCGAAAACACGGGATGGCGCGGACGCGTACTTTCGTACAGGTCAAATTGACAACGCAATCAAGCGATTCGTATAGTGTGGCTATACGCATGGGCCATGCTGTCGACATCGTGACTCGAATCTGGGAGATCCATGATCAAGTCGTGGCAGCACAAGGGGCTGGAAGCGTTTTTCACGAACGGGAACAAGGCGGGCATCCGGCCCGACCATGCGCCAAGGTTATGGCGCCAGCTTGCACGTCTCGACATCGCGAGCCGGCCGCTCGACATGAACGTGCCGGGCTGGCGGTTTCACGGCCTTGCCCGGGGACTGGACGGCCGTTTCGCGGTGAGCGTGAGCAGCAACTGGCGTCTGACGTTCAGCTTCGAGGGTGCCGACGCTGTTCTGGTCGATTACCAGGACTACCACTGAGGTGATTCAAGCGATGACTCGCATCTTCAATCCGCCGCATCCAGGCGAATCGCTGCGCGACGACGTGTTGCCGGCATTCGGCCTGACCGTCACCGAGGCCGCGGCGCAACTCGGCGTCACGCGTGCGGCGTTGTCGCGCATTCTGCATGGTCATGCGGGGATCTCGCCGGAAATGGCGTTGCGCATCGAGGCGTGGCTTGGCGAGGAAAACGGCGGTCGCGCGGATCTGTGGCTCGCCCAGCAATCCGCTTACGACTTGTGGCAGGCGCGCGCGAAAGGCGTGCCCAAGGTGGCGAGAGCGCGGGCACGCACGTGACCGCGCTCTCATGAGCATGGCTCAGTACAGGCTCGGCTCGCCGTTCGGGCGCGTCTTGAAGCGCTTGTGGACCCAATAGTATTGCTCGGGCAGCAGCGGGATCTGTTCCTCGAGGAATGCGTTCATCCGCCGCGCGTCGAGATCGTCGTCGCCGGTCGGGTAGTGATCCCACGGCTTGAATACCTTCAGACGGTAGCCCTTGTAGTTCGGCAGCACCTCGCCGATGAACGGCACGACCTGCGCGCGGCCCGTCTTCGCGAGCCGGCCGACCGCCGTCAGCGTGCACGCGGGCACGCCGAAGAACGGCACGAACGTCGAATTGCGCAGCCCATAGTCCATGTCGGCGCCGAGCATCACCGGCTTGCGGTCGCGCAGCCAGCGCAGCACGACGCGCGCGCTGTCCGCGCGGCCGACCATCTCGGCGTCGAAACGCCCGCGCGCCTTCTTCGCCTCTGCCTCGAGCACCGCGTTCGAGAACGGCTGGTAGAGCGACCCGCAGCGGCGATGCAGCGAACGATTCAGCCAGATCGAGCCGGCCTCGATGCCGACGAAATGCAGGCCGAGGAACAGCGTCGGCGGCAGGTCCGGATCGTCGAGGTCGACCGCGCTGTCGACCTGGATCAGCTTCGCGAGCTTTTTCTCCGAGCCGAACCACTGCACGCTGCGTTCGACGTAGCTGCGGATCGCATGGCGGAAATGCTGCCCGGCAATTTCCTCGCGGCGTTCGTCGCTCCAGTCAGGGAAGCAGAGTTTCAGATTGGTGTGTACGATGCGCTTTCGCCGGCTGGGGATCTTGTAGAGCAGCCAGCCGAGACCATCGCCGAACCGTGCGGTCAGGCCGTACGGCAACAGGGCGAGCAGTTTCAGCAAGCCAATGGCGAGGTGCGTGGCTAGACGACCTAGCATGCGAAACCTCCGTGGGACCGGCTGGCCGGCGCTTTGCAAACAGGGTGGTGAGACAGCGGAAGATGCAGCACGGGCGGCGCTCTGTGACAATTCAGGAAAGCCGCTATAATACGGGCTTCGCCGAGTTAACTGACAACTTGCGGGGCGAAGCCGGTTGGCGTCACACACGCTGCCCGGTCCTGGTAATCCGCTAAAGCGTCGCCGCTTCAGGCCCAACGAAGCTGGCTACGTGAAACCAACCGTAACCACACAGGAGCCTGAAAAAGTGGCAAACGATTATTTCTTCACGTCCGAATCCGTCTCTGAAGGCCATCCGGACAAAGTCGCGGACCAAATCTCGGACGCGATCCTCGATGCCATCCTCGAGCAGGACAAATATTCCCGCGTCGCGGCGGAAACGCTGTGCAACACGGGTCTCGTCGTGCTGGCCGGTGAAATCACCACGACGGCCAACATCGACTACATCCAGATCGCGCGCGACACGATCAAGCGCATCGGCTACGACAACACCGACTACGGCATCGACTACAAGGGTTGCGCGGTGCTCGTCGCGTACGACAAGCAGTCGCCGGACATCGCCCAGGGCGTCGATCGTGCACACGACGACAACCTCGACCAGGGCGCGGGCGACCAGGGTCTGATGTTCGGTTACGCGTGCGATGAAACGCCGGAACTGATGCCGCTGCCGATCTACCTGTCGCACCGCCTCGTCGAGCGCCAGGCCAGCCTGCGCCGCGACGGCCGCCTGCAATGGCTGCGCCCGGACGCGAAGTCGCAGGTGACGGTCCGCTACGTCGACGGCAAGCCCGATTCGATCGACACCGTCGTGCTGTCGACGCAGCACGCACCGGACATCGAGCTGCCGGCGCTGCGCGAAGCCGTGATCGAGGAAATCATCAAGCCGACGCTGCCGGCCGACCTGATCAAGGGCGACATCAAGTTCCTGGTGAACCCGACCGGCCGATTCGTGATCGGTGGCCCGCAGGGCGACTGCGGCCTGACCGGCCGCAAGATCATCGTCGATACCTACGGCGGTGCCGCACCGCACGGCGGCGGCGCGTTCTCGGGCAAGGATCCGTCGAAGGTCGACCGTTCGGCTGCATACGCAGGCCGCTACGTCGCGAAGAACATCGTCGCCGCCGGCCTCGCGTCGCGCGCGCTGATCCAGGTGTCGTACGCGATCGGCGTGGCCGAGCCGACCTCGGTGATGGTCAACACGTTCGGCACGGGCCGCGTGTCGGATGCGGTGATCACGAAGCTCGTGCGCGAGCATTTCGACCTGCGTCCGAAGGGCATCATCAAGATGCTCGACCTGCTGCGCCCGATCTACGAGAAGACCGCTGCTTACGGCCACTTCGGCCGTGAAGAGCCGGAGTTCTCGTGGGAAGCGACCGACAAGGCGCTCGCCCTGGCCGAAGCGGCCGGCGTCGAGCCGACGGCACGCGTCGCGTGAGCGTCGTTCGCCTCAAATGAAAAACCCCGGCTAGCCGGGGTTTTTTTTGCGTCCGATCGCCGCAGCGATCGGGTAACGGCGCGACGGCGATCGTCGCGCGGCGGTGCCCGCCGGCGTGCGCTCAGCGCGCGCCGAACCCGAACCAGCCGTTGCTGGCCGCGAGGCGGCGCGGGCGGTTGACGCGGCGCTGCGGGCCGAGCGTGCGGCGCAGCGCGAGCGCGCGCAGCGACGACGGCTTCTGCAGTAGCGAGCGCAGGCCGGCACGGCGCGAGAACGCCTGCGTGCTCATCATCGAGAAAAATGCGTGGAACCACGCACGGATACCGTCCAGCCGGCTATGTGCGGGCGTACGCTCGGCCAGCGCCTGCGTGCGTGCGCGGTGATGGCGCAGCGAGCGGGCAGGAGCGGGCGGCACGACGCGCTTCGCAGCGCGGCTGAGACGGGAAGTCAGACGGAATGGCATGTGAACGATGCTTCGCTTGTATGGATGGCGCCTTTGGGAGCGCACTGGTATGAACGGCCTCGGATTGCGCAACGGATCTTACCGAAACCCGTTGCGCGCCGCGCCCGCCAGAATTGACAGGCCGCGACAGGCTACAGGGGATTCATGACGGGCAAAAGTCGCGATAAACCCTTGTGCCATAACGCGTGTGCCGCATACCGCCTGTCGCTGAGGCCAGCGCCGCGCCGCACAGTTCCCTTGAGCCGGATCAAATTCGCGATTGGCATGCCCCTGCGCACGACAATGGTGCTGTTCGCGGCATCCGGCGCCGATTTACAATCGTCACATTCACACAATAAGCATCTGGCATCCCATGTCGTCTCCATTGCAGTCGGAATCGATCCGCGCGCAAGTCGCGGAATTGCGCGAGCGCGGCTTCGTCGTCGCGCGTGGTCTCGTCAGCGACGAGCAGTGCGCGGCGCTCAGGCAGATCGCGGAGCGTCAGTTGCGGGAGGCGGCCGAGCCGATCGAGTTCGAGGCGGACCTGCGCTATCCGGGCGCGCCCGAGTCCAAGCATGCGCCGGGCGGGCACACGGTGCGGCGGCTGCTCGACGCGTACTCGCGTGATCCGGCCTTCGCCGAGCGCGCGGTCGCACCCGAAATCGGTGCGTGGATGCGCGAGTATTTCGGCGAAGAACCGGTGCTGTCGCGCGCGCATCACAACTGCATGATGACGAAGCACCCCGCGTACGGCAGCCTGACCGGCTGGCATCGCGATTTCCGCTACTGGTCGTTCGAGCGTCCGGACATGGTGTCGGTGTGGCTCGCGCTCGGGCCGGAAACGAACGAGAATGGCGCACTGTGGCTCGTACCGGGGTCGCATACGGCCGAATTCGGGCCCGAAGCGTTCGACGATGCGAAGTTCTTCCGCAGCGACCTGCCGGAGAACCGGAAGATGATCGATGCGGCCACGTGCCCGTCGCTGCAGACGGGCGATGTCGTGTTCTTCCACAGCAACACGCTGCATTCGGCCGGGCAGAACCGTTCCGACCAGGTGAAGTTCTCGCTCGTGTATACGTATCACGGCGCGAGCAACCGGCCCGTGCCCGGCACGCGCTCGGCATCGAAATCGGAAGTGCCGTTCTAGGCGCGGAGCGGGCGGCCTTCAAGGCCGCGGCGATGACGCGATGCAGCGCATGGCGGGTGCATGGAACAACGGGCGGCCTGGCCGCCCGTTTCGCTTGGCGCGGCCCGAGCGTATGACGCGGGCCGTGCGTGCATCGCGCGACTGCGCGCTCAGCGCTTGCCGCCCGGCATCGCGAGGCCGATCAGGCCGATGAACGATGCGACGGCGCCGCCCACGATCAGCAGGATCGTCTTCGTCGCGGGCGAACCGGTGAAGAAGCGCGACACGTTGTCGTTGATCGAATGGAACGACTGGCCGCCGAAATACAGCAGCACGACGCCGCCGACGAGCAGCGCAACCGAGATGACCCGGGACATACCAACCTCGCAGAAACGGTGATTCGAGACGCCGCAGTGTAGGCGACGGCCGCGGCCGCGTCCATCGTCGCGCCGTCGAGCGCGTTCCGGCCGCTTTCGCTACCATAGTCGTCGTATGACTCCTTCGCCGCCGCCGCGCCGCACGCGCGGCCGGCGCGCGTCCCTTCTCCCGATGTCCTGACGGAACCGACTCATGGCCTACGAAGCAGCTTCCGAACGTTATGCAGACATGCAATACCGCACCTGCGGCAAATCCGGGCTCAAACTGCCCGCGCTGTCGCTCGGCCTGTGGCACAACTTCGGCGACACGACGCCGATCTCGACGCAGCGCGACATTCTGCGCACCGCGTTCGACCTCGGCATCAACCACTTCGATCTCGCGAACAACTACGGGCCGCCGTACGGCAGCGCGGAGACCAACTTCGGTCGGCTGCTGAAGGAAGATTTCCGGCCGTATCGCGACGAGCTGTTGATCTCGACCAAGGCCGGCTGGGACATGTGGCCGGGGCCGTACGGCAGCGGCGGCGGGTCGCGCAAGTACGTGCTCGCGAGCCTCGACCAGAGCCTGCAGCGGATGGGGCTCGACTACGTCGACATCTTCTATTCGCACCGCTTCGACGCGCACACGCCGCTCGAGGAAACGGCGGGCGCGCTCGCGTCGGCCGTGCAGCAGGGCAAGGCGCTCTACATCGGCATTTCGTCGTACTCGGCGGCGAAGACGCGCGAGATGGCCGAGCTGCTCGCGCAGTACAAGGTGCCGCTGCTGATCCACCAGCCGTCGTACAACCTGCTGAATCGCTGGGTCGAAACCGAACTGCTCGGCACGCTCGACGAGATCGGCACGGGCAGCATCGCGTTCACGCCGCTCGCGCAGGGGCTGCTCACGTCGAAGTACCTGAACGGCGTGCCGGCCGACGCGCGCGTGAACAAGCCGGGCGGCGGCTCGCTGAAGCAGGATCACCTGAGCGCGGACAACCTCGACCATGTGCGCAAGCTCAACGCGATCGCCGAACGGCGCGGGCAGAGCCTCGCGCAGATGGCGCTCGCCTGGGTATTGCGCAACGGCCGCGTGACGTCCGCGCTGATCGGCGCGAGCCGCGCGGAGCAGGTGCGTGAAAACGTCGGCGCATTGAAGAACCTCGAATTCTCGGCGGAAGAGCTCGCGGAGATCGATCGTTACGCGACGGAAGGCGGCATCAATCTGTGGGAAAAGCCGTCCACCGATCAGGCGATCTGACCGGCAGTCGATACGGCATGCGAAACATCGCGTGCCGTATCAATGGCTTGCGCGCAACACGTCGCATCGCTGCAGTGCAGCGATGCACGTCACGCACGGGTGGTGCGCCACTAGATCAGCGCAGGCAGGCCTTCGACGAGCAATACCGCGACGCCGACGCCGAGGATGACGCCCAGCACGCGCAGCAGGTTGTGGCGGAATTCGGTCGCGCACGGCACCGCGCCGAGAAATAGCGCTCCGGCCAGCGCCATCGGAATCAACAGGATGAAGTCGCCGATCGTGAAGTAGGTCGTCATGCGTGTCTCCAAGGTCGACCGGAGCGGGCGCATGCGCGCTTGCTCCGGCCCCATGCCGGGTGTTTCTAGTCTTGGTCCGGCCCGATTGCGAGCGGGGCGGTCAATTCGAGTATAGGCAACCGGCAGCGCTTTTCGCTATCCGAACCATTAAAAATCAGCGGAAAGCCCCGCGAATCGCGCATTTTTCCCGCAAATTCGACGAACGCCTTGCGCGCATCTTTCTCGCGCCTTTCGATTTTTGCGGATTCGTCGTATGTTCCGGTGCGTGCCGCCGCACCCGCGGGCGCGGCGGCACGCCCGTTCATGCGCGGTCGGGTTGCACGCGGGCGGCCGGCGCGCGGAACACGAGCGCGAGCCCCGCGATGATCGCGCCCATGCCGGCGAGCGCGAGCGGCTCGGGCCGGTTGCCGAGCCACGCGGCATCCATCAGCGTGGTGACGACGGGCACGAGATAGAACAGGCTCGTCACGTTGACGAGATCGCCGCGCTGCATCAACCGGTAGAACAGCAGTTGCGCGATCACGGAAATCACGATGCCGAGCCACAGCAGCGGGATCACGAAGGCCCAGCTCACGTCGAACGACACCGGCCGGAACGGCACGATCGCCACGCACAGCGCGAGGCCGATCGCATTCTGCAGCGGCAGCACGTCGGCGGGCGCTGCACGGACGCGTTTTTGCAGCAGCGAGCCGGCGGTCAGCGCGACGAGCGCGGTGAGCGCGCACGCGATGCCTTCGAGCGACAGGCCGCCGTCTCCGGTGCCGCGGAACACGACGAGCGCGAGACCGGCCAGCGACAGCGCGAGCCCCGCGATGCGCACGGGCTGCCAGCGCCGCTCGACGATCGCGAGCGTGAGGATCGGCTGTACGCCGAGGATCGTCGCGAGCACGCCCGGCGCGATCCCGCGTTCGAGCGCGAGCAGGTAGAAGATCGAATAGCCGCCCATCATCAGCAAGCCGGTCAGCGCGGCCATGCGCCGTTCGCCGCGCGGCGGCAGCCAGCGCTTGCGCAGGAGGGCCAGCCCGAGCAGCACGAGCGATGCCAGTGCGAAACGTGCGGTGAGAAAGACGAACGCGGACGCGTGACGCAGCCCGAGTTCAGCGAAGATCGCGCCGCTGCTCCACAGCAGCACGAAGAGCGACGTCGCGCCATGCGCGGCGAGCGCGCGTTTGAACGAAACCATGTGAATCACCTGTCGAACGGATCGGAATGTTCCATCCGCGCGCGCAGCAGCACGCCGTGCGTCACGACGCACGAATGCGAGCCTGCGGGCGAATGGAAGACGAAACGAAAAGCCGGCTGGTCAGCCGACGCGTGCCGCCGGAGGGGGCGGCGCGGCGCCGACGAGCGGCGGGGCGACAGGAGGAGGAAGGACCGACGGATGCGCGCACGCCTGCGGCCGCGAGTCGAACTGCGGCCGGGATTGTGCGAGGACGGACGTGAGCGGATGCATCGTGTCGGAATGCGCTTGAACGCGAATGAGCATCAAAGGTAACGCAAGGCCTGCATCGGATGCAACACAAGTCGGTGGCGCATCGCACGGCGAAGGTCGGAGGGCGATGCGTGGGCAACCGTTGCTGTGCGGGCTGCGTTCGAAGCAGGGGGAAGGCGATGACGGCGTCGCGCGATTCGGCAATCGCAGTCGCGCGAAATTGCCTGGTGACCCGATACCGGATTCACGGTGCATGTGGGGCGTCCGTCACGTACGCGCCGCGGTGATGCCGGGGATTCGGCGGCCAGTCACATTCGACAGGGTATGATGGGGGTAACCGGGCGGGCAAGCGTCTACCCCGGCGCAGTGGTTGATTGGAGACATTCGACGAATTCGCGGCACTTCGCCTGCTTCTTCTTCTTTTCGTGCTTCGATAAACCGTGAACAATGGGATTACGCGCAACGCTCCGACGAGAGCGCGCGGATCGTGCATTTGCCGGCCCCCAGCGGGCCGGGTTTCAAGATTCAAGAGTGGGGAACCATCATGCATGTCGGGTCGATTGTCTGCACTACCCATATCGCGGTGCCGAAGGGCGCGCGCGGCATCGTCCAGCGCGTCCTGGGCGACATGGCCATGGTGACCTGGTACGCGGGCGTACCGGGCGAGTCCAAGGAACTCAACACCGAGCCGTTCTTTCTCGAGGACCTGATCGACACCGGCGAATCCGTACTGCCGGCCGGCGCGGCGCTTCACTAACGGGCGCTCGTCTTTCAGTCCGGCTGACGGCACAATGCGGGGCATGAAAGACGTCACTTCCGCTCCCGCTTCTCCCGCCGGCCCGCCGTTTGCCGGACTCACGCCCGAGTGCGTGCTCGACGCGCTCGACAGCGTGCTGATACCGGCCGGCCTGCGCACCGACGGGCGCCTGCTCGCGCTCAACAGCTACGAAAACCGCGTCTATCAGGTCGGTATCGAAGACGGCCCGCCGGTCGTCGCGAAGTTCTACCGTCCGGCGCGCTGGTCGGACGAAGCGATCCTCGAAGAGCACGCGTTCGTCGCCGAACTCGCCGCGCGCGAGATTCCGGCGGTGCCCGCCCGCACCTTCGACGGCCGCACGCTGCACGCGTTCGACGGCTTCCGCTTCTCGATCTTCGAGCGGCGCGGCGGTCGCGCGCCCGATCTCGATCGCAGCGACACGCTCGAATGGCTCGGCCGCTTCATCGGCCGGATCCATGCGGTCGGCGCGACGCAGCCGTATGTCGCGCGTCCCGTGCTCGACATCAGGACGTTCGGCTATGAGCCGCGCGACTACCTGCTCGCGCACGATTTCATTCCGGACGATGTGCGGCCCGCATACGAGACGGCCGTGAACCTCGCGCTCGAAGGCGTCGAGGCCGCGTTCGAGCGGGCGGGCGAGATCCGCTTGCTGCGCACGCACGGCGACTGTCATCCGAGCAACGTGCTGTGGACCGATGCCGGCCCGCACTTCGTCGACTTCGACGACAGCCGGATGGCGCCCGCGATCCAGGATCTGTGGCTGCTGCTGCCGGGCGATCGCGAAGGCGCATCGCGTGCGCTGGCGGACCTGCTGGCCGGCTATGAGGACTTCTGCGAATTCGAGCCGCGCGAGCTGCATCTCGTCGAAGCGCTGCGCACGCTGCGGCTGATCCACTACGCCGCATGGCTCGCGCGGCGCTGGGACGATCCCGCGTTTCCGGCCGCATTCCCGTGGTTCAACACGCATCGTTACTGGGAAGCGCGCGTGCTCGAGTTGCGCGAGCAGATCGGCGCGATGCAGGAAGGGCCGCTCTGGCCCGTGTGACGGCGCGCGCGGCACCCTCGCCGCGCGGCACGCCTGCGCGGGCCGCGGCGCGCTGCGCGCGGCCCGTTTTCCGTTTCGCCTAGAACTTCAGCATCAGCTTGATCAGTGCGGCGAAGCGCTTGCCGTACGGCGGCGCGAGCAGGTTGCGCGCGTTCAGGCGCGCCTGCGTGAGCACCGGCTTCATCTTCGAGAACGTCACGAAGCCGTCGTAGCCGTGATAGGCGCCCATGCCGCTCGCCCCGACCCCACCGAACGGCAAACTGCCGCATGCGATGTGCATCAGCGTTTCGTTGACCGTGACGCCGCCCGAGATCGTTTCGCGCATCACGCGGTCGATCGTGCCGCCGTCCTCGTCGAACAGGTAGAGCGCGAGCGGACGCGGGCGTGCATTCACGTAGGCGATCGCTTCGTCGAGCCGTTCGTACGGCACGAGCGGCAGCAGTGGCCCGAAGATTTCCTCCTGCATCAGTTGCGACGCGGCCGGCACCTGCGTGACCGCGCACGGCACGAAGCGGCGCGAGGCGGGATCGGATCGCGCGTCGGACAGCGGATGCAGTTGCGCGCCGGCTGCCTGCGCGTCGCTCGCGAGCTGCTGCAGCCGCGCGTAGTGGCGCGGCGACACGATCGTCGTGTAGTCGCCGTTGGCGGACAGGTCGGGATACATCTTCGCGAACCGGGCGCGCGCGCGCTCGATGAACGCGGCTTCCATGCCGCGCGGCAGCAGCACGTAGTCGGGCGCGATGCAGGTCTGGCCCGCGTTCAGCGTCTTGCCCGCGACGATCGCGTCGACCGCTGCATCGAAGCGCGCGTTCGGGCCGACGATCGCCGGCGACTTGCCGCCGAGTTCGAGCGTGACGGGCGTGAGGTTGTCGGCGGCCGCGCGCATCACGTGGCGGCCGACGTGCGTCGAGCCGGTGAACAGCAGGTGATCGAACGGCAGCCCGCTGAACGCGGCGCCCACTTCCGCATCGCCGTTCACGACCGCGACGTGGTCGCGCGTGAAGGTCTTGGCAATGAGCTGCTCGAACAGCGCCGACGTGCGCGGCGTCAGTTCGGACATTTTGATGATCGCGCGGTTGCCGGCCGCGAGCGCGCAGATCAGCGGGCCGGCCGCGAGCAGCACCGGGTAGTTCCACGGCACGACGATGCCGACCACGCCGAGCGGCTGCGGAATCACCTTCGCGCGCGCCGGGCGCAGCCACTTGTTCATCGGCTTGCGGATCGGCTTCATCCAGCGCTTGCCGTGCTTGAGCGCGTCGTCGATCTCTTCCTTCGCCATCCAGATTTCCGACAGCAGCACTTCCTGTTTCGCGCGATGACCGAAATCGGCGCTGATCGCTTCGGCGAGGGCATCCGCATGGTCGATCAGCATCGTGCGCAGCGCGCGCAGGTGCTGCACGCGCGTTTCCCATGCCGGATACGGCGCGCGCAGGTAGGCTGCGCGCTGGTCGCGCAGCAGCGCCGTCAGCGCATCCACCGACGGCTGGGCTTGCGGGGCCAGTTCGGGCAGGTCGTTCTTCATGTCGTCTCCTCCAGTTGGGCCAGGCGGGTCGGCCGGCCGTCACGCCGCACGCGCACGCTCGGCGAGCGCGGCGACGCGGATCGGGGTGGTGCGGGTCGCGCGGCACGGGGCCGGATGCGACGTGTGCTCGAAAACCGGTTGAAGCGTGCAGCGGGCGTCGCATCCGCGCGACGGTGTGTGCATCCGGAAACCGTGTCGATGCGCATGTGCAGGTAGTGCGACGCGACCGTTGCCGGGCACGCGATGCTGAGGCGCGACTACCTGCCGGCGCACCGAAGCGGGGCAGCGCGACAGGTCCGTCAAATCATGCCGCGGCGCATCGTGCCGCTGCGGCCAGCACTCATCCAAACGGTCGGCGACGACACGTGCCGTTCGATTTCGATCGACCACGCGCATGACGTTAAGCATCCCCGCGCGGGCAGCCGTTTGAAATGAAATGCGGGCTGCGCGCATCGCATCCGGATCACCCGGTCGGCACGCGGCCTGCAGAACCTGGCGCTGCATCGTCGTCACTCCCGTTTCGCAACGGATCGGCTTCTCGTGGCCGGCGCGTCGCGCCAAGCGAATCGATACATCTTAAATTTAGTTCACGCGAGCGTTTAGAGGAATCGCTCTTGAATCGGCGCGCCGCGCGCGCGACGGCCATTCCTACAATGCCCGAACATTACAAGAGGGGACGCGGTCGCTTGGCGGCCTTCCATGACACGACGGAGACGTGACATGCAATACGACTACATCATCGTCGGCGGCGGTTCGGGCGGGTCGAGCCTGGCAGGCCGTCTCGCCGATGCCTGCCCCGATGCGACGATCGCGCTGATCGAGGCCGGCTCGCATACGGAGCGCAACCTGCTCGTCAACATGCCCGTCGGCATCGCGGCGCTGGTGCCGTTCAAGCTCGGCACGAACTACGGCTATGAGACGGTGCCGCAGCCGGGCCTCGGCGGGCGGCGCGGCTACCAGCCGCGCGGGCGCGGGATGGGCGGCTCGAGCGCGATCAACGCGATGATCTACACGCGCGGCCATCCGGGCGACTACGACGAATGGGCGCAGCTCGGCGCGACCGGCTGGGGCTGGCAGGACGTGCTGCCGTATTTCCGCCGCGCGGAAGGCAACGAACGCGGTGCCGATGCGTGGCACGGCGCGGACGGCCCGCTCACGGTGTCGGATCTGCGCTTTCGCAATCCGTTCTCCGAACGATTCACCCAGGCCGCGCATGCGGCCGGCTATCCGCTGAACGACGACTTCAACGGCGCGACGCAGGAAGGCGTCGGCTTCTACCAGGTTACGCACCGCGACGGCTCGCGCTGCAGCGTCGCCCGCGCGTATATCTACGGCCACGACCGGCCGAACCTGCATGTGATCACCGATGCGACGGTGCTGCGCGTCACGTTCGACGGCAAGCGTGCGGCCGGCGTCGCGGTCGCGCGCAACGGGCGCGTCGAGACGCTCGACGCGCGCGCGGAAGTGATCCTGTCGGCCGGCGCGTTCAATTCGCCGCAACTGCTGATGTGCTCGGGGATCGGCCCGGCGGAGCAGCTGCGCCGGCACGGGATCGCGGTCGTGCAGGATGCGCCGGACGTCGGCACGAACCTGATCGACCATATTGATTTCATCATCAATACGCGCGTGAATTCATCGGAACTGGTCGGCGTGTGCCTGCGCGGGATCGCGAAGATGACACCCGCGCTCGCGCGCTATTTCTCGAGCCGCACCGGGATGATGACGAGCAACGTCGCGGAGGCCGGCGGCTTCATCAAGAGCGACCCGTCGCTCGAGCGTCCCGACCTGCAGCTGCATTTCTGCACGGCGCTCGTGGACGACCACAACCGCAAGATGCACTGGGGTTTCGGCTATTCGCTGCACGTGTGCGCGCTGCGGCCGTTCAGCCGCGGCACGGTGGCGCTCGCGAGCGGCGATGCGCGCGACGCGCCGCTGATCGATCCGCGCTTCTTCAGCGATACGCGCGATCTCGACCTGCTCGTGCGCGGCACGCAGGCGATGCGCAAGATCCTGGCGCAGGCGCCGCTCGCGTCGCAGGGCGGGCGCGAGCTGTACACGCGGGCCGACCAGAGCGAAGCGGAACTGCGCAAGACGATCGTCGAGCATGCCGACACGATCTACCACCCGGTCGGCACCTGCCGGATGGGTTCGGACGCGCGTGCAGTCGTCGATCCGCAACTGCGCGTGCGCGGCGTCGAAGGGTTGCGTGTGGTGGATGCGTCGGTGATGCCGACGCTGGTCGGCGGGAATACGAATGCGCCGTCGGTGATGATCGGCGAACGCGCGGCGGATTTCATCGTCGCCACGCGCAAGGGCGCAGTGCCGCGCGGCGAGGCAGCCGCGGCGGTGCACGGCCGCTGAGCGGCGCGCGCACGGCGGCGGCCATGCTCAGGCAAACGTATCGACGAGGCCGGCGCGGCTCACGCTCGCGGCGGCCGGTGCGGATTGCGCAGCGCCGACCGGTGCATCGCCGGCTGACGATCCGCCGCTCCCGCGCCGCGACGACTGGCCGCCGGCGAAGGTCTGCTGCTGGCTTTGCTGCTGCGAGGCGAAGCCGCCGTCGCTGACGGTCGCGCTGCCGAGCCCGAGCCCGCCCGCTTCCATGGCCTCGCGCAGCTTCGGCAGCGCGGCTTCGACCGCTTCGCGCACCTGCGCGTGCTGCGACACGAACAGCGCATGCGCGTTGTTGTCCGCGACGCGCAGCACGACCTGCAGCGGCCCGAGATCGGCCGGATTGAGCGTCAGTTCGGCGCTCTGCTGGTGTGCATTCGACAGGAACACGACCTTCTGGCTCAGCGCGTCCGTCCAGTCCGGCGTGCTGATGTGCGGCGCGAGCACGTGCGCGTTCGCGGCGGCGATCGCCCCCGCGGCCGGCGACAGCTGCAGGTTCGCCTGGGCCGCGGCCGCCGCGGTGGCGCCGGCCGCGAGTGTCGCGCTGGCGGCCGGGTCCGCCGCGTCGCTGGCTGCCGCGAGCGCGTGCTGCTCGCCCGACTGCGCGTTCGCGTTGGCCTGCAGCGCCTGCGCGGTGGCTTGCACCGGCGCTTGCTGGGTGGCGAGCGCGCCCTTCGCGTCGGCGAGCGTGCGGTCGAAGGTCGGCACCTTCGGTGTAAGCGGCGCGGCGGTGCCGGCCGATGCGGTCGCCGCGGTCGCGGCGGGTGCGGACGCCGTCGTACCGGCTGCGGGCATCGCGATCGCGCCCGCGCCGCCCGTCAGCTTGGCGAGGGCCTCCTGCAGCACGTCGCGGCTCGTCGCCGGTGCGGCCTGTGTGGCCGCGGTAACGTCCTTGGCCGCGTGATCCATCAGCGTGGCCGTGGCATCGGGTTGGCCGGACACGGCCGTCTTTTGCGCAGCGGCCGCGGCGGCAGCCGCGTCGGCCGGCATCGCGTTGTCCGTGCGCGCCTGCAGTTGCGCCTGCACGGCCGCAGCCGCCGCGAGCGCGGCGGCGTCGGGGTTGGTGGCGGCGTTCGTGGTCGTATCGTCGGTCGTGTCGTCGTCTGCGGCGGCGGACGGCTTCGTGCCGGCGGCCGGTTTCGACGAAGCCTGTTGCGTCGACGCGTCCGGCACGCCGGCATTCGACGCATCGCGACGCGTGGCGACGCTTTGCTTCAGCGTCTGCGCGAACGGCACGGCGGTCGTCGCGGTCGCGGCATCGGTGCCGGCGGCGCTGGACGAACCCGCGCCGCGGGCGGCCTTGAGTGCGGTGCCGGCGGTGTCGAGCAACGCGCCGAGCAGGGGCAGGGGAGGCATGTCGGTTCTCTCGTTCGAATGCGGTGGTCGGTTACGACGAACGGGCCGCGTCGGCCCGCATGCGCAGGATCTTCGCGGCGTGTTCGTCGGCGTCGCGCTGTTCGCGCCGGGCGTCCCGTTTCGCTTCCTGCGCGACGCCGCGCGCCTGCAGGATTTCGAACGAGCCGACGGTGCGTTTCTTGTTTTGCCAGTTCGGGCGGGCTTCGTCGATACGGACGTCGGCCGCGGCCAGCACGTTGCGCTGCTGCGCGATCGCGGCGTCGAGCGTATCGATGAACGCCTGGAAATTGCGCCAGTTGCCGGCCGGCATCCCGTGCTGCGCGGATTGCGAGAAGCGCGCGTGGTATTCGTCGCGATAGCGCAGCAGTGCGTCGAGCTGCTCGGCGGCCGCGGTGCGGTCGCGCTGCGCGGTGCCGAGCTGCTTCGTCGCGGAGTCGAGATCTTCCTGCGCGCGGTCGAGCAGCAACTGAAGAGGAAAGCCGTGTGCCATCGGGATCAGCCTCCGTAAGCGTCGAACAGTGCATCGAGCCCGGCAAGGCTCGACGCGAACGGTGCGCACTCGCGAAAGCCCTGCTGCAGGAACGCCTCGATGCGCGGATAGAGCGCGATCGCGCGGTCGAGCTGCGCGTCGCGGCCGGGCGCGTACGCGCCGACCGCGATCAGGTCGCGATTGCGCTGGTAGCGCGACAGCATCTGTTTGAACTGCCGGACGTGGTCGAGGTGCGTTTCGTCGATCAGCGCGGTCATCGCGCGGCTGATCGACGCCTCGATGTCGATCGCCGGATAGTGGCCGGCCTCGGCGAGCGCGCGCGATAGCACGACGTGGCCGTCGAGGATCGCGCGCGCCGAATCGGCGATCGGGTCCTGCTGGTCGTCGCCTTCGGTCAGCACCGTGTAGAACGCGGTGATCGAGCCGCCGCCCTCCGGCCCGTTGCCGGTGCGCTCGACGAGCGCGGGCAGCTTCGCGAACACCGACGGCGGATAGCCCTTCGTTGCGGGCGGCTCGCCGATCGCCAGCGCGATCTCGCGCTGCGCCATCGCATAGCGCGTGAGCGAATCCATCAGCAGCAGCACGTGCTTGCCCTGGTCGCGGAAATACTCGGCGAGCGACGTCGCGTAGGCCGCGCCCTGCATCCGCAGCAGCGGCGACACGTCGGCCGGCGCCGCGACGACGACCGAGCGCGCGAGCCCGTCCTCGCCGAGGATCTGTTCGATGAATTCCTTCACTTCGCGGCCGCGTTCGCCGATCAGCCCGATCACGATCACTTCCGCGCTCGTATAGCGCGCCATCGTGCCGAGCAGTACCGACTTGCCGACGCCGGAGCCTGCGAACAGGCCCATCCGCTGCCCGCGGCCGACGGTGAGCAGCGCGTTGATCGCGCGCACGCCGACGTCGAGCACGTGGTGGATCGGTTCGCGCTCGAGCGGGTTGATCGACGGTGCCGACAGCGGCGCGTCGACCTTCGACGCGAGCGGGCCGAGGCCGTCGAGCGGGCGGCCCGATGCGTCGACGACGCGCCCGAGCATTTCCCAGCCGACCGGCAGCCGCTTCGCGCCCGCGAGCGGATCGGCGACGGGCGCGCTTTCGCGCGGCCACACGCGTGCGCCGGGCAGCACGCCCGCGACGTCGGTGGTCGGCATCAGGAACAGGCGATCGCCGGCGAAGCCGACGACTTCGGCTTCCGCGTGCGGCAGCGTGCTGCCGGGCGGCAGTTCGATCGTGCATTCGGCGCCGACCGACAGGCGCAGCCCGATCGCTTCCAGCACGAGGCCGGCCGCGCGCGTCAGGCGCCCGCACGGGCGTAGCGGCAGCGCGCGCTGGCTGCGCGCGGCGAGCCCGTTCAAATGGGTGCGCCAGTGCGCGAGATGCGGGTTGTGCGGTGCGCGCGGCGTGGCGTCGGCCGTATCGGCCGCTGCAGCGGTGGCGTGCGGGGTGGTGGGTGCGGTGTCCAGCGCGGCGTTGTGCGCGTCCGGGCCGAACGACGCGAGCGCGAGTTCGCGCTCCAGCGGCGTCATGCCGTCGTGCGCGAGCGCCTCGGGCGGCCGCGTCACCACGTGCTCACCTTGCCGATCGCGGCGGCGACGCGCTGCCAGCGCGTGGGCAGCGTCGCGTCGACCTCGCCGGTCGCGGCGTGCGCGCGGCAGCCGCCGCGCTCGATCGACGCGTCGGTGCGCACGTTCCAGCCGAGCGCATCGAGATCGTCCTGCAGATAGGCTTCGACGACGGGCAGGTCGGCCGGATTCACCGCGAGATGCGGCGCGCCGGACAGCGCGGGCTCGGCCGCGAGCACGTCGCGCACGGCGGCCACCAGCGCGGCCGGATCGTGCTTCACGTGCTGGCGCACGACCTGCTGCGCGATGTCGAGCGCGAGCTGCGCGATGTCGGCGGCCAGATCGTGCTCGACGGTCGACACGGCCTCGCGGAACGACGCGGCGAGCGCCGCGAGCTGCGCGGCCTGTTCACGCGCGTCGGCCTGGCCGGCTTCGAAACCCTGTTCGCGGCCCTGCTCGAAACCGGCCTGGTAGCCGAGCGCCTGGCCTTCGACGTGGCCGGCCGCATGGCCTTCGGCGTGCGCGGCGTCGCGCACGCGCTGCAGTTCCTCGGCGAGCGCGGCGGCGGCCGCTGCCGCGTCGTCGGGCGGCGGCGGGGGCGGCGGCGGGTCGAACGACGCCATCTCCCACCGCTGGTAGGCGGTGAGGGTGCCCGCGCGATCGCTCGCCGAATCAGACATACGCGTCTTCCGCCTTGCCGCCGATCGCGATCGCGCCGCTCTCGGCCAGGTTGCGCACGATCTGCAGGATGCGGCGCTGCTGCGTTTCGACGTCGGACACGCGCACCGGGCCGCGCGCGTCGAGATCCTCGGCGAGCAGTTCGGCCGCGCGCTGCGACATGTTCGCGAGGAACTTCTGGCGCAGTGCCGGCGGCGCGCCCTTCAGTGCGATGATCAGCGTTTCCGACTCGACTTCCTTGAGCACCATCTGGATCGCGCGATCCTCGAGGTCGAGCAGGTTCTCGAACACGAACATCTGGTCGATGATCTTCTGCGCGAGTTCGGCGTCGTACTGGCGCACGCTTTCGAGCACGCCTTCCTCATGCACGCTCGTCATGAAGTTCAGGATCTCGGCCGCGGTGCGGATGCCGCCCATCGGGCTGCGCTTCAGGTTGTCGCTGCCGGACAGCAGGCCCGTCAGCACGTCGTCGAGTTCGCGCAGCGCGGCCGGCTGGATGCCGTCGAGCGTCGCGATCCGCAGGATCACGTCGTTACGCAGCCGCTCGGTGAAGCACGACGCGATTTCCGACGCCTGGTCGCGGTCGAGGTGCACGAGGATCGTCGCGATGATCTGCGGATGCTCGTTCTTGATCAGTTCGGCCACCGCGGCCGAATCCATCCACTTCAGGCCCTCGATGCCGCTCGTGTCGCTGCCCTGCAGGATGCGGTCGATCAGCACGCCGGCCTTGTCCTCGCCGAGCGCCTTGGTCAGCACCGAGCGGATGTAGTCGCTCGAATCGAGCGACAGCGCGGTGTGCTGCTCCGCTTCCTTCGCGAATTCGTGCAGCACGTCCTCGACCTGCTCGCGCGTGACGTTCTTCAGCGCGGCCATCGCGGCGCCGATCTTCTGGACCTCGCGCGGCGCGAGGAACTTGAATACCTGCGCGGCCTCTTCCTCGCCGATCGACATCAGCAGGAGCGCGCTCTTGGTCAAGCCTTCAGCGTTCATCGGACACCCAGTTCTTCACGACGGTGGCGACGATCTTCGGATCCTGGCGGGCGATCGTGCGCGCGTAGTCGAGGTTGCGTTCGTAACGGTTCTTCTCGCTCTCGAACCCGAGCAGCAGCGAGTCGGGTTCCTCGGCCTTCTCCGGCGCCGGCAGGCCGTCGAGCGCGACCGGATCTTCCGGCGCGGCGAGCGCCGGCGCGGCCGGCTCGGGCGGCGGGAACGCGCGGCGCATCGCCGGGCGCACGAACATGAAGTAGAGCGCTGCAGCGGCCGCCGCGATGCCGAGCCACTTCGCCGCTTCCTTCGCCATCGCGATCATGTCCGGTTGGCGCCACCACGGCAGGTCGGCGTACGGGTCGCTCGCGGTCGAGAACGCGCTGTTCACGACGTTCACCGAGTCGCCGCGCTTCGCGTCGTAGCCCATCGCATCCTTCACGAGCTGTTCGACCTGCGCGAGCTTCGCGGGCGGCAGCGGCTGCATCGTCACGTGGCCCTTCGCGTCGGCGACCGGCTGGTAGTTGACGACGACCGCGACCGACAGCCGCTTCACGCTGCCCATCGGCTGTTCGAGGTGGCGGATCGTCTTGTCGACTTCGTAGTTGGTCGTCTGGTCCTTGCGGTCGCTCACCGGCGTCGTCTGCGGCGCGTTCGCGCCGTTGCCGGCGACGATCGGCGCGGAAGCCGGCTGCGGCGGCGTGTTCGACAGCGCGCCCGGCACGCCCGACGCGCCGCCCTGCGCGAGTTCGGTCGAGCTGCTGGTCTGCTGGCTGCGGATCGCGGATTGCTGCGGATTGCCGTTCGGGCCGTAGCTTTCCGACGTCTGCTCGAGCTTCGAGAAATCGAGGTCCGCGCTGACCTGCGAGCGCGCGTTGCCCGCGCCGAAGATCGGCGCGAGGATCGCGTCGATGCGCTTCTGCGTGTTGTGCTCGACCTGCTGCACGTACTTGAGCTGGCTCGCGTCGAGGCCCGATGCCGAGGCGGTCTGGGTCAGCAGGTTGCCGTCCTGGTCGACGATCGTCACGTTCTTCGCGGGCATGTCGGGCACGCCGGACGACACCATCCGCGTGATCGCCTGGACCTGGCCCTCGTCGAGCACGCGGCCCGGGTAGAGGTCGATGAACACCGACGCGCTCGGCGCTTCCTTGTCGCGCACGAACACCGACGGCTTCGGGATCGCGAGATGGACGCGCGCGCCGCGCACCGCGTTGATCGATTCGATGGTGCGCTGCAGCTCGCCTTCGAGCGCGCGCTGGTAGTTGATCTGCTCGGCGAACTGGCTGATGCCGAATTTCTGGTTGTCCATCAGCTCGAAGCCGACCGAGCCGCCCTTCGGCAGCCCCATCGCGGCGAGCTTCAGGCGCGTTTCATGCACCTGGTTCGACGGCACGAGGATCGCGCCGCCGGCATCGGCGAACTTGTAGGGAACGTTTGCCTGCTGGAGCGCGGCAATGATCGCACCGCCGTCGCGATCCGACAGGTTGCTGTACAGCACGCGGTAGTCGGGCGCGCGGCTCCACAGCACGAGCGCGGTGATGACTGCGACCGCGAATGCGACGGCGATCAGGAACGGCAGCTTCGGGTTGCCCTTCATCCGCGAGATGCCGGGGATGCGTTCCGCGAAGCCGCCAAGCCCGAAGTCCGCGCCTGCGCCACCCACGCCTGGCAACGCGGCGGCCGCGGCGGCGCCGGGCGCCGGGCTGGCGAGGCCCGCGCGGGCGTCTGGGTTGATCAGCGAGTTGGCCTGCGAATCCATGCGTCGAGTTTCTCCGGAGCGGGACGACTGAGCTCGCTCGGACGAGCGGGCGGACAATGACACGATGCGATTATCGTGACCCGGGCCGCACTCCGATCGACCGAAAAGAGCGGGGTTTCCCCCGTACTTTCGCGGCTTTGACGCGCGGCGCGCTGCTATCCTTTTTCGGAATCCGGCATGGCGCGCGTGGTGCGGCGCCGGCGGATCTCCCGGTGCGTCCGGGTCTCTCTCTCAGTTTTGGGGACAGCATGACTGCGAACGTCAGCGGAATCGGTTCGGTGTTGCAACAGATGCAGTCGATGGCCGCGCAGGCGTCGGGCGGCGTCGCGAGCCCGACGGCGGCACTGGCCGGCTCGGGCGCGGCGACAGCCAGCACGTTCGCCAGCGCGATGAAGGCGTCGCTCGACAAGATCAGCGGCGACCAGCAGCACGCGCTCGGCGAGGCGCAGGCGTTCGAGGTCGGCGCGCCGAACGTGTCGCTGAACGACGTGATGGTCGACATGCAGAAAGCCAACATCGGCTTCCAGTTCGGGCTCCAGGTCCGCAACAAGCTGGTGAGCGCTTACAACGACATCATGCAGATGGCGGTTTGACACGGCGGCTATTCAGGGAAAGCGATCCGTGGACGGCCATCCGGCCTGAGCTGCGGGCCGGCCTTGCTGCGCCAGGCGGCACGCGCCGCTTGCCTAAAGCTTTCCAAATCCCTTCCGATAACTCCGGTGAAGGCCGCGTCGTGCGATGCACGGCGGCGGTTCCCGTATAGCCAAGGCACAACAAGGAGAAGCGCATGTTTTCCCCAGGACACGCTGGAGCCAGTGCATACGCGCGTGTCGGCGTCGAGACCGGGGTGATGGGCGCTTCCCCGCACCGGTTGATCGCGATGCTGTACCAGGGTGCGCGGCAGGCGGTTGCGCTGGCGCGCATGCATTTGCAGCAAGGCAATGTGTCCGCGCGCGGCGAAGCGATCGGCAAGGCGATCCGGATCGTCGACAGCGGGCTGAAGGCGTCGCTGAACCTCGATGCGGGCGGCGAGATCGCGGCGCGGCTGGACGCGCTGTATGCGTATATCACCCGGCGTCTGCTCGAAGCCAATGCGCAGGCGAGCGACACGATGCTGGTCGAAGTCGACGGGCTGCTCGCGACGCTCGAGGAAGCATGGACGGGGATCGCCCCGGAAGTCGCGCGGATGGCCGCACAACAGGCAGTGGAAGCATCACGATGAATCGCAAGGCCGAATACTTCGAACGTTACGAGGCGCTCGCCGCCGTGTCGGGCCGAATGCTGGGCGCTGCCCGCAGCGCCGACTGGAGCGCGTTGCCGGAGTTGCAGGCCGAATTCATGCAGCTGGTCGACGGATTGAAGGAGGCCGATCCGGGCGTCGTGCTCGACGAATCGGATCTCGGCCGCAAGCTCGACCTGATCCGCCGCATCCTGGCCGACGACGCCGCGATTCGCGATCTCGCGAGCCCGGACCTCGCGCGGCTGTCCGCGCTGTTCGAGGCGCGGCGCTCGACCAAGGTATTGACCGATCTCTACCGCGCGCGCGGGTAGGGCCCGTTTCCGGGGAAACGGGCGCGGGGCGCACGCCTCCGCTGGCGCACGCGCGCAGTTCCCGCGGACGGCACCGGCGTGCCGTTACCGGATTCGCAACGATGTGGCTGAGATGAGCAGGCTCCGATCATGACCGGTATCGACTCCGTTGCGGCGGCCCTGCTGGCGAGCCGCCTCGACAGCCTGCTGACCGGCACCGTGTCGGCACCCGCCAGCGGCGGCGCGACCTCGCAGGTCGGCACGCCGGGCAACGGCGCGTCGTCCACGCCTTCGGCCGGCAGTCCGCCTGCCGCGCCGCCGGCTTCCACCCAGACCGCCCTGTCCGATGTCGGGCGCGTGCTCGACGCGATCTCGCGCGCGGGCGGCGACGCGACCCCGGCCGTTGTCGGGCGCGCGCCGCTGCTGGCCGACCCCACCGTGCTGCTGACCGATACGGCTGCGCCGGCCCGCGCGCCAGCCGCCGCCGATCCGGCTGCGGCCTCCACGCCGGCTTCGGCTTCGGCTGCTGCGTCGTCGGCTGCGGCGGCGCGCGACGCGGCTGCGACGTTGCCCGTCGCGGCGCTGCGCGCGGCGCTCGCGCAGGCCGTGAGCGAAAGCGGCCTTTTCTACGAATCCCATCTCGCGCAGTGGCTGGCCGGCCAGCGTCCGCTCGCGGCGCTGATGCGCGAGCCGCAGGCGCGCCTCGCGGCCGCGCTCGCGCCGGCCGATCCGGATGCCGCCCAGCATGGCTCGACCGATCCGCTCGACGAGCTGCTCGCGCAGCGCCCGCCATTGCCTGCGTCCGCGCGCGCCGCCGCGCAGCCGGGCGCGCCGGCCCAGGGCGGTGCGCCGGCGCGGGATCCCGCACAGGCGTTGCCGGCAGGCGCGCGGCAAGGGGCGCCGCTGCCGCACGATACGGCCGATCTGCTCGGCGACCGGCCCGATGCGCGCTGGACGCCCGCGCGGGCCGAGCTGGCCACCGCGTCGTCCGATGCGCAGGCGCAGACGCTCGCGACCGTGCATCCGGCCGCCGTGCCGCTCGTCAGGCAGCAGCTCGACGCGCTCGCGACCGACCAGTTCCGCTGGGCGGGCGAGGCGTGGCCCGGCGCGCGGCTCGACTGGACGATCGAGCCCGACGATCCGGGCAACCGTGCGCCGCACGGCGACGGCGACACGGGAGACGGCATCGCGTGGCGCACGCGCCTCACGCTGACGTTGCCGTCGCTCGGCACGGTCGACGCGGAGCTGGTGCTGAACGGCACGCAGCTCGTCGCGCGGCTGCGGGCGAACCAGACGGGTGCCGACCGGCTCACGCGGCACGAGGCGGCGCTGCGGCAACGGCTCGAAGTGTCGGGGCTCAAGGTGGGCGGGCTGTCGATCCGCGCGGTCGACGACGGCCCGGACGGCTTCGACCTGTTTGCGGCCCAGGCGGCGGCCGCCGCGTATGCACGCGGTTCGGCGTCGACGTCGATCCTGGCCAGCGGCCCGGCGACGCGTGCGCCGGATACCGACGACGAGGTGCTGTCATGAGCATGACGTCCCGCAAGCGCGCGGCCGCGCTCGTCTATGATCCGCAGGGCGGCGATGCCGCGCCGCGCGTGGTCGCAAAGGGCTACGGCGCGCTCGCCGAGATGATCGTTGCGCGCGCGCATGATGCCGGGCTATACGTGCATACGGCGCCGGAGATGGTGTCGCTGCTGATGCAGGTCGATCTCGACGACCGGATTCCGCCGCAGCTCTACCAGGCGGTCGCGGATCTGCTCGCGTGGCTGTACTCGCTCGACCGTACCGAACCCGCGCCGGACGCCGCCGCATCGCGCTTTCCGCTGCCGCCGTTGCGCTGAACGGCGCTGCGCCGCGCGATTTCTTACGAAATGCCGCCTTGACCTTGCAAGGTCATTCTGTCGGTATTTTTCGCCTATCGATCGGCATCGTGCTGCAACGCTCGCGCTTCGCCCGCATTTCCTCGCTCGACGAGCTTGCCGCTCCGTATCCGGGCGGATTGAGCATGCAATAGATTTGTGTAATGATATCCATTCTCATTTTCATACTGCCCGGGCGGCGCGCACGCTTTGCGCGCCGCCCGTTGTTTTGAACGAATGGAATCACTCGCGTGAACGCGCCCGAAACGATCAATCCGTCCAAGACGGGGACTTCCCGCGCCGGCGTCACCGTGCTGCACCCGGCGGCCCGCCCGCTGAGCGACGACGAACTGGCCGCGCGCCGCCAGCGTTCGCGCCGCGCGACCTTCATCAAGTGGTTGCGCAAGGTGCATGGCTGGGTCGGGCTGTGGGGCGCGGTGCTCGGGCTGCTGTTCGGCGTGACGGGCGTGCTGCTCAACCACCGCGCGCCGCCGCTGAAGATTTCGACCGGCGAGCCGCAGGTCGAGGAGATGCAGATCGCGCTGCCGGATCCGGCGCCGAAGACGCCCGCCGCGATGACGAAGTGGCTGCAGCACGAACTGCATTTCGACGGCAAGCCGGGCCGCATGCGCAAGGAGCCGGCGCAGCCCGTCGCATGGGGCGACAAGCGCGTGATGCAGCCGGAGCACTGGCAGATGGGCCTGTTCGGCCCGCACCAGAACGTGCAGGCCGAATACTGGGTCGGCAACGGCTACGTCGCGGTGAAACGCACCGGCAACACGTTCCTGACGACGCTGAACAACCTGCATCGCGGCGTCGGGATGAATCTCGGCTGGGTGCTGCTGATGGACACGATCGCGGGCTCGCTGATCCTGCTGTCGCTGACCGGCGTGCTGCTGTGGACCGAGCTGAACAAGCGCCGCACGGTCGGCGTCGTGCTGGTGGTCGGTTCGGTCGCCGCGGCGCTGGCCGCCGGCCTGACCTGATCGGCGGCACGCGCCGGCCTGGCGCCGGCGCGTGCGCTTTCGTCGATTTCGTTCGCTTCCGTCCGCTTCGCCCGTCGCGGACGCCTGCCTGGCGCGACCGCGCGCCGGCGTCGCCAGCGATCAGAGGCCGCAGGCCGCGCCGCTGTTCGCCGCGATCTCGCGCGCGGCCTTCGCGCCCTCGACCTGCAGGATCGTCGGCAGCGACACGTTGTTCTTCGCGGCGGTAATCTCGGCGAGGATCGAGATCGCGATTTCCGGCGGCGTCCGGCTGCCGATGTAGATGCCGGCCGGCCCGTGCAGCCGGGCCAGTTCCGCTTCGTTCAGGTCGAATTCGCGCAGCCGCTCGCGCCGTGCCGCATTGTTGCGCCGCGAGCCGAGCGCGCCCACGTAGAACGCGGGCGTCTTCAGCGCCTCCATCAGCGCGAGATCGTCGAGCTTCGGGTCGTGCGTGAGCGCGATCACCGCCGAACGCGCATCGAGGTTCATGTCGAGCACCGTATCGTCGGGCATCGTGTGCACGACGCGCGTACCCGGCACGTCCCACGCATCCGTGTATTCCTCGCGCGGATCGCACACCGTCACCTGGTAGTCGAGCCCGACCGCGATCTGGCACAGATAGCGCGACAACTGGCCGGCGCCGATCACGAGCATCCGGTAGCGCGGCCCGTGGATCGTCACGAGCCGCTCGCCGTCGAACGCGAGCCCGTCGGCTGCCTGCGCCGGCGACAGCGATGCGCGGCCGGTCGCGAGCGTCATCGTGCGCGTGACGAGGCGGCCGGCCTCGACTTCCGCGCACAGCGCGGCAATCCCGCTGTCGCGCGTGAGCGGCTCGAGCACGAGCTGGATCGTGCCGCCGCACGGCAGCCCGAAACGGTGCGCTTCCTCGGCCGTCACGCCGTACTTGAGCGCTTCCGGGCGCGCGTCGGCCGCGATCCCGCTTGCGTGCACCCGGGTGATCAGGTCGTCCTCGATACACCCGCCGGACACGGAGCCGACCACGAGCCCGTCCTCGCGCACCGCGAGCATCGCGCCTTCGGGGCGGGGCGACGAGCCCCACGTCTTCACGACCGTCACGAGCAGCACGCGGCGCCCTTCTTCGAGCCATCGCGCGCTGGATTTCAATACATCGAGATCGACGCTTTCCATCATCTTCTTCCTGTTGCCGGGCGACACCGCCGATGCGGGCCGCCGTTCGATGGCGCGATTATGAACCGCGCGGCGCGCACGTGCAGGCGGCGCGCTGGCTCGTGCGGGCAAATCCGGAGAATCGGGCAAGATATTGCGACGATCGGACAGCGGTCGATCGGGGGAGCGGCGCCGCGGCCGGTTCGGGAACGCGCGGGGCACCAGTGATGGGCCCGCGCGGTGTTCGTCGCGACGCGCGGCCTGCGCGCGCCGATACGTCGCTCAGTGCGCGTCGTGGCGACCGTGCGCGAGCTTCGAGTGGTGGCGCGAATACAGGAAGTAGATCACGAGGCCGATCACGAGCCAGATGCCGAACGCGGCCCACGTGACGGGCTGCAGGTTCAGCATCAGGAACAGGCACGACGCGACCGCGAGGATCGGCACCACCGGCACGCCGGGGCAGCGGAACGCACGCGGCAGGTCGGGGTGCGTGCGGCGCAGCACGAGCACGGCGATCGACACCATCGAGAACGCGGCGAGCGTGCCGATGTTGATCAGCTCGGCGAGCACGTTGAGCGGCACGAGCGCGGCGATCAGCCCGAAGAACAGGCCGACGAGCCAGGTCGTCAGGAACGGCGTCGCGTAGCGCGGGTGCACGCGCGACAGCGCTGCCGGCAGCAGCCCGTCGCGCGACATCGCGAAGATCACGCGTGTCTGGCCGTAGCTCATCACGAGGATCACGGTCAGCATGCCGAGCACGGCGCCGAGATCGATGAAGCCTGCCACCCACGTCTCGCCGGCCTTCTGCAGCGCGTACGAGATCGGGTGCGAGATGTTCGCGTACTGGGCCGACGGCACGATGCCGGTCGCGACCGCGGCGACCGTCACGTACAGCACCGCGCACACCGCGAGCGACGCGATGATGCCGATCGGCAGGTCGCGTTTCGGGTTCTTCACTTCCTCGGCCGCCGACGACACCGCGTCGAAGCCGATGAACGCGAAGAACATCACGGCCGCCGCGCCGAACACGCCGTTCCAGCCGTGCGGCATGAACGGCTTCCAGTTCGCGGGCGTCACGTGGAACACGCCGACCGCGATCACGAGCAGCACGACCGACACCTTGATGAACACCATGATGTTGTTGATGCGGGTCGACTCGCGGATGCCGATCGACAGCAGCGTCGTGATCACGATCATCACGAGGAACGCGGGCAGGTTGAACCACGTGACGACGCCCGGCACCGCACCGGGCGCGGCCGTCAGCACGGTGGGCAGCGTGAGCCCGAAGCCCTGCAGCAGCGACTGCAGGTAGCCCGACCAGCCGACCGACACGGCCGACGACGCGAGGCCGTATTCGAGCATCAGGTCCCAGCCGATGATCCACGCGACGAGCTCGCCGAGCGTGGCGTACGAATACGTGTAGATCGAGCCGGCGACGGGAATGGTGGACGCGAATTCCGCGTACGACAGCGCGGCGAGGCCGCACGCGATCGCGGCGATCACGAACGACAGCATCAGGGCGGGGCCGGCCTGCACGGCGCCGGTACCGGTCAGCACGAAGATGCCGGTGCCGATGATCGCGCCGATGCCGAGGAAGGTGAGGTCGATCGCGCCGAGCGCTTTCTTGAGCCCGGCGGCATGCGCGCCGGCGATCATGCGATCGACGTTTTTCTTGCGGAAGAGAGACATTGCGGATGAATCGCCAGCGCGCGCGGGCGCGGTAGCGCTGACTGAGTGAAAACCCGTAATTTTAGCCGATTTGGCGCGCAAGACCCGCTGCAGCGCAGCGCTGTGTCACAAAATCGTCCGATAAAACAAGCGCTTGCGCTTCAGGCGGGCGACAGCGGGCGGCGACGCGGCAGGTGCCGCGTCGCTGGCCCGGACCAATCGGGCGAAACGTGGGGGAATCAGGCGCCGGCCGTGGGCGCCATGTCGACGAGCCGGTTGCTCATCACGTAGAACGTGAGCTCCGCGTTGTTCGACAGCCGCATCTTCTCGAGCAGCCGCGAGCGGTACACGCTCACCGTCTTCACGGACAGCGACAGCGTGTTCGCGATGTCGGTGAGCCGCTTGCCCGATGCGAGCATGCAGAGCGTCTGGTATTCGCGGTCGGACAGTTTCTCGTGCGGCAGCGGTTCGTTCTCGAACGACACGTATTCGGCGAGCGCCTCGGCCATCGCGGGGCTCACGTACTTGCGGCCGGCCGCGACCTGCTGGATCGCGCCGATCATCTGCGCGGCGTTGACCGTCTTCGACAGGTAGCCGGCCGCGCCGGCCTTCAGCGCGCGCACCGCGTACTGATCCTCGCGATACATCGAGAACATCAGCACCGGCGTGCGCGACAGCTTGCGCTTGAGGCGCTTGAGCACCTCGATGCCGTTCGTGTCCGGCAGCGAGATGTCGAGCAGGATCACGTCGAATTCCTGTTTGTCGACGGCGGCCATCGCGTCGCCGCCGGTTTCGGCCTCGGTGACGTCGCGCGCGACGCCACGGTCGATCAGCAACTGGCGGATCCCTTGCCGGACGATCGCGTGATCGTCCACGAGCAGGATGTTCAGGCTCATGGCTACCTCACGAAAGCGACGCGCGGCGGGCCGCGACAGGCACCGCGAGCAGCGAATCCCAAGCGAAGCGCGCGGTGACGCGCGTGCCGTGGCCGGTGGCCGGCGTGGCCGTCTCGAAGCTGCCGCCGAACGCCTCGCAGCGGGCGCGCATGCCGGCCAGGCCGTAGCCGGTACGGCGGCTCCGCGAGAAACCGGTCCCATCGTCGGAGACAATCAGTGACAGGTGCGTGCCGTCGGTGGCGATGCGCACGTCGACCGACGTCGCGCGTGCGTGCTTCGCGACGTTCGACAACGCTTCCTGCGCGACGCGGAACACCGCGAGCGCGCCGGCGCCGGCGAGCTGCGTCAGGCGCGCGTCGGCCGCACAGACGAAGCTGGTGCGCAGGCCCGTGCGGGCCGCATGAGTGTCGGCCCACGACGACAGCGCGCCGACCAGGCCCGCGTCGAGCGCCGGCGTGCCGCGCTCGTCGATCAGCCGGCGATTCGCGTCGGTCGCGGCGTCGAGCGCCTGCTGCGCCAGCGCCAGTGCGCGCAGGCAACCCTCCGGCGCATCGGCCGGCAGCCACGTTTGAACGTTTGCGAGCGCGAAACGCGCAGCGGTGAGTTCGGCACCGAGCCCGTCGTGCAGCTCGCCGGCCAGATGGCGGCGGGCCGCTTCGTCGGCGGCGAGCAACTGGGCAGACAGCGCTGCGATCCGCGCGGCGGAGGCGCCACGTTTCGGCGCGGCGTCGGCAATGGGCGGAGTCGCGACGCAGCCCGGCACGCGCTGTTGCGACGGGAACGGGGCGTGGGCGCCCAAAGGCGCGTTAAGCGACGTATCCATGACTCTCCCTGCTGTCAGAAAGCGGTTCAGACACCGGCTGGCTGCGTGGATCGGCTGCCGTTTCGATGACGGTCGCCACCAGAGAATCGCCCCCTGCCGAGGTAACAAAAGTTACGTCTTGTAACACTTGCATCCGACCCTTCCACTCTCATCCGAACGGCAACCACGCGCGGCGAATAATATCTCAAAATTTCTGAAAAGGTCATGTCAGGCGGACATTTAAGGGTAAATGTGAATAATCGGAATGAAGGTGTTGTAGGAAAAACACTGACACCCGAGCACCGGACGATGACGTATCCAAATGTAACTATTTGAGATGGGATGATCCCAATTTGTTACGAATTCGCCAAGTAGGGACGAAAAAAAACCGGAGCTTTTGCTCCGGTTTTTGATGATGCGCAAATTTGGGGATCGATCAGTCGACGAACGCGCGCTCGATCACGTAGTGGCCCGGTGCGCTGTTCTTGCCTTCGACGAGGCCGGCCTGCTTCAGCAGCTCGGTCGTGTCCTTCAGCATCGCGGTGCTGCCGCACAGCATCACGCGGTCGTTTTCCGGCGAGAACGGCGGGACGTCGAGATCCGTGAACAGCTTGCCCGTCGCGATCAGGTCGGTGATCCGGCCTTCGTTGTCGAACGCTTCGCGCGTGACCGTCGGGTAGTAGACGAGCTTTTCCTTGATGATGTCGCCCAAGTACTCGTGGCCCGGCAGGTCGTGCTTGATGTAGTCCATGTACGCGAGCTCGCCCTTCAGGCGGCACGTGTGCGTCAGGATCACCTTGTCGAAGCGGTCGTAGATGTCCGGATCGCGGATGATCGACATGAACGGCGCGAGGCCCGTGCCCGTCGACAGCATCCACAGCGTCTTGCCCGGCAGCAGGTTGTCGGCGACCAGCGTGCCCGTCGGCTTCTTGCCGATCAGCACCGTGTCGCCCACCTTCAGGTGCTGCAGGCGCGACGTCAGCGGGCCGTTCTGCACCTTGATGCTGAAGAATTCGAGATGCTCTTCGTAGTTCGGGCTGACGATCGAGTAGGCGCGCGCGAGGGGCTTGCCGTCGACCTCGAGGCCGACCATCGTGAATTCGCCGTTGTTGAAGCGCAGGCTCGCCTCACGGGTGCAGGTGAAGCTGAACAGCGTGTCGGTCCAGTGATGGACGGATTGGACGGTGGCGGTGTCGTATTTGCTCATGGCTTTGAAAACGGACGCGCGTAGCGAACGCGAGTAACGGGCCCAAAAACGGGCAAAAAAAACCGAGTGCGACGGCCCGATCACGGATCGGCCGGCCGGCGCGTCGGACACGCGCCTTCTCGATGACAGACGATTGAGGAACTCGTTATTTTACCCTGTTGACGCGGATCGCGGGCTTGACCCCCGTGGCCGCGCGGATTTGGCGCAACGAATTATTTCAATCGCCTTTCAGTTTTTCGGCCGTGAGCGGGCCGAGGTCGGAGCGCTATTGCGGATCGAGGCGCAGGCGCGCGATGTACGGCAGGTGGTCCGACAGCCACGCGGCTTCGCCGGACGGCGCGCGCCATTCGAGCGGCGTCAGCCCGCGCACGAACATCTTGTCGAGCGCGAGCGCCGGCGAGAACGCGGGGAACGTGCGGCCCGATTCGCCGAGCAGCGTCGCGACCTCGGACAACCCGATCTCGCCGAACAGCGCGACCGAATCGTTGCGCCAGTCGTTGAAGTCGCCGGCGAGCATCAGCGGGCCGTCGCCTGCGTTGCGCACGATCCAGTGCGCGATCCAGTGCATCTGGCGCAACCGTGCCGCGCGCGTGAGCGCGAGGTGCGCGCACAGCAGCGTGACCGGCCGGGCGCCCGCGAGCGTCGCGCGCGCGACCAGCAACCCGCGCCGCTCGAAACGGTGCGCGGAGATGTCCCAGCGGCCGCCGAGGTCGAGCGGATGCGGTGACAGGATGGCGTTGCCGTGCCGCCACGACGGCTTGAACACGTTCGGCCCGAGCGCGATCTGCCAGTCGAGCGCATGTGCGATCTCGGTGGCCTGGCAGTGCCAGATGTCGTCGACCGAGTCGTCCATCGGTGCGCCGAAGCCGGGCGCGAGCACGGGGCGCGGCATGCGGCGCGCCATCGCTTCCTGCAGGAAATACACGTCGGCGTGCGTCGACTGCATCCAGTTGCGCATCGCGTTCCACGCGGTAAAGCCGAGCGGCGAGCGGCCCTTGTGCAGGTTCCAGCTCACCGCGGTGATTTCGTCGGGTGCGGCGTGCGGTTCGGCGAACGGCAGGGACAGGGCGTCGGCGGACATGACGCTCAATCCTTCGCGACGTGCGCACGCACGCGGTACACGAGGTGCGGATGTTGCTCGACGAGCGTCCAGTCGGTCCACGCATCGGCGCCGACTGTCAGGCCGGGGTGACTCGCGACGATTTGCCGCGGCGACGCGGGCACGCACGGATCGGCCGGCTTCGCGCCTTCGTCGTCGATCGTTTCCTGCACGTCGAGCGCGAGCGACACCGTGTTCGCGCCGGCATCGACGGTGAGCGGCGCGACCGTCACCGTGCGCGAACGCTCGGTCGGCACGACGCGCGCGGCATTGCCGCAGCCGACCGGCACGGCGGACGGATAGCGATGGGTATCGGTACGGGTCTGACCCACGGTGGTGCGCTGCTGGAACGTGTCGATGGTCTGACCGTCGCGTACCACCTGGATCTCCCATGCGACGGAGGCCGGTGCGGGGCTCTGCGCATGGGCGGCGAGCGCGACGCTCGCGAGCAGGACGGCCAGGCCGTGTTTCAGCATGAAACGTCTCCGGAAACGCGGAATAGCGGGGAACGGACGCACATCTTACGCCCGATCGATTTCGGTCGCGATGTGACGGGACGCGTCGCCGCAGGTTCGCCGCACGATGCGTTCCTGTTCGAAAGGTAAGGCCGCGTCATGCGTTTTCAAGCGAAAAAGCGCGTGAACTCGGCAACGGGCGCGCGCTCGGTGACGAGGCGGTTCTCGATCGCGTCGGGATCCGCATGGCCGAGCGACATCCCGCACACCAGCTGTTCGTTGGCGGGAATGCCGAGGTGTTCGGTAATGATCCGGTGAAACGGCACGAGCGCGGCCTGCGGGCAGGTATCGAGCCCGCGTGCGCGCGCGGCCGTCATCACGCCCTGCAGGAACATCCCGCAGTCGAGCCAGGCACCGTAGGTCATCACGCGGTCAAGCGTGAAGAACAGCGCGACCGGCGCATCGAAGAAGCGGAAGTTGCGGGCGTGCTGCGCATGCATGCGCGCCTTCTCGTCGCGGCCGATGTTCAACAGCCCGTACAGGTCCCAGCCGACCTTGCGGCGCCGGTCGATATACGGCGACACCCACTCGCGCGGGTAGTAGTCGTACTCGGCGACGTACTTCTCGTCGCGCGCGGGATCGTCGTGGGCCGCGGTGAGCGCGGCGGCGAGCGCATCGCGCGTGGCGCCCGTCGCGACGTACACGCGCCACGGCTGGATGTTGGTGCCCGACGGCGCGCGGCTCGCGGCTTCGAGGATCGCCTCGAGCGTGTCGCGCGGCACCGGCGTCGGCAGGAACGCGCGGACCGCACGGCGCGACGTGAGCGCCGCGTCGACGGCGTCGATCGCATCGGCATCGACGCGCGGGACAGCAGTGGGGACGGACATCGGCATACCTTCGGGACGGAGTCCGACGCGCCGTGCGGGCGCGGTCGGCCAGGCCGGTGCGGCGGGTGGGTGAACCGACGATCATACGCCGCGGCGCGCCGGCGTGCAGTGCGCGCGGGTGTTAGCAGCAGACTCGCGTGGCTGCTTGCTTGCGCGGGGATGCGGGATCGCTACACTGAAATCGTAAGGGTCTGATGGTCATGTGACGGCACGCGGCAGCGAGGTTGGTATGACGACGGCGATGGTGAAACAGGAACTGGCGGTGGCATCCTTCAGCACGGTGTACGACCTCGAGCAGGTCGAGACGGCGCTGAGCGACCTGAACGAGAGCGCGAGCGACGCATTGCGCGCCACCTACGAGAGGATGCTCAAGACGGGCAATCTGCGCTTCTGCGTGAAGCCGAACCGGATGCCGTCGTTCGACGCGCTCGGCGAGGCATTGCCCAATTTCGCCGAGCCGCTCGAAGACGTGCGCAAGCAGGTCGCGCTGTGCCTCGAAACGGAGGACCGGCTCGAACTGATGCCGATCCTGCTGCTCGGGCCCCCGGGCATCGGCAAGACGCACTTCGCGAAGGCGCTCGCGCAACTCCTCGGCACCGCGTACCACTACGTGCCGATGAGTTCGCTGACGGCCGGCTGGATCCTGTCGGGTGCGTCGTCGCAATGGAAGAACGCGAAGCCCGGCAAGGTGTTCGATGCACTGGTGAACGGCAGCTACGCGAACCCGGTGATCGCGGTCGACGAGATCGACAAGGCCGGCAGCGATGCGCAATACGATCCGCTCGGCGCGCTGTATGCGTTGCTCGAGCACGACACCGCGCGCGCATTCATCGACGAATTCGCGGAAGTGCCGATCGATGCGGGCAACGTGATCTGGATCGCGACCGCGAACGAGGTGCACGCGATTCCGGAGCCGCTGCTCAACCGGATGAACGTGTACGAGATCGAGCCGCCCGATGCGGCCGGCGCGCGCCGGATCGCGCAGACGATCTACGACGAGATCCGCACGTCGCACGCGTGGGGGCGGCGCTTCCCGGACACCCTCGGCGACGACGCGCTCGACGTGCTGGCCGCGACCCCGCCGCGCACGATGCGCCGCGCGCTGCTGCACGCGTTCGGCGCCGCACGGCTCGACGGGCGCGACGCGATCGGGCCGCGCGACATCCGGGCCGACGAAGGCGCGGCGAAGCGCCGGCCGATCGGCTTCTGAACGCGCGGCGCGCGCACGGCCCCGGCCCTGGCGGCGTGCGCGCCGCGCAGTGCCGCGCGTCGCGCCGTGCACGGCGCGTCAAGCACGGCGGCGTCGCGAGACGCTGCACGACCTTCGGCAAGCGGATGAACCGGGACGTACAATTCCCTTCTCTCCCCTCGACGCGCTAGCGGCGCGAAACGTCATGGAGCAGATGGATTGTGTCGTGATCGGCGCGGGCGTCGTCGGTCTGGCGATTGCGCGCGAACTGGCCGCGCGCGGGCGTGAAACGCTCGTGCTCGAGGGCGCCGATGCGATCGGCACCGGTACGAGTTCGCGCAACAGCGAAGTGATCCACGCGGGGCTCTACTATCCGCGCGGGTCGCTGAAGGCGACGTCGTGCGTGCACGGGCGCGACCTGCTGTACGAATTCTGCGAGACCCATCATGTGCCGCACCGGCGCGCCGGCAAGCTGCTCGTCGCCACGAGCGCCGCGCAGGTGAAGCAGTTGAGGGCGATCGCCGCACGCGCGACCGAAAACGGCGTGCTCGACCTGATGCCGCTCACGCGCGCCGAGGCGCAGACGCTCGAGCCCGCGCTCGAATGCGTCGAGGCGCTGTTCTCGCCGTCCACCGGCATCGTCGACAGCCACCAGCTGATGCTCGCGTTGCTCGGCGACGCGGAGCGCGGAGGCGCCGTGTGCGCGCTGAAATCCCCGGTCGAATCGATCGACGTGCTGCGCGGCGGGCGCTTCGTCGTGCGCACGGGCGGCGACGCGCCGACCGAGATCGAGGCCGCCTGCGTGATCAACAGCGCGGGCCTCGGCGCGCAGGCGCTGGCGCGCCGCACGCGCGGCCTCGACCCGCGCTGGGTGCCGCCGCTCTATCTCGCGCGCGGCAACTACTTCAGCCTGTCGGGGCGCGCACCGTTTTCCCACCTGATCTACCCGATGCCCGACCGCGCGGGGCTCGGCGTGCACCTGACGCTCGACCTCGGCGGGCAGGCGCGCTTCGGCCCCGACGTCGAATGGATCGATGCGCTGCGCTATGAAGTCGATCCGGCGCGCGCGACCGCGTTCTACGCGTCGATCCGCGCGTTCTGGCCGGGCCTGCCGGATGGCGCGCTGCAGCCGGCGTATGCGGGCATCCGGCCCAAGCTCGCGGGCCCCGGCGAGCCGCCGGCCGATTTCATCGTGCAGGGCGCCGCGCAACATGGCGTGCGCGGGCTCGTGAACCTGTTCGGCATCGAGTCGCCGGGGCTCACCGCGTCGCTCGCGCTCGCGCAGCGGGTGGGCGACATGACGGCTTACCGCTGACGCGGCACGTATATGGCGGGGAAGTGGCGAATGCGTATCGGCCCTATGGCGGCCGTGTGAAATTCCTTATCTCTGGAATTTCGGCGCGCACATTTATTCGCTTGAGCGTTATTCTGTCGAACGGCTGTCGCCAGAACAGCTTTCAAACCGATAACGTTGGAGCGAGTCCCCCATGAAAACATCCCGTCGGAGTTTCCTGATTACGAGCATTGGTGCCGTGTCCGCGCTGGCGCTGTCGCGTGAAGCGCTGGCCGATGCGCCGATGCTCGCGGAAAGCGACCCGACCGCGACGGCACTCGGCTACAAGGCCGATGCGACGAAGGTCGACAAGACGAAGTACCCGAAATACGCGGCAGGCCAGGATTGCGCGGCCTGCATGCTGTACCAGGGCAAGAAGGGCTCGGCCTCGGGCCCGTGCGGCGCCTTCCCCGGCAAGCAGGTGTCGGCGAAGGGCTGGTGCAGCGCCTTCTCGAAGATGGGTTGAGGCCCGTGCGGCATCGTGCGATGCCGCATTGTGGCGAAAACCGCACAACGCCCGCCGTCGAAAGATGGCGGGCGTTTTTTATTGCTTGAAAACGGTTCCGTCGCTTTCTACACTCGCTGCACACCGGCGCGCCGCGGGCACTCCACGCGCCGCGCAGCCCGACACGGCGAACCGACGAGGACGAGGCACGCATGGCGACGATTGCGAATTCAACGAAAACGAGCCGGCCCGAGCGTGCACTGAACCGGCGTGCGGTCGCGGCCGCCGTGATCGGCAATGCGCTCGAGTGGTACGACTTCACGGTGTTCGGCTTCATGACGGTCGTGATCGCCGAGCTGTTCTTCCCGACCTCCAGCGAATACTCGTCGCTGCTGCTGACCACCGCGACGTTCGGCGTCGCGTTCTTCATGCGTCCGATCGGCGGCATCGTGTTCGGGCTGTACGCGGATCGCGCGGGCCGCAAGGCCGCGCTGTCGCTCGTGATCCTCCTGATGACGGCCGGCATCTTCCTGCTCGCGGTCGCGCCGCCGTATGCGGCGATCGGCATCGGGGGCCCGCTCCTGATCGTGCTCGGCCGTCTGCTGCAGGGCTTCTCCGCGGGCGGCGAATTCGGCAGCGCGACGGCGCTGCTGATCGAGGCCGCGCCGTTCTCGAAACGCGGCTTCTACGGCAGCTGGCAGATGGCGAGCCAGGCGGCCGCGCTGCTGATCGGCGCGCTCGTCGGCGCGGCCGTCACGCGCGGGCTGTCGCACGAAGCGCTGCGCAGCTGGGGCTGGCGCGTGCCGTTCATCCTCGGGCTCGTGATCGGCCCGATCGGTTTCTACATCCGCCGCCATCTCGCCGATTCCGAGGCGTTCCTGCATGCGCAGCAAAGCGCGCGCCGCGTGACGCTCGGCGAAGTGTTCACGCGCTACCCGCGCGAGGTGCTGTGCGGGCTCGGCTCGGTGATCGCGCTGACGGTGACGATCTACGTGCTGATCAGCTATCTGCCGACCTTCGCGGTGAAGCAGCTGAAGCTGCCGTACGCGGAATCGTTCTATGCGGTGATCGTCGGCAACCTGCTGCTGATGGTGCTGTCGCCGATCGCGGGCGCGTGGTCGGATCGCATCGGCCGAAAAGGGCTGTCGCTGTGGTCGCTCGCGCTCACGCTCGTGCTGATGTATCCGCTGTTCGCGTGGCTCGACGCGGCGCCGAGCATCGCGCGGCTGATCGCGGTGCAGGCCGTGCTGTCGGTCACGCTCGCGGGCTACTACGGGCCGTTCGGCGCGATGATCGCCGAGCTGTTCCCGGCCAACGTGCGCTCGACCGGGCTGTCGATCGCGTACAACGTCGCGGTGATGCTGTTCGGCGGCTTCGGGCAGTTCATCGTCACGTGGCTGATCAAGGTCACGGGCACGCCGCTCGCGCCGACCTACTACGTGATGGCCGGGATCGCGCTGTCGATCGTCGCGGTCGCGTTCGTGCCCGCGCGCAGTGCCGACCTCGACGCGCCGGCGTGACGACGCGGCGACGCGACAACATGACGATTTGACGACGATCACCCGATCGTTTCGCAAAACGCAATGATGTGCTGCAGAACACGGGAAAGCGGTGGGTCGATCCTTCGCGGTCGCGCCCGAATTGTTTAGTCGTCGAACGAAACTTGCGCGAAATGAACGAAATGGGCGCTCGCGCGCGTTGTCGCATTTTTTACTCCCACTAAACATCGGCAAAAACCCGGCGGGACATCTAGAAGAGTTTTTTCTCCAGCTTGTTGCCACATCGTTAGCTCAAGTAATATCCGCGTACGCCGGCCCCTGGCGGGCCGGTTCCGATCTGGAGACCTGGAGGAAACATGGAATACAACCGTCTGTTGCACACCCTGCGTGTTACCGCCATTGCAGGCGTGGCAGCGGCATCGCTCGGCGTCGCGGGCTCTGCATTCGCACAGATTCCGAACAAAACGCTCGTCTACTGCTCAGAAGGCAGCCCGGCGGGTTTCGATTCCGCGCAATTTACGACCGGCGTCGATTTCACCGCCGCCACGTTCACCGTCTACAACCGCCTCGTCGAATTCGAGCGCGGCGGCACGAAGGTCGAGCCGGGCCTCGCCGAGAAGTGGGACGTGTCGCCGGACGGCAAGGTGTACACGTTCCACCTGCGCCACGGCGTGAAGTTCCACACGACCGACTTCTTCAAGCCGACGCGTGAATTCAACGCGGACGACGTGCTGTTCTCGTTCCAGCGCATGCTCGACCCGAACCAGGCGTTCCGCAAGGCGTACCCGGTGTCGTTCCCGTATTTCACCGACATGGGCCTCGACAAGCTGATCACGAAGGTCGAGAAGGTCGATCCGTACACCGTGAAGTTCACGCTCGCCGAACCGAATGCGCCGTTCATCCAGAACATGGCGATGGAATTCGCGTCGATCCTGTCGGCCGAATACGGCGACCAGCTGATGAAGGCAGGCAAGGCCGCCGACATCAACCAGAAGCCGGTCGGTACGGGCCCGTTCATCTTCCGCAGCTACACGAAGGACGCGACGATCCGATTCGACGGCAATCCTGATTACTGGAAGAAGGGCGAAGTGAAGATCTCGAAGCTGATCTTCTCGATCACGCCGGATCCGGGCGTGCGCGTGCAGAAGATCAAGCGCAACGAATGCCAGGTGATGAGCTATCCGCGTCCGGCCGACATCGCGACGCTGAAGGCCGATTCGAACGTCGACATGCCGTCGCAGGCAGGCTTCAACCTCGGCTATCTCGCGTACAACGTCGAGCACAAGCCGGTCGACAAGCTCGAGGTGCGTCAGGCGCTCGACATGGCGATCAACAAGAAGGCGATCCTCGAGTCCGTCTATCAGGGCGCAGGCCAGGCCGCCAACGCGCCGATGCCGCCGACCCAATGGTCGTACGACAAGAACCTGAAGATGGCGCCGAACGACACCGCGAAGGCGAAGGCGCTGCTCGCGAAGGCCGGCTTCCCGAACGGTTTCGAGATCACGCTGTGGGCGATGCCGGTGCAGCGCGCGTACAACCCGAACGCCCGTCTGATGGCCGAGATGATTCAGGCCGACTGGGCGAAGATCGGCGTGAAGGCGAAGATCGTCACGTACGAGTGGGGCGAGTACATCAAGCGCGCGCACTCGGGTGAGCAGGACACGATGCTGATCGGCTGGACGGGCGACAACGGCGATCCGGACAACTGGCTCGGCACGCTGCTCGGCTGCGAAGCGATCAAGGGCAACAACTTCTCGCACTGGTGCTACAAGCCGTTCGACGAGCTGGTCCAGAAGGGCCGCACGACGACGGGCCAGGACGCGCGGACCAAGCTCTACATGCAGGCTCAGCAGATCTTCGCGCAACAGCTGCCGTTCTCGCCGATCGCGAACTCGACGGTCTACCAGCCGGTGCGCAAGACCGTGGTCGACATGCGTATCGAGCCGCTCGGCTATGCCCGCTTCGACGGTGTGAGCGTGAAGTGACGCGCCCGGCGTAAGCTGTCTACGAAGACCGAGACCGGCTAATTCATCCGGCGGCGGGAGGCCAAAAGCTTCCCGTCGCCGGTCGCACATTTCCCACAAGAAAATACGAGACGCATCATGTTCACATTCGTGTTGCGCCGCGTGGGGATGGTGATCCCGACTTTCATCGGCATCACCATCCTGGCGTTTGCGCTGATTCACCTGATACCGGGCGACCCCATCGAAGTGATGATGGGCGAGCGCGGCGTCGATCCCGCGATGCATGCGGAGGCGATGAAACGCCTCGGGCTCGACCAGCCGCTGCCCATGCAGTACATCCACTACATCGGCCGGGCGCTGCATGGCGACCTCGGCACGTCGATCATCACCAACACGAGCGTCGCGGGTGAGTTCTTCGCGCGCTTCCCGGCGACCGTCGAGCTGTCGCTGTGCGCGCTCGTGTTCGCGCTCGCGGTCGGGCTGCCGGCCGGCGTGATCGCCGCATTGCGGCGCGGCTCGGTCGTCGACCATGGCGTGATGGGCACCGCGCTCACCGGCTATTCGATGCCGATCTTCTGGTGGGGGCTGATCCTCATCATGGTGTTTTCGTCATATCTCGGCTGGACGCCCGTGTCGGGGCGCATCGCCGTCGAATACGATTTCCCGCACCCGACGGGCTTCATGCTGATCGACGCGCTGCTCGCGCCGGATGAAGGCGCGTTCAAGTCGGCGGTCAGCCACCTGATCCTGCCCGCGATCGTGCTCGGCACGATCCCGCTCGCGGTGATCGCGCGGATGACGCGCTCGTCGATGCTCGAAGTGCTGCGCGAGGATTACATCCGCACCGCCCGCGCGAAGGGGCTGTCGCCCGCGCGCGTGGTCGTCGTGCATGCGCTGCGCAATGCGCTGATCCCGGTCGTCACCGTGATCGGCCTGCAGATCGGCACGCTGCTTGCGGGCGCCGTGCTGACCGAGACGCTCTTTTCGTGGCCCGGTGTCGGCAAGTGGCTGATCGATGCGATCGGCCGCCGCGACTATCCGGTCGTCCAGGGCGGCATCCTGCTGATCGCGACGCTCGTGATCGTCGTGAACCTGGTCGTCGACCTGCTGTACGGCGTGCTGAATCCGCGCATCCGCCACACGAGGTAATCCCATGAGCAATCTGCAAAACACCCTGCCGACCGAATCCGCGCCGGCCGGCGGCCGTGCGCTCGCGCTGCGCGAGTTCTGGGCCAACTTCTCGCGCAACCGGGGCGCCGTCGGCGCCGGCATCGTCGTGATCGTGCTGATCCTGGTCGCGCTGCTCGCGCCGCTGCTCGCGCCGCACAGCCCGGTCGAGCAATACCGCGACTTCGTGAAGATCCCGCCCGCATGGCTTGAAGGCGGCAACTGGAAATTCATCCTCGGCACCGACGAAGCGGGCCGCGACATTCTTTCGCGCCTGATGTACGGCGCGCGGATGTCGTTCTGGATCGGCTTCGTGTCGGTCGTGCTCGCGCTGATCCCCGGCATCGTGCTCGGGCTCGTCGCCGCGTTCTTCCAGAAGTGGGCCGACACGCCCGTAATGCGCATCATGGACGTGCTGCTCGCGCTGCCGTCGCTGCTGCTCGCGGTCGCGGTCGTCGCGATCATCGGCCCGGGCCTCACCAACACGATGTTCGCGATCGCGATCGTCGCGCTGCCGGCCTACGTGCGCCTCACGCGCGCATCGGCGCTCGGCGAGCTGCAGAAGGAGTACGTGACGGCGTCGCGCGTGGCCGGTGCCGGCACGCTGCGCCTGATGTTCTCGCAGGTGCTGCCGAACTGTACGGCGCCACTGATCGTGCAGGCGACGCTCGGCTTCTCGTCGGCCATCCTCGACGCGGCCGCGCTCGGCTTCCTCGGCCTCGGCGTGCAACCGCCGACCGCCGAGTGGGGCGCGATGCTGGCCTCCGCGCGCGACTACATCGACAATGCGTGGTGGATCGTGACGATGCCGGGCCTGTCGATCCTGATTTCGGTGCTCGCGATCAACCTGCTCGGCGACGGGCTGCGCGACGCGCTCGATCCCAAACTGAAACGGATGGCGTGAGATGAAACAACCCCCACACTCACTTTGTTCGCTGCCCCCCGAGGGGGCGGTCGTCCTCCTTGGGGCGGCCCGGCGGAGGACGACATGAGCCAAGATCTTCTGACCATCCGCAATCTCGCGGTGAATTTCAACGGCCTGCCCGCGGTCGACCGGATCAACCTGTCGATCGCGCCGGGCGAGGTGGTGGGCGTCGTCGGCGAATCGGGCTCGGGCAAGAGCGTGACGATGATGGCGCTGATGGGCCTGATCGACGCGCCGGGCAAGGTGACGGCGGATGAAGTCACGTTCAACGGCGTCGACCTGCTGAAGGCGTCGCCGAAGGCGCGCCGCAAGATCGTCGGCAAGGACATCGCGATGGTGTTCCAGGATGCGCTGACGAGCCTGAACCCGAGCTATACGGTCGGCTACCAGATCAAGGAAGTGCTGAAGCTGCACGAGGGCTTGCGCGGCGACGCGCTGCACCGGCGCGCGCTCGAACTGCTCGACCAGGTCGGCATTCCCGATGCGAAGAACCGCATCGCGTCGTTCCCGCACCAGATGTCGGGCGGGATGAACCAGCGCGTGATGATCGCGATGGCGGTGGCGTGCAACCCGAAGCTGCTGATCGCCGACGAACCGACCACCGCGCTCGACGTGACGATCCAGGCGCAGATCATGGACCTGCTCGTGAAGCTGCAGAAGGAGCGCGGCATGGCGCTCGTGCTGATCTCGCACGACCTGGCCGTCGTGTCGGAAGTCGCGCAGCGCGTGGCGGTGATGTACGCGGGCGAGGTGATCGAGACCAACCGCGTGCCCGACATCTTCCGCGCGCCGCATCATCCGTACACCGAAGCGCTGCTCGCGGCGATTCCCGAGCACAATCAGGGGGCGCGTCGCCTTGCCGCATTGCCCGGCATGGTGCCGGGCCGCGATGATCGCCCGTCCGGGTGCCTGTTCGCGCCGCGCTGCAAGTACGTCGTCGACGATTGCCGCAAGGCGCGGCCGGCGCTCGACACGCTGGTGCCGGCCAACGATGCGATGCGCGCACGCTGCATCAAGCCGCTCAATGTTTCCAACCTCGACCTGACGGGAGGTGCACGATGAATGCAGTCAATCAAACGCCTCGCGTGTCGCACGACGAGGAAGCCGTGCTGGTGGCCGACGGCCTCGCGAAACACTATTCGGTGAAGCGCGGGATGTTCGGGCAGGGCACGGTGAAGGCACTGAACGGCGTGTCGTTCTCGCTGAAGCGCGGCAAGACGCTCGCCGTCGTCGGCGAATCGGGCTGCGGGAAGTCGACGCTCGCCCGCCAGCTGACGATGATCGAGACGCCTACCTCGGGCAGCCTGACGATCGATGGCAAGAACGTGGCCGGCGCCAGCCGCGAGACGGTTGCCGACCTGCGCCGCCGCGTGCAGATGGTGTTCCAGAACCCGTTCGCGTCGCTGAATCCGCGCAAGACCGTCGAGCAGACGCTTTCCGAGCCGCTCGAGATCAACGCGAACCTGACCGCCGCCGAACGCGCGCAGCGCATCGCGCAGATCATGCGCACGGTCGGCCTGCGCCCCGAGCACGCGAAGCGTTATCCGCACATGTTCTCGGGCGGCCAGCGCCAGCGTGTCGCGATCGCGCGCGCGATGATCCTCGATCCGCGCATCGTCGTGGCCGACGAGCCGGTGTCCGCGCTCGACGTGTCGATCCAGGCGCAGATCCTGAACCTGTTCATGGATCTGCAGGAGCAGTTCAAGACGAGCTACGTGTTCATCTCGCACAACCTGTCGGTGGTCGAGCACGTCGCGGACGACGTGATGGTGATGTACTTCGGCAGCGTCGCGGAGCTGGGCGACAAGGCGACGATCTACGCACGGCCGCGCCATCCGTACACGCGCGCGCTGATGTCGGCGACGCCGGCGATCTTCGAGGAAGACCGCCGCGTGCAGATCAAGCTGCAGGGCGAACTGCCGTCGCCGCTCAATCCGCCGTCGGGCTGCGCGTTCCATCAGCGCTGCCCGTATGCGGTCGAGCGCTGCCGGGTGGAGGAGCCGCAGCTGCGCGAGGTCGACGGCCGGCGCGTGGCCTGCCATCGGGCCGAGGAAGTCGGGGAGGAGAATGCCTGAGGTGTTGGCGGCGCGCGCGTCCGGCGTGCGCCGTGCGGGGGCAAGCAGCGCGCGCGTGATGCGCGCGTACCGCTACGCGCGGCGCTGGAGCGTGCGTACCGTCACGGGCGCGGCGCTGGCCGGCGCGTGCGTGGCGGCCAGCCTCGTGGTTCCCGTCGAATCCGCGCGCGCCGAAGGGCGCGCGCCGGCCACTTCACCGATCCATCCGTCGCAAGTCCCGCCGCCCGGCATGAGCCTGCCGGGCTTCCACGCGCCCGCCGTGTCGAACGGCACGGTTTCAAGCGGCTCCGTGCGGGTGCAGCCCGCCCGCATGCCGTTCTACGTCGCAACCAAGGGCAAGGTCACGCTCTACGTGCTCGGCACGCTGCACACCGGCGACCCGTCCGACTACCCGAGCGCGCAGCCGTTCCGGCCGCGCATCCTCGCGGCGCTCGCCGCGTCGCCCACCCTGGCGCTCGAACTGTCGCCCGACGATCTGCTCGAATCGCAGGACGACGTGTCGAAGTACGGCGTCTGCCGCTACCCGTGCCTGCAGCGCCTGCTGCCCGAGCCGCTGTGGCAGCGGCTCGCGGCGCGCCTGCGCGGCAACCCGGCGGCGCTCGTCGAGATCCGCAAGATGCGGCCGTGGCTCGCGGCGCTCGTCGTCGAGACCTACGATTCGCTGTCGGCCGGCCTGCAGACGGAATACGGCACCGAGGCGCAGCTGCAGAACGTGTTCCTGAAGAAGAAGGGCGGCCGCGTGATCGGGCTCGAGACGCTCGCCGAACAGATGCGCGCGTTCACCGGGCTGACGCTCGCCGAGCAGCGCGAGATGCTCGCGCAGGACATGGTGCAGACGCCCGCGCAGAACGCCGACGACATCAAGGCGCTGCACCGACTGTGGCGAATTGGCGACGCCGACGCGATCTCGGCATGGGCGGTCGCGAAGAGCGAACGGCTCGCGCGTTCGAAGGCGTTGTCGGACGCGATCGACAACAAGATCGTGTACGAGCGCAACCGGCGCTTCGTTGCACGGATGACGGCAATCGCCGCCCCGAACCGGCCGCTGTTCGTCGCAATCGGCGCGCTGCACTTGGGCGGCCCACGCGGCGTGCTCGAATTGTTGCGTCAACAAGGTTACAGCGTCGACGCGAACTGATCGCCGTCACCGCGCCCGAACCGATCCTCCCCTGTTTGATCGACGCCGCGCGAGCGGCTCAAACGCCTGGTTGGGCACGCGATTCGATAAGGAAAACCCTCGAATCATCAGAAAATAGCGTTTCAAACGATTGACATCCCGATCTGCCAATATCTATTCTTCGATCCACAAGTTGAAAAAATGAAAAGAATAGAAAAAGTTCTACGGGGTAGCAGAAAATAAAGCGCGGGGTTAGCGCGTTGCCGGCACGTGGTGCACGTGCCGGCCGCGGAAGTGTCTGCATGTACGGCGGGGCCAATCATCGTCGGACAACAACCAGGCATGCAGGCCGACTTGCGGGATAAGCGACGTTCCGTCGTCCCACCGGGGAAAGGCAGTAATCGGGCGGCGGCGGACGTTTTTTAATCCGGAATAGTTTTCCGGTCACCGTCGCAAGACGGTTTCGGGGGGCGAATCGACAGACGGCGAAGCCGCAGCGATTGTGCCAACGGAAAAGCGCCACGAGGGCGCTTTTTTCTTTGGTGCGACGGATCGTGCGTGCGCCGGCGCGATCGGCCGGATCAGGCGCGTTCGTCGGCCTGCAGCATGCCGGGCGCGACCACGTCGACACCCACCGCCTCGAGCGCGGCGCGAATCCGTTTCGCGAAGACCAGCGCGTGCGGCCCGTCGCCGTGCAGGCAGACGGTCTGCGCATTGAGCATCACCCATTCGCCGCCGATCGCCCGCACCTGCCGGCTGCGCACCATGTCCAGCGTGCGCGCGATCATCGTGTCCTCGTCGTCGATCAGCGCGCCGGGCTGGTTGCGCGGCACGAGCGAGCCATCGGCGCGGTAGCCGCGATCGGCGAACACTTCCTCCACCGCGGCGAGCCCCGCGTGCCGCGCGGCCGCGACGAACACGCTGTTCGCGAGCCCGAACACCGCGAGCGACGGGTCGAAATCGCGGATCGCGGACACCACCGCATCGGCGATCATCGGGTCGCGCGCGGCCTGGTTGTACAGCGCGCCGTGCGGTTTCACGTGCGCGATGCGGCCGCCCTCGGCCTGCGCGATCGCCGACAGCGCGCCGAGCTGGTACAGCACGCCCGCGTAGATGTCGCTGGCCGGCAGCTGCATTTCCTTGCGGCCGAAATTCTCCGGATCGTGAAAGCTCGGGTGCGCGCCGATCGCCACGCCTTTCTGCACGGCCCAGCGTACGCAGTCGCGCATCGCGTTCGCACCGCCCGCATGCCACCCGCATGCGATGTTCGCGGACGTCACGAGGTCGAGCAGCGCCTCGTCCGAACCGCATCCTTCGCCGAGATCGGCATTCAGATCGATTTGCATGATGTTCCTCGTCCACTGGTTGCGTGGCCCGTTTTCTCTACGACGACTGCCTTCGGTACCGCTACCGCCATTGTCACGCCGCACGCGACTCGGCGCGGCGGCGCGCTTCCTCGCGCAGGTCGATCGCCACGTCGATCTGCCGCAGATACGCACGTTCCGCGGCCAGCGCGGCGCGCGCGGCGTCGGGTGTCGTGCGCACGAAGCGGATCGGCAGGTTGAGCCGCGCCTGCGCGAGTTTCCACAGGTCCGCACGGATCACCGTGCCGATCTTCGGGTAGCCGCCGGTGGTCTGCGCGTCGTGCATCAGCACGATCGGCTGGCCGTTCGGCGGCACCTGGATCGTGCCGGGCAGCACCGCGTGCGACAGCAGCTCGGCCGGCCGCTCGCGCACGAGTTCGACACCGGCCAGCCGGTAGCCCATGCGGTTGCTGTTCGCCGTGACCAGCCATTCCTCATCCCAGAACGCCTGCTGCGAATCGGCGGCGAACGACGCGTAGTCGGGGCCCGGCAGCACGCGCACCGGCATCGCCCACGGCGCATGCGCGGGGCGGTGACGGCGCGGCGGCTCGTCGACGCGCACGAACGCGCACCACGCCGGCGCCTTGACGCCGAATTCGGGCGCGTCGGCCGCGAGGCAACCCATCCCGGCCGGAAGCACGCCGACCGGAAGGCGATCGCCGTCGCGCAGCGCGCGGCCGCCGAGGCCGCCGAAGCGCGACGCGAGATCGGTGCTGCGCGAGCCGAGCATCGGCAGCACGTCGATGCCGCCGGCGATGCACAGGTAGCCGCGCATCCCGCGTTTCGCGGCGGGCAGCACGAGCGTCTGCCCGGCCTCGACCGGCAGGCTCCACCATGAATATACGCGCTGGCCGTCGAGCGTCGCACCGAACTCGGTGCCGGTGATCGCGATGCGGGTCGCGCGCGTGAAGCGGAAAGCGGCCGGGCCGATCGTGATCTCGACGGCCGCCGCATCGGGGCGGTTGCCGACCAGCCGGTTGCCGACTTCGAGCGCGAGGCCGTCGAGCGCGCCGCCCTGTGCGACGCCGAGATGGCGCGCGCCGCGGCGCCCGAGATCCTGCACGGTGGACAGCGGGCCGGCCCGCACCACTTCGATGGTGCCCGGTACGGTGCTCTGGGTCATCGTGCGTCGACTCCGGCAATGGTGAAGCGCACGCGGTCGCCGGGCAGCAGCAGCGTCGGCTGCGGCCGCGCCGGGTCGAACAGCACGTGCGACGTACGGCCGATCAGTTGCCAGCCGCCGGGCGACGTGGCCGGGTAGATGCCCGTCTGCGCGCCGCCGATGCCGACCGAGCCGGCCGGCACCTCGAGGCGCGGCGCCGCGCGGCGCGGCATGTGCAGCGCGGCGTCGAGCCCGCCGAGATACGCGAAGCCCGGCTGGAAGCCGACGAAGAACACGACGTACGCGCCGGCCGCGTGGCGCGCGACGACTTCGTCGGCCGACAGGCCGGTATGCGCGGCGACGGCCGGCAGATCGGGGCCGGCGGCGCCGCCGTATTCGACCGGGATCTCGACCTCGCGGCCGTCCGCGTGCTCGACGTCGGCCGTCTCCCACGCGTCGCGCAGCGCCGGCGTGAGCGACTCGGCCGTCGTGGCGAGCGCGTCGAATACGATCGTCAGGTTGTTCATGCCGGGCACGACGTCGATCACGTCGGGCCACGCGCGCGCGGCCTCGGCAACGGCCCAGACGCGGCGCTGGCAATCGAGCGTGGCGGGCGGCGGCACCTCGCAGACGAGGGCGGCATCGCCGAGCGGATAAAAGCGGGGTTGCGTCATCGGACTGGCACGGTTCGGACGGCAATGTTAGCGCACATTGTCAATAAAATATCGACAACTTCCCAATAAGCGTTTTCGCCTAGCCCGTATGTCGGGGCTTCTGGCGTACACTCGGCACACCCTGTCATCCGGCTTGCTCCGCCTTTCCATGAAGCGTCCTGCGACCAAGATCGTGTCATCCGAACACCTCGTTTCCGATTCGAGCGCGGAGCTGTCGGAGCTCGAATACGGCCTCATCATGGCAGGCAATGCTTTCAATCGGTGGATGGTGCGCTGCATGTCGGCGGCCGGCGCGAAGGACATGACGGCGGTCGAGGTGTCGCTGCTGCATCACGTCAGCCATCGCGAACGCAAGAAGAAGCTCGCCGACATCTGCTTCGTGCTCAATATCGAGGATACGCACGTCGCGACCTATGCGCTGAAAAAACTGATCGCCCGCGGCTATGTGAAGAGCGAGAAGAACGGCAAGGAAGTGTTCTTTTTCGCGACCGACGCGGGCCGCGACCTGTGCCTGAAGTACCGCGAGGTGCGCGAGCACTGCCTGATCGAGACGCTGAAGGACAGCGGGCTCACCAACGAGCAGATCGGCGACGCGGCGCAGTTGCTGCGCAACGCATCGGGCCTGTACGACACGGCCGCGCGCGCGGCGGCGTCGCTGTAAACGGTTGCGCCGCGGGTGGCGCGCGGCGGTGCGCTGACGGGCGTGCGACGCCGGATGCGGCACCGCCCGCCGCCTCATCAGGCGGCCGGGTACAGCGCGCCGTCGGTCACGATCCAGTGCAGCGCGAGATCGTGCGCTTCGGCCGGCAGCGCATCGACGCGGCACGCTTCGTATGCGATGCCGACCGTCACGGGCAGCGCGCTGCCCGGCCACGCGGCGAGCGTGCGGTCGTAGTAGCCGCCGCCGTAGCCGAGCCGGTAGCGCTGCAGATCGAATCCCACACAGGGAATCAGCAACAGGTCGGGCACGACGACGATTCCCGACGCCGGTTCCGGAATCCGGTGATGACCTTCGCGCATCGGCGTGTGCGCGTCCCACGCATGGAACTCGAGCGGCGTGTGCCGTTCGTCGATCACGGGCAGTGCAGCCCGCCTGCCGGCGCCGGCCGCGCACCACGCGAGCACGGCCTCGCGCGCATCGAACTCACCCGGCAGCGGCCAGTAGAACCCGACCGTGCGCGGCGCGAGCCGGTCGAGCAGCGTGCGCAGCCGCGCGTCGAGCGCGGCGTTCGCGGCGGGTTGCGACGCGGCGTCGCGACGCGCGCCGGACAGCGTTTTGCGTAGCGCAACCTTCGGGTTCGGCACAGGGTTGCGTGCTATGCTTTCGCTCACTTCGTGCTCCATTCAAAACGATGTCGAACAGCCTTTTCCGAGTATATCGCGCGGTCGCGCTCACACTTTCGGCCGCCGCGCTCGTCGCCGGTACGGCTGCGTGCGCCGCACCGAACGACGATACGGTCGCCGGGGACGACCAGACCTTCGTGCAGCTTCGTGAAGCCGCGCGTCGCAACGACGCCGCGAAAGCCGCGCAGCTCGCGTCGATGATCCCGAACTATCCGGTGCCGTCCTACGTCGAGTATTTCCAGATCAAGCCGCAGCTGTTCGATTCGACGGGCCGCGCGCGCGTGGACGCGCCGGACGCGCCCGTGCAGTCGTTCCTGCAGCGCTACGACGGCCAGGCGATCGCCGACCGCCTGCGCAACGACTACCTGCTCGTGCTCGGCGCGCGCCACGACTGGCGCAACTTCGACGAGCAATACAAGCGCTTCGTGCTCGACGACGACACGCAGGTCAAGTGCTATGCGCTCGAATCGCGCGCGGCGCGCGGCGAGAACGTCGCCGAAGCGGCGCGTGCGCTGCTCGTCGAGCCGAAGAACTACGGCGACGCGTGCGTCGACCTGATCACCGCGCTCACGGTCAACCAGCAGTTCACGAGCGACGACGTGTGGCAGCAGGCGCGCCTCGCGTACGAGCAGAATTACACGACGCTCGGCGGCAAGATCGTCGATGCGCTCGGCCCGCGCCCGGTCGGCTTCGACCAGGCGACGAGCGCGCCGCCGCTGTACCTCGCGCGCGGCGTCGGCCCCGATGCAACCTCGCACCAGCTCGCACTGATCGCGCTCAGCCGCATGGCGCGCAACGATCCGGACGCGGCAGCCGGGATGCTGACCACGGTCGCGCCGTCGCTGACCAAGCAGGAGCAGGCGATCGCGTGGGGCGCGATCGGCTACCAGGGCGCGATCAAGCGCTCGCCGCTCGCGTCGGTCTGGTACGCGAAATCGACGAATGCGCCGCTGTCGAACCCGGGCTACGAATGGCGCACGCGCGCCGCGCTGCTCGCCGGCAACTGGCCGATGGTGCGCTGGTCGATCGAGCAGATGCCGCCGTCGCTGCGCGACGATCCGGCGTGGATCTACTGGCATGCGCGCGCGCTCAAGCAAAGCGGCGACACGCTGCAGGCGAACCAGGAATTCGAGCAGGTCGCGGGCCAGTTCAACTTCTACGGGCAGCTCGCCGGCGAAGAGCTCGGCCAGCGCACGACGATCCCGCCGCGCACGAAGGTGAGCGACGCCGAGATCGACGCGATGAGCAAGATTCCGGGCTTCGCGCTCGCGCAGCGTTTCTACGCGCTGAACCTGCGCCTCGAAGGCAACCGCGAATGGAACTGGCCGCTGCGCGGGATGACCGATCGCCAGCTGCTGGCCGCGGCCGAATACGGCAAGCGCGTCGAGCTGCTCGACCGCACGGTCAACACGGCCGACCGCACGAAGGCCGAGCACGACTTCACGCTGCGCTACCCGTCGCCGTACCGCAACATCGTCGAGCGCTATGCGCAATCGACGGGCCTCGACATCGAATGGGCGTACGGGCTGATTCGCCAGGAATCGCGCTTCATCATCAGCGCACGTTCGTCGGTGGGCGCGGGCGGCCTGATGCAGCTGATGCCGGCCACCGCGCAGATGGTCGCGAAGAAGCTCGGCATGGGCACGATCTCGCGCGCGCAGATGCACGACATCGATACCAACATCCAGCTCGGCACCTGGTATCTGGCGGACATCTACAACAACTTCGACAGCTCGCCGGTGCTCGCCACGGCCGGCTACAACGCGGGCCCGGGCCGGCCGCGCCAGTGGCGCCAGGTGTTGACGCAGCCGATCGAAGGCGCGATCTTCGCAGAAACGATTCCGTTCAACGAGACGCGCGACTACGTGAAGAACGTGCTGTCGAACACCGTCTATTACGCGGCGCTCTTCGAGGGCAAACCGCAGTCGTTGAAGAAACGTCTAGGCATGATCTCGCCCTGATACGCAATCTTCACACTGCCGCGCGAGACGCGGCAGTGTTCTTTTGAGGCTCACGACATGGATCGCCAGACCGTTGCGCTGCTGGGCGGCACCGGCTTCATCGGCAGCCGGCTCGTCAATGCGCTGATCGAATCCGGCAAGCAGGTACGGATCGGCACGCGCCGGCGCGACCACGCGCGCCATCTGCAGATGCTGCCGGTCGAAATCGTCGAGCTCGACGCGCTCGACACGCGCACGCTCGCGCGCTTCGTCGCCGGTGCGTACGCGGCGATCAACCTGGTCGGCGTGCTGCACGGCGGCCGCGGCACGCCGTACGGGCCCGGCTTCGAGCGCGCGCACGTCGCGCTGCCGGCCGCGCTCGCGACCGCCTGCACCGAGGTGGGCGTGCAGCGCGTGCTGCACATGAGCGCGCTCGGCGCCGATTCGCACGGCCCGAGCATGTACCAGCGCTCGAAGGGCGATGGCGAGGCCGCGCTGCATGCGATCGCGGCGACCGATTCGCTCGCGCTGACGATCTTCCGCCCGTCGGTCGTGTTCGGCCCCGGCGATGCGTTCCTCAACACCTTCGCGAACCTGCAGCGCTCGGTGCCCGTGCTGCCGCTCGCGATGCCCGACGCGCGCTTCCAGCCGGTGTTCGTCGGCGATGTCGTGCGCGCGTTCGTCAACACGCTTGATCTCGCGGCCGCACACGGCAAGACCTACGAACTCGGCGGCCCGACCGTCTATACGCTCGAGCAGCTGGTGCGCTATTGCGGCACGCTGGTCGGCCGCCAGGCACGCATCGTGCGGCTGCCCGACGCGCTCGCGCGGCTGCAGGCGAGCGTGTTCGAATGCCTGCCCGGCGAGCCGGTGCTCACGCGCGACAATCTCGCGACGATGTCGGTGCCGAACGTGCTGGCGGGGCCGCTCGCGCCGGAGCTCGGGATCTCGCCCGCGAGTCTCGAAAGCATCGCGCCCGCGTATCTCGGCCAGGCCGCGCAGCGCTCCCGGTTCGACTGGTTCCGCTCGCGCCGCTAGGCCGGCAGCGTCCTCCTTTTCCCCTTCTCGTTTTCCGGAACACCGTCATGAAACTCGTCGTTGGAGACAAGAACTACTCGTCGTGGTCGATGCGCCCGTGGCTGCTGCTCGCGCATTTCGGCATCCCGTTCGACGAGATCGCGATCGAGCTGCGCCACGATGACACGGCCGCGCGCATCCGCGAGTATTCGCCGTCCGGCAAGGTGCCGTGCCTGATCGACGACCACGGCGTCGCGATCTGGGATTCGCTCGCGATCGCCGAGACGCTCGCCGAACGCTATCCGCAGTTTCCGATGTGGCCGGCCGATCCGCTCGAGCGCGCGCATGCGCGCTGCGTCGCGGCCGAGATGCATTCGGGCTTCGCGGCGCTGCGCACGCAGATGGGCATGAACGTGCGCGCGTCGATGCCGGGGCGCGGCGCGACGCCCGACGCGCTCGCCGATGTCGCGCGCATCGATGCGCTGTGGAGCGCGTGTCTCGAGGCGTCGGGCGGCCCGTTCCTGTTCGGCGAATTCGGCATTGCCGATGCGATGTACGCGCCCGTCGTGATGCGCTTCAACACGTACGCGCCGGGCCTGTCGCCGGAAGCGGCCGGCTATGCGGCGCGCGTGACGGCGCTGCCGGCCGTGCAGCGCTGGATCGATGCCGCGCGCCGCGAAACGAACGTGATCGCCGAATACGAGCCGCAGCCATGAACATCTACGCAGTAGGCGGCGCCATCCGCGACGAACTGCTCGGCGTGCCCGTGCAGGACCGCGACTACGTGGTGGTGGGCGCGACCCCGGAGCAGATGGCCGCGCAGGGGTTCCGGCCGGTCGGCAAGGATTTCCCGGTATTCCTGCATCCGCGCACGCAGGAGGAGTACGCGCTCGCGCGCACCGAGCGCAAGACGGCGGCCGGCTATCACGGCTTCCAGTTCCACTACGCGCCGGACGTGACGCTCGACGAGGATCTCGCGCGGCGCGACCTGACGATCAACGCGATGGCGCGCGAGGTGAGCCCCGAGGGCGACCTGGTCGGGCCCGTGATCGATCCGTTCGACGGTCAGGCCGACCTGCGCGCGCGCGTGTTCCGGCACGTGAGCGACGCGTTCGTCGAGGATCCGGTGCGGATCCTGCGCATCGCGCGCTTCGCCGCGCGGTTCGCGGATTTCACGGTCGCGGACGAAACACTCGCGCTGATGCGGCGGATGGTCGACGCGGGCGAGGTCGACGCGCTCGTGCCCGAACGCGTGTGGCAGGAAATCGCGCGCGGGCTGATGGAAGCGAAGCCGTCGCGAATGTTCGCGGTGCTGCGCGAGTGCGGTGCGCTCGCGCGCATCCTGCCCGAGGTCGATGCGTTGTGGGGCGTGCCGCAGCGCGCCGACTACCACCCGGAGGTCGACACGGGCGTGCACGTGATGATGGTCGTCGACTATGCGGCGAAGCAGGGGTATTCGCTGCCGGTGCGCTTCGCGGCGCTCACGCACGATCTCGGCAAGGCGACGACGCCCGCCGACGTGCTGCCGCGCCACGTTGGCCATGAAGGCCGCAGCGTCGACCTGCTCAAGCCGTTGTGCGAGCGGTTGCGCGTGCCGAACGAATGCCGCGATCTCGCGCTGGTCGTCGCGCGCGAGCACGGCAACCTGCATCGCGTGATGGAGATGGGCGCGGCCGCGCTGGTGCGGCTGTTCGAGCGCAGCGACGCGCTGCGCAAGCCGGCGCGTTTCGCCGAGATGCTGCAGGCGTGCGAATCGGATGCGCGCGGGCGGCTCGGGCTCGACACCCAGCCGTATCCGCAGGCCGAGCGGCTGCGCGTCGCGCTCGCGGCCGCGCGCAGCGTCGATGCCGGCGCAATCGCGCGCGGCATCGGCAACGATACGGAGAAGATCAAGGACGCCGTGCATCGCGCACGGATCGCGGCCGTCGCGCAGGCGCTCGAGATCGGCGAATAGGGCCGGCGAATAGGGCGGCGGGATGGGCGCACGCCTTGCGTCCGCCGCCCGGCAACCGTTACGACTTCTTCTTGCGTGCCGGCTTCGCGGCCGCCGGGCGTTTGCCGGCGGATGCGCGCGGCTTGGCCGCGGCCTTCTTGTCCTTTCCCGCCGCGCCGGCGTCGCGCTCGCGCTCCGCCCGCTTGGGCGCCGGCCCACGGCGGCTCGCGCGCGGCTCGCCCGGTGTCGCACGTGCGGCGGGCGACGCTTTCCCGACGTCCATCGTCGCCGACACGAACCCGGCGCCACGGTCGTCGAACAGCGGCAGCGTGCCGACCGCGATCACCTCGGCGGGCCCATCGCCCACGTTGGCGACCCGATGCCGCTTGCGCGCGTCGAAGTGCAGCGAGTCGCCGGGCGACAGCGGGTAATCCTTCTTGCCGACCGTGTAGCAGATCCGGCCGGCCAGCACGTACACGAATTCGTCGCCGCCGTGCGCGACCCATTCCGAGCGGTAGCCTTCCATCATCTGTACCTTGAGCGCATTGATCTGGCTGCCGTCGAACGTGGTGGAAAGGCGTTCGTACCACTGCGACCTGGCGTCGAGCGCGTACGGCTTGCGGCGGCCCTCGTACGAATCGGGCTGGGCCTGGCGCGGCTGGTCGATCAGCGCGCCGAGCGGCACGCCGAGTGCCTTCGCGACGTTGACGAGCGACGACAGCGAGATGCCCGTGAGGTGGCGCTCGACCTGGGACAGGAACCCGACCGACAGCTTCGCCTCGGTCGCGACTTCCAGCAGCGTCTTCTTCGCTTCCCGGCGCAGGCGGCGAATGCGCTGGCCGATACGCATGATGTCTGAATCCATGAATCTCTTTCGTGACAACGAGTCGGGAGGCGAGCGGACGGGCGGTGCAGTCGCCGGACGGTGATTTCCGCGCCTCGCACGAAGCACGGCCGTCGGGGCGGCGATGCCGGCGCATTGTACCGCGCCGTGTCGCCGGGCGAATTCATGTGGCGTTGTGCCGGGATGCGCAGGCGCCGCGCCGATTTTAGCCCTACGAAAATTTTAGCTTGACCTCAATTTCGGCGTGTTCTAGATTCTGTCGCGCGTATCAAAAAAAGTTAAGTGGGACGAAAATTTTTTCAAGGACTGCTGCCGGAACCGCACGGCGGTCCGGCGCCGTGCCGCGCCGGGCCGAACGTCCACCTGCAGCGGCGCCGTGCCGCATCAGGCCTGCCTCGGGCCTGCACCCCGCTGCGTCACCGCCGGCCGCCGACAACAATGCATAACGGGCTTCCGATGATCGATCGACTGAAATACAGCTTCTCCGGCCTTCCCCCGTACGACGCATCCGTCGTCGACACGCAGGCGGGCCTGTCGCGCCTGCTCGATGCGGCGCGGCTCGACGCGGTGCTGGTCACGTCGCAGGACGAATACGTGACCGAGTACCTGCCGCTTGCCAACAATCCGCGCTATGCGGTGTCGGGTTTCGACGGCTCGGCCGGCTGCGGGATCTTCCTGAGCGCGGCGACCGCGCAGGCGCTCGATCTGCCCCCGTTCGTGCTGTTCGTCGACGGCCGCTATCACCTGCAGGCCGAGCAGCAATGCGATCCGGCGCGCGTGCGCATCGAGAAGCTCGGGATGAACGTGACGATCTGGCAGGCGATGGCCGACTGGCTGGTCGCGCATGGCAGCCGGCTCGCGCGGGTCGGCTACGACGCGCGGCGGATCAGCGTCGCGCAGCGCGATCGTCTGTTCGAACGGACGCAGGCCGCGTCGCTCGACTGGACGAGCCTCGTCGACCGGGAGATCGATCGCGCGATCGCGCTGCCGGGCTGGGTCGTCGAGCGGCCGATCTTCGACGTGCCGGAATCGGCGACCGGCCTGAGCGTCGCGCAGAACCTCGACACGCTGAACCGCCAGCTCGCCGCGCATACCGGCGCGCCGGACGGCAAGACCGCGTTCTTCACCTGCGCGTCGGACGATCTCGCCTATCTGCTGAACAGCCGCGGCTATCACATTCCGAATGCGTCGTCGCACCTCGGCTTCCTGTTCGTGGTCGGCGGCGAGGTGGCGTTGTTCCTGCCGGAAGGCTGCGAGCGCTGCGAGGTCACGCTCGCGTCGTATCCGGCGCTGCACGTGATCCGGCGCGATGTCGCGGCGCTCGAACGCTTTGTCGCGCAGTTCGACGTCGAGCACGTGTGCTACGGCTTCGAATCGGTGAACTGCGCGCTCGTCGACGCGGTGAAGCGGGTGTGGCCGCACGCGCGGCAGGCCGACTTCAACCCGGTCGAGGCGATGCGGGCCAGCAAGACGCCGGCGGTGCTCGACCAGTTCCGCGACGCGTTCGCGCGCAGCTCCGCGGCGATCGCCGAGACGATGCGCTGGGCGAAGGCCGGCGAGCCGGGCGCGTGCCACACCGAATACGACCTGGCGCGCACGATCAACGACGCGTACGGCGCACGCTCGGCGGTGGCGCTGACGTTTCCGTCGATCGCGGCGAACGGCGCGAACAGCGCGTTCGCGCATTACACGGCGGCGAGCGCCGACGTCGAGCTGACGGAGGGCGAACTCGTGCTGCTCGACAGCGGCGCGTATTACGAAGCCGGCTTCGCGACGGACTGCACCCGTGTGGTGCTGCGCCGGACCCGGCCGGAAACGGTCGCGCAGCCGTGGCAGCGCGAGATCTACACGGTCGCGCTGAAGGCCTGCATCAAGGGGCTCGTCGCACGCTTCCCGAGCACCGCGAAGGGCGGCGACGTCGATGCGCTCGTGCGGCAGGTGTGCCGCGACCACGGCCACGACTTCGGCCACGGCACCGGGCACGGCGTCGGAATTCACGTGCACGAGGGCGGCGTGCGGTTCGCGCCGGGCGCGCAGTACGGGCTCGTGCCGAATGCGGTGATCTCGGTCGAGCCGGGCATCTACGTGCCGGGCAAGGGCGGCGTGCGGATCGAGAACATCGTGATCATCCACCGGGACGACGCGCAGCCGGACACCGTCACGTTCGAGAACATCGTGACGGTCGGCTACGACTGGGACCTGATCGATCTCGACCTGCTGGACGACGGCGAGCGCGCGTACCTGCGCGACTACGAGCGGCTGTGCGTGGAGCGCGGCACGCAGGTCACCGCGTGTCCGCTGCTGTAGGCACGGCCGGGCGCGCCGCTCAGTTCAGCAGGCGTGCCCGCACGAACGGCGCGATCCGCTCGGCGAGCCACGCGTGCGTGCGCGTGGTCGGGTGCAGCGTGTCCCAGAACACGAAGCGCGCCGGATCGCGGCAGTCCGCACGCGGCGTCTGCGCGCTCAGGTAGGTGAGCGACGACGGTTTCGGGATGTCGAGGCATGAACGCTTCGCATCGTCGAAGCCGTACTGGGCCGGGTGGCTCAGCAGGTCGTCGAACAGCGCATACGCGTCGAATACCTCGAGCCGCAGCGTCGCGCCGTAGTGGGCGCGCAGCGCGGCGGCCGCGTCCGCGACGCGCTGGTTGTAGTCCTTCACCTGCGCGGCGACGCTCGCGGTGTCGCTGCGGGTCGCGAACACCGGCGCGCGCGACACGTCCGGCAGCGTGACGAGCATGATCCGCGTCGCGCCGGCCGCGGCAAGCCGCTCGAGGCTGTCGCGCACCGCATTCGCCGCCTGCTCGGGCGAGCGCCCGTAGTTCACCAGGTCGTTGCCGCCCGCGAACACCGCGAACAGCGTGTTGGCGGGCCGGTAGTCCGGCGCGCGATCCATGTATTCGCGCCACGAGTCGATCTGCTGCACGAGGCCCGGCACGACGAGGTACTGGTCGGTCGCCGCGCCGCCGATCGCCCAGTTGTAGAACGGCAGCCGCAGCGTATTGGCGAGATATTCGGCCCACACCGGGCCGTTGCTGAAGCGCCCCGCATTCCAGCTCGTGCCGTTCGGCAGCTTCCACTGGCTCGCGTTGAACATGTTCTGCGTGTCGGACAGGCTGTCGCCGAACACGATCAGCTTGTTGACGCGCGCGTCCTGCTGCGCGGCGTCGATGGTCCACACCGTGTAATTGAACGACAGCGCGTTGTTCGCCGCGACCGCCTGCACGAGGTCGGTCTTGATGCCTTTCGCGGCCAGCGTCTTGCGGCACACGTCGGCGAGCGTGTCCTGCGGCGTCGTGCTGTAGAACATGTTCTTCCACTGCGTGATGCCGTCCGCCCACCAGTAGCCGGACACGCGATACCAGTCGCCGCCGGCCGGGTTGCGCGCCCATTCGTAGGTCGCGGCCGGCTTCAGCGGGTCCGCGTCGAGCCGGTACCAGCAGCGCAGGTACGTGTAGGTGTCGGAGCCGCGGCGGGACGCGCGCGGCGTGGCGCCGGGCGGACTCGAGGCGGCCGGCGGCACGATGTCGGGGCCGGCCGGCGACAGCGACATGTCGCCCGTCGGCGTGGGCAGCGGCGCGGGGCCGGCGGCCTGTGCGGCGGGGAGCGTCAAGGCGGCGCCCAGCGTGGCGACAGCGGACACGGCGGCGACGCGGGATGAAAACGGAATGCGGAAAGTTGGCATGCGGCCCTCTTCTGATTGTTGTGACGGGACGGCGCGCGGCTGCGCGACCGTGTATCGGAAGGGACCGTGGGTGCCGGGCTCGGGCCCGGTCTGTCGAAACGTGACGTGCCGCGAACGGCGGGGAAAGTACGGTGGTGGCGGCGCTGCCGCCGATCAGTCAGTGCTTCAGCGCGTGAGAGCCGACACGCGGCCGTCGGCGCCGTAGATGCCGGCCGGTGCGGGCGCCGAGCGCAGTACCGCGAGCGCGCGCTCGTTGTAGTCCATCCGGATCCGGATCAGCATCCCGTTGTTCGCGTTGGCCTGGCGCGCGCGTTCGGCGGACTGCTGCAGCAACTGCCAGCGGCCGGCGAGGCGGGCATCGCGCTCGGCGGCCTGGTCCATGCCCTTCTTGCCGGCCGGAAAGCCGAGTGCGGAAAGCTGCGTGTCGCGCGTGCGTTCGAGCTGCGCGAGCCGGTCGATCAGCTCGCTTTTCTTCTCGACGATCCCGGGCAGCATCTCGAGCGGCTGCGCCATCGTCAGCGCCTTTTCCTCGTACGCGAGCAGGGACGCGAACGCCTCGACCGTCGCATGTTCGTCATTGACCGTGGCCAGCAGCTCTTCTCTCATCGCGTCGTGCTCGTCGCGCCGGCGCGGGGAGCGCCGGCAAACCGGGGGGGGCGGGCCTCGCGAGGCCCGCTTCAGTTGCCCGGGCGCTGCTGCTGCAGCAGCTCTCGGGCGGTATTCAATACGCCGTCGGCGATCTTGTTCGCGTCGATCGTCAGCGTGCCGTTGTTCAGCGCGTCCTTGATCGACTGGACCAGGCCCGTGTCGATATCGCCGTTGCCGGACGCGGATACCGAGCGCAACTGGCCGGACAGACCCGACAGGTTCACGCTCCGGTCGCCGCCGGTCGACCCCGCATCGGCCGCCTGCGCGGACGAAGACGAGGCCGTGCCGGATTGCGCACGGGTCGCGCCGTTGCCGGTCGGCGCCAGGGGGCTCGGGTTCGGAGTGGAATCGATCTTCACGATGGGTTTCCTGTTCGGTTTGACCCAGATAACGGCCGGGTCGGCCCGAACTTTAGCATCGCGAGCCCGAAATGCCCCGAATAAACAATTCTTTACATTCTTGCCGCGAGATCCGTCCCTATAGCGGAATTTCCACGGTGCCGGCGTCCTTGACGATCGCCGTGACGATCTGGCCCGCCGCCATCCGCACCCGTACCGACTGGCCGGGCGCCGCATTCGCCAGCGCGCTGCCCTCGGCCGAAATCGTGAAACCGGGCCCGGCCGCGACCACCCGCACCGTCTGGCCGGCCGACACCGACGCCGCGCTCTTCAGCAGGTCCTGCCGCAGCGGCAGCCCGGCCGAGATGCGCGCTAGCGCGGTCGCGCCGATCGCCTGCGCCGGATCGGTGATCACCGCGAGCGGCAGCACGGTCAGGTCGCCGTCGCGGGCGACCAGGTCGGCCGCGGAAAGCGGCTCGCCGGGCGCGATCTGGCGCGCGGCGACGTAGTAGGTGGCCTGCACGGTGACTTTCGCCTGCAGGTAGACGGTCCACGGCCGCTCACCCGCGCAGCGCACGCCGACCGTCGTGCGGCCCCACAGGCGCGCGCCGGTCGGCATGAACGGCTCGAGCGTCGTGCACGCGGCGAGCCCGCGCGGAAACGCGGTCGTGACCGTCGTGGTGGTCTTGCCGGGCAGGCCCGCGACCTGCTGCTGCAGGAACGCGAGGGCCGTGCGGCGGATCGACTCGGGATCCTGCTGGCCGGGCGGCGTCGCGGGCTGGGCTGCATTCGCCGCATTGGCCGCGTTGGCGACATTGGCCACCGGGGCCGGGTTCGCGGAAACCGGGACGGCGCGCGGCGCCGGCGCGGCGGACGCGGCGCGGGCCGCCGCCAGGCGCGCGGCCATGGCCGGCTGCGGGGCCGGCCGTACGGGATTCGATGCGGGTTCGGCCGTGCCGGCGACGACCGTCGCGATCGCGTTCGGATCGGCGGCGCGCGGCGCGCCATATCCGGTTCCGGCGTTCATGCGGGCGGCTGCGTAGACAGGGCGCGGCACCGGGGCTGGCGCAGGCGCCGGGACGGTCGTCACGACCATCGTGCCAGCCGGTTGCGCCGCGTAGCCGGCGCCGGACGCGCCGGCGGCGGCACCTGCACCCGCGCCGCTCGCGGCACGACCCGTGTCCGGCGCCAGGCCCGAACCCGGCGCCGTCGCCGCATTCCCGCCGAACTGCCCGCCGCTCGCCGCATTGGCGTGCGCGAGCGCGGTTTCGGCCGTCTCGCCGCGCCCCGGAATCACGATCATCGCGTCGTCCGCGTGCGCGGCCGGGGCGGCGATCCACAGCGCCGCGGCGAGCGCAAGCGCACGCCGGACGTGCGTGAGCCGCCCGTTCCTTCCGCGAAGTGCGCTGCCAGTCATCGCCGTATCCCCGATCCGTTGCTCCGCTTCGCATTCTAGGGAGCGGGGCGGTCGCGCAAACGATGAATAGAGGGGGCCTTTGCCGCGTTATTCGCCCGATTGCCGGTTGCGTCCGGCGCCTACCATCGCTGTCATGGAAAAAAGCCTCTCGAGTCGCCATCCGGCGCGAGGGGCGTGCAGCGCTTCATACGGAGAGACGCACACATGCTGGACAAACTCGATGCGGAATTCGCGTTCGGCCGACAGGCGCTGGACGTGCGCGCCTACCGGCAGGAACTGCTGTCGTCGAACATCGCGAACTCCGACACGCCCGGCTACCAGGCCCGCGACGTCGATTTCGCGTCGACGCTCGCGCGCTCGCTGAAGCAGGCGGGCGGCGGCCTCGCGCCGAGCAACGCGGCGCAACTGCCGATGGCGCAGCCGGCCGGCGTGACGAACGGGATGTCGATGGTGTCGACGGCGGCGGGCCACATGGCCGGCACCGCGAAGCTGATCCCGACGGGCGGCCCGTCGGACGACTACGGCCGTGCGCAGTACCGGATGCCGCTGCAGCCGGCGCTCGACGGCAACACGGTCGATCTCGACGTCGAGCGCGTGCAGTTCGCGAACAACGCGCTGCACTACCAGACCGGGATGACCGTGATGACCCAGCAGATCAAGGCGATGATCGCCGCGATCACGTCGAACCAGTGACGGCGCGCACCGCCGCCGAATCCGAGCAAAAGGAGCTTCCATGCCCTCGTTGATGAACATCTTCGGCGTCGCCGGCTCGGCGCTGTCCGCGCAGTCGCAGCGCCTGAACGTCACCGCGTCGAACCTCGCGAACGCCGACAGCGCGACCGGCCCCGACGGCAAGCCGTACAAGGCCAAGCAGGTCGTGTTCGCGACCGACCCGATCGGCGGCGCGCGCACCGCGTCCGGCCAGGGCGTGGGCGGCGTGCGCGTGACGAAGGTGATGGACGACCCGTCGCCGATGAAGTCGACCTACGACCCGTCGAACCCGGCCGCCGATTCGAACGGCTACGTGCAGATGCCGAACGTCGATCCGGTGCAGGAGATGGTGAACATGATCTCGGCCTCGCGCTCGTACCAGGCCAACGTCGAGACGCTGAACACCGCGAAGACGCTGATGCTCAAGACGCTGACGATCGGCTCGTAAGCCGCGCCGACCGACCTTACCGACCCGACAGAAGGCCACCCAGGATGACTTCCTCCAGCACGACGATCGGCAGCAACGGCACCAACGTGTCGAACCTGCCGACCGACACGATGAACACCAACAAAGTGTCGACCAACGGCACGTCGGCGAGCGACCTGCAGGCGACGTTCCTGAAGCTGCTCGTCACGCAGCTGCAGAACCAGGATCCGACCAGCCCGGTCGACAGCTCGCAGATGACGTCGCAGCTCGCGCAGATCAACACGGTGAGCGGCATCGCGCAGCTGAACACGTCGCTCACGTCGCTGTCCTCGCAGCTCACGGCCGGCCAGCAGACGCAGGCCGCGCTGCTGATCGGCACGAACGTGCTCGCGCCGGGCAACGCGGTCGCGGTGAAGAGCGGCGCGGCGTCGCCGTTCGGCGTGTCGCTCGCGAATTCGGTGTCGAACCTGACGATCACCGTGAAGAACGCGGCGGGCACCGTGGTGAACACGATCAACGCGGGCGCGCAGTCGGCCGGCACGGTGCCGTTCAACTGGACGCCGACCGACGCGGCGGGCAACGCCCTGCCGGACGGCAAGTACACCGTCAGCGCGTCGTACACCGACAGCAACGGCACGCCGCAGCCGGCCACGACGCTCGCGGCGTCGACCGTGCAGAGTGTGATCAAGCAGGCGGACGGCACGGCGGGTCTCGTGCTGTCGAACGGCACGACCGTGGGGCTGACCCAGGTTGCGTCGATTTTCCCGAACACCACCGCGTCGCCGCCATCGGGCAGCGGCACCACCTCCAACTGATACTGATCGAGCAATCTCGAAACGGAGACCGAAATGGGTTATCAACAGGGTCTGAGCGGCCTCGCGGGTGCATCGAACGCGCTCGACGTGATCGGCAACAACATCGCGAACGCGAACACGGTCGGCTTCAAGTCGAGCACCGCGCAGTTCGCCGACATGTATGCGAACTCGGTCGCGACGTCGACCAACACGCAGATCGGTATCGGCACGTCGCTGAACGCGGTGCAGCAGAACTTCGGCCAGGGCACGATCAACACGACGAGCTCGTCGCTCGACGTCGCGATCAACGGCAACGGCTTCTTCCAGATGTCGAACAACGGCGTGACGACCTACTCGCGCGACGGCACGTTCCAGCGCGACAAGAACGGCTTCATCGTCGACTCGCAAGGCCGTAACCTGATGGGCTATGCGGCCAACGGGGGCGGCGTGATCAACACCGCGCAGACCGTGCCGCTGCAGGCGCCGACGACCAACATCGCGCCGACCGCGACGACCAAGATCGGCGCGCAGTTCAACCTGAATTCGCAGGACGCGGTGCCGGCCAAGACGCCGTTCAGCGCGACCGACAACACGACCTACAACTACTCGACGTCGATCCAGGTGTACGACTCGCTCGGCGGTTCGCAGGCGGTCAACATGTACTTCGTGAAGTCCGCGGCCGGCACGTGGGAAGCGTACGCGGGCGTGCAGGGCGGCGCCACGACGGATCTCGGCACGGTCACGTTCGACGCGTCGGGCGCGATCAAGAGCACGACCACGGGCACGCCGCCCACGCCGACCACGTCGGTCGGCCAGTTCCAGTTCACGGTGCCGAACACCGACGGCTCGGCGACGCCGCAGAGCCTCACGCTCGACCTGACCGGCACGACGCAGTACGGCGGCAAGAACGGGGTGAACAACCTCGCGCAGGACGGCTACGCGAGCGGCACGCTGACGACCTACACGATCGGCACCGACGGCAAGCTGACCGGCAACTACTCGAACGGCCAGACCGCCGTGCTCGGCCAGATCGCGCTCGCGAACTTCAACAACCCGAACGGGCTGGTGAGCCTCGGCGGCAACCAGTACGCGGAAAGCTCCGCGTCGGGCGTGCCGCAGATCTCGGCGCCGGGCAGCACGAACCACGGCAAGCTGCAGGGCAGCGCGCTGGAAAACTCGAACGTCGACCTCACGTCGCAGCTCGTCAACCTGATCACCGCGCAGCGCAACTACCAGGCGAACGCGCAGACGATCAAGACGCAGCAGGCCGTCGACCAGACGATCATCAACCTGTAAGCGCGGATAACGGGCAGCCATGGACCGACTGATCTACACGGCGATGACGGGTGCGTCGCAGTCGCTCGACCAGCAGGCGGTGGTCGCGAACAACCTCGCGAACGCGTCGACGACGGGCTTTCGCGCGCAGCTCGCGACGTATCGCGCGGTGCCGATGAATTTCGGCGACGGCAGCACGAGCGACCCGACGACGACGCGCACCTACGTGCTCGCGTCGACGCCCGGCGCCGACTACACGCCGGGTCCGATCACGCGCACCGGCAACCCGCTCGACGTCGCCGTGCAGGGCGCGGGCTGGCTGGCGGTGCAGGCGGCCGACGGCAGCGAGGCGTACACGCGCGCCGGCAACCTGCACGTCGACGAGAACGGCCAGCTCGTCAACGCGAGCAACCTGCCGGTGGTCGGCAACGGCGGCCCGATCTCGGTGCCGCCGAACGCGGAAGTGACGATTGGCAAGGACGGCACGATTTCCGCGCTGATGCCGGGCGACCCGCCGACGGCGGTCGCGATCGTCGACCAGATGAAGCTCGTGAATCCCGACCCGGCCACGCTCACGCGCGGCAACGACGGGCTGTTCCGCACCGCCGACGGCAATCCGGCCGACGCCGACCCGAACGTGGTCGTCACGCCGAATTCGCTCGAAGGCAGCAATGTGAACCCGGTGACCGCGATGGTCGCGATGATCGACAACGCGCGCGCGTTCCAGCTGCAGTCGAAGCTGATCCAGACGGCCGACCAGAACGAGCAGACGGCGAACCAGCTGCTCAATTTCAGCTGAGCGCCCGCGCCAGCCTACGCAGGAGACCTGATAAATGAACCGTTCGCTCTACATCGCCGCCACCGGCATGAATGCGCAGCAAGCGCAGATGGACGTGATTTCGAACAACCTCGCGAACACCAGCACGAACGGCTTCAAGGCGTCGCGCGCGGTGTTCGAGGATCTGCTGTACCAGACCATCCGCCAGCCGGGCGCGAACTCGACGCAGCAGACGGAGCTGCCGTCGGGCCTGCAGCTCGGCACCGGCGTGCAGCAGGTCGCGACCGAGCGCCGGTACACGCAGGGCGGCCTCACGCAGACCGGCAACGCGAAGGACGTCGCGATCAACGGCGCGGGCTTCTTCCAGGTGCTGATGCCGGACGGCACGAACGCGTACACGCGCGACGGCGCGTTCCAGACCAACGCGCAGGGCCAGCTCGTCACGTCGAGCGGCTACCAGGTCCTGCCGGCGATCACGATCCCGCAGAACGCGACGTCGCTGACCATCGGCAAGGACGGCGTCGTGACGGTCACGCAGGCGGGCTCGACCAATTCGGTGCAGATCGGCTCGCTGCAGGTCGCGACCTTCATCAACCCGGCCGGCCTCGAGGCGCGCGGCGAGAACCTGTTCTCCGAGACGACGTCGTCGGGCGCGCCGAACGTGTCGCAACCGGGGCTGAACGGCGCGGGCACGCTCAACCAGAACTACGTCGAAGCGTCGAACGTGAACGTCGTACAGGAGCTCGTCAACATGATCCAGACGCAGCGTGCCTACGAGATCAACAGCAAGGCCGTGACGACGTCCGACCAGATGCTGCAGACCGTCACGCAGATGAAGAGCTAACCGGAACACCCGCCGTCGCCATGAAGCAGGTTCGCCTCCTCCCGTCAGCCACCGTCCGCGCCGCATGCGCGGTCGCGGTGGCGGCGTTCGCCGCCGGTTGCGCGCAAATTCCGCGCGATCCGATCATCCAGCAGCCGATGACGGCGCAGCCGCCGACGCCGATGTCGATGCAGGCGCCCGGCTCGATCTACAACCCCGGCTACGCGGGGCGGCCGCTCTTCGAGGATCAGCGTCCGCGCAACGTCGGCGACATCCTGACGATCATGATCGCGGAGAACATCAACGCGACCAAGTCGTCGGGCGCGAACACGAACCGGCAGGGCAACACCGACTTCAACGTGCCGACGGCCGGCTTCCTCGGCGGGCTGTTCGCGAAGGCGAACCTGTCGGCGGCCGGCAACAACAAGTTCGCGGCGACCGGCGGCGCCAGCGCGGCGAACACGTTCAACGGCACGATCACGGTGACCGTCACCAACGTGCTGCCGAACGGCAACCTCGTGGTCAGCGGCGAGAAGCAGATGCTGATCAACCAGGGCAACGAATTCGTGCGCTTCTCGGGGGTCGTCAACCCGAACACGATATCGGGCGCGAACTCGGTCTACTCGACGCAGGTCGCCGACGCGAAGATCGAATACTCGGCGAAGGGCTACATCAACGAAGCCGAGACGATGGGCTGGCTGCAGCGCTTCTTCCTCAACATCGCGCCGTGGTGATGACGATGCAGAAGACGCTTCTCGACCGCCTGTCTGCCCGCGTGCACGCCGCCGCGCGGCTCGCCGTCGCGTTCGTGGCCGTGGCCGCGGCGTGTGGTTTCGGCGCGGCGCCCGCGCACGCGGAACGCCTGAAGGATCTCGCGCAGATCCAGGGCGTGCGCGACAACCCGCTGATCGGCTATGGCCTCGTCGTCGGCCTCGACGGCACGGGCGACCAGACGATGCAGACGCCGTTCACCACGCAGACGCTCGCGAACATGCTCGCGAACCTCGGCATCTCGATCAACAACGGGTCGGCCAACGGCGGCGCGTCGCAGCTGAGCAACATGCAGCTGAAGAACGTCGCGGCCGTGATGGTGACCGCCACGCTGCCGCCGTTCGCGCGGCCGGGCGAGGCGCTCGACGTCACCGTGTCGTCGCTCGGCAACGCGAAGAGCCTGCGCGGCGGCACGCTGCTGCTGACGCCGCTGAAAGGCGCGGACGGCCAGGTCTACGCGCTCGCGCAGGGCAACATGGCGGTCGGCGGCGCCGGCGCCAGCGCGAACGGCAGCCGCGTGCAGGTGAACCAGCTCGCGGCCGGCCGGATCGTCGGCGGCGCGATCGTCGAGCGTTCGGTGCCGAACGCGATTGCGCAGATGAACGGCGTGCTGCAGCTGCAACTGAACGACATGGACTACGGCACCGCGCAGCGGATCGTGTCCGCGGTCAACTCGAGCTTCGGCCCGGGCACCGCGACGGCGCTCGACGGCCGCACGATCCAGCTCGCCGCGCCGGCCGATTCGGCGCAGCAGGTCGCGTTCATGGCGCGGCTGCAGAACCTCGACGTCAGCCCGGACAAGGCCGCGGCGAAGGTGATCCTGAACGCGCGCACCGGCTCGATCGTGATGAACCAGATGGTCACGCTGCAGAGCTGCGCGGTTGCGCACGGCAACCTGTCGGTCGTCGTCAACACGCAGCCGGTCGTGTCGCAGCCGGGGCCGTTCTCGAACGGTCAGACGGTGGTGGCGCAGCAGTCGCAGATCCAGCTGAAGCAGGACAACGGCGCGCTGAAAATGGTGACGGCCGGCGCGAATCTCGCCGACGTCGTGAAGGCGCTGAACACGCTCGGCGCGACGCCCGCGGACCTGATGTCGATCCTGCAGGCGATGAAGGCCGCCGGCGCGCTGCGCGCCGACCTGGAGATTATCTAAATGGCAGCCAGTCTCCCGAACGCGAACGACCTCACGCAGCGCTTTGCGCTCGACGTGCAGGGTTTCGACGCCCTGCGCGAGCAGGCGAAGCAATCGCCGCGGGCCGGCGCGAAGGCGGTCGCCGGCCAGTTCGACGCGATGTTCACGCAGATGATGCTCAAGAGCATGCGCGACGCATCGCCCGACGGCGGGCTGTTCGATTCGCATACGTCGAAGATGTACACGTCGATGCTCGACCAGCAGCTCGCGCAGCAGATGTCGACGCGCGGGATCGGCGTGGCCGACGCGCTGATGAAGCAGCTGCTGCGCAATGCGGGGCAGGGCGCGGGCAGCGATTCGGCGGCCGACGTCGGCGCGGCCGGGCTGGGCGCGGCCGGCTTCGGCGCGTCCGGCAACGAAGGTGGCCTCGCCGCGATGAACGCGATGGCGAAGGCCTACGCGAACTCGGCCAACAACGGCGGGCTCGCCGGCACGCGCGGCTATTCGGCCGGCAGCGCGCTGACGCCGCCGCTGAAGGGCGCGAGCGGCGTGCAGGACGCCGACGCGTTCGTCGACCGGCTCGCGGGCCCCGCGCAGGCGGCCAGCGCGTCGACCGGCATCCCGGCGCGCTTCATCGTCGGCCAGGCCGCGCTCGAATCGGGCTGGGGCAAGCGCGAGATCCGCGCGACCGACGGCTCGACGAGCTACAACGTGTTCGGCATCAAGGCGACCAAGGGCTGGACAGGGCGCACGGTGTCGGCGCTGACCACGGAATACGTGAACGGCACGCCGCGCCGCGTGGTCGCGAAATTCCGCGCGTACGATTCGTACGAGCACGCGATGACCGATTACGCGAACCTGCTGAAGAACAACCCGCGCTACTCGGGCGTGCTGAGCGCGAGCCGCAGCGTCGAAGGCTTCGCGCACGGGATGCAGAAGGCCGGCTACGCGACCGACCCGAACTACGCGAAAAAGCTGATCTCGATCATGCAGCAGATCGGCTGACGGCCCCCGTCGGCGCCCGCCTGTTGCACCCTCTGGACCGCGCCCGGCAGCCCGCCGCGCGCGGTTTCAACGTTTGCGCGAAAAAAATCCCCAATTCGATCTAAACTTTCGGTCAGCACTGCCGCTAAGTGTGAGAGACCTGCGACCGGGCCCCCGTTCTGGCCCGGTTTTATTGCGCACCGGTTGCCCGGGCGCCCATGACAAGAATGACCGGCTAGCCATGAATATCGAAACGTCGACGGACCCCAGCCTGGATGCAGGCCACTCCGGGCCCGACTATGCCCGCCGCAATCCGCTGGAAATCGGCGTGCAGCTGCGCAACCTCGTCAATCGCGGCGATTTCCTGACCGTCCAGTACCCGGGCGGCCAGCTCGTCACGCGCCTGCTCGAGGTGGATGTCGGCGCGCGGACGTTTACGTTCGACTGGGGTGCGCTGGCGGAGCAGAACGCCAGCATCCTCGGCGCGTCGCACTGCACGTTCGCGGCCGCGCCGGAAGGCGTGCGCGTCGAATTCTCCACGGGCACGCCGCGCGAGACGCGCTACGAGGGGCTGCCCGCGTTCGTCGCCGATTTCCCCGACGTGCTGATGTGCATCCAGCGCCGCGAATATTTCCGCGTCGATGCGCCGATCGTCGATCCGTTCCTGTGCCGCGGCAAGCTGCCGGACGGCGAAAGCTTCCTGTTCGAGGTGCATAACCTGTCGCTCGGCGGCGTGGGGCTGCGCACGGCCGACGAACGCGTCGAGGCGCTCGAGGTCGGCACGCTGCTGCCCGACGTCGAGCTCGAGCTGACCGGGCACGGCAAGCTGTCGCTCGACCTGCAGCTCGTGTCGCAGCGTTCGACGCAGATGCCGAACGGGTCGCGGCGCTACCAGCTCGGCTTCCGCTACATGTCGCTGCCGGGCAGCGCGGAGAACACGCTGCAGCGGCTGATCACGCAGCTCGAGATGAAGCGCCGCTCGCTCGCGCGGGCCTGACGCGCTAGCGGCGGCCGGCCCCGCCCGGGGCGGCCCGCACGGCGTTTGCGGCACCCTCGGCCGCACGCCTGGACCGGCGACGCGCACGTGCGCGTCGCGCGTGCATTTTTTCCTCAATTTTTTCGATCGGCGGCCGTTATACCGGGAGTCACGCAACCCGGCGGCCGCGACGCGCGGCCGGCTCATCAGGATCGCGCATGTCCAACACACTCATGAACCTCGGCGTCAGCGGCCTGAATGCCGCGCTCTGGGGCCTCACGACGACCAGCAACAACATCAGCAACGCGGCGACGCCCGGCTATTCGGTCCAGCGGCCCGTGTATGCGGAAGCGAGCAGCCAATACTCGGGCAGCGGTTACATGCCGCAAGGCGTGAACACCGTCACCGTGCAGCGGCAGTACAGCCAGTACCTGAGCGACCAGCTGAACACCGCGCAGACGCAGGGCGGCGCGCTGTCGACGTGGTACACGCTCGTCGCGCAGCTGAACAACTACATCGGCAGCCCGACGGCGGGGGTCTCGACCGGGATCACGAACTACTTCACCGGGCTGCAGAACGTCGCGAACAACGCGTCCGACCCGTCGGTGCGGCAGACCGCGATCAGCAACGCGCAGACGCTGGCCAACCAGCTCAACGCGGCCGGCCAGCAGTACGACGCGCTGCGCCAGAGCGTGAACACGCAGCTCACCAGCACCGTGTCGCAGATCAACACGTACACCGCGCAGATCGCGCAGCTGAACCAGCAGATCGCGGCGGCGAGCAGCCAGGGGCAGCCGCCGAACCAGCTGCTGGACCAGCGCGACCTCGCGGTGTCGAACCTGTCGGGCCTCGCCGGTATCCAGGTCGTGCGCAACGACAGCGGTTACAGCGTGTTCATGTCGGGTGGCCAACCGCTCGTCGTCGCCGACAAGAGCTACCAGCTGGCGGCCGTCACGTCGCCGTCGGATCCGAGCGAACTGACCGTCGTGTCGCAGGGGATCGCCGGCGCGAAGCCGCAGGGGCCGAACCAGCCGTTGCCCGATTCGTCGCTGTCGGGCGGCACGCTCGGCGGCCTGCTTGCGTTCCGCAGCCAGACGCTCGACCCCGCGCAGGCCCAGCTCGGCGCGATCGCGACCAGCTTCGCCGCGCAGGTCAACGCGCAGAACGCGCTCGGCATCGACCTGTCGGGCAACAAGGGCGGCAACCTGTTCACGACGCCGTCGCCGACCGTGTACGCGAACCAGGGCAATACCGGCAACGCGTCGCTGTCCGTGTCGTTCGCGAACGCGTCGCAGCCGACGACGAGCGACTACATGTTGTCCTTCGACGGCGCGAACTACACGCTGACCGACCGCGCGAGCGGCGCGGTGGTCGACCAGAAGGCGGGGCCGATGCCGGTTTCGCTCGGCGGCCTGAATTTCTCGATCCCGTCGGGCTCGATGAGTGCCGGTGACAAGTTCACCGTGCTGCCGACGCGCGGCGCGCTGAACGGCTTCGGCCTCGCCACGACGAGCGCGTTGGCGATCGCGGCAGCCTCGCCGGCCGTCACGTCGGCGGCGAGCACCAACACCGGCACGGGCAAGATCACGCTGGGCGGCGTCACCGCGGGCTATCAAGTGCCGACGACCAAGCTGACCTATGACGCGACGGCGAAGACGCTGACGGGTTTCCCGGTCGGCACCACGGTGACGATCGGCACCACGCCGCCGACGTCGGTCACGATCAACAACCCGACGGACACCGTCCCGTACGACCCGGCGGCCGGCGCGACGATGACGATGTCGGGAACGGCCGCGGGCGCGCTCAACGGCGTGAGCGTCACGCTGTCCGGCGCCCCGGCGACCGGCGACTCGTTCACGATCGGGCCGTATGCGGGCGGCACCAGCGACGGCTCCAACGCGCTCGCGCTGTCGAAGCTGGTCAACGCGAAGGCGTTCGGCAACGGCACGACGACGCTCACGGGCGCGTATGCGAGCTACGTGAACGGCATCGGCAACACGACGACCCAGCTGAAATCGTCGAGCGCCGCGCAGACCGGGCTGATCGGCCAGATCACCCAGGCGCAGCAGTCGGTGTCGGGCGTGAGCACGAACGAGGAAGCGGCCAACCTGATGCAGTACCAACAGTTCTACCAGGCGAACGCGAAGGTGATCCAGACGGCGGCGACGCTGTTCCAGACCGTGCTCGGCCTGTTCAATTGACCGGATTCGAGGGATAGAAGCGATGCGGATTTCCAGCGCCCAGTTCTTCCAGCTGAACGTTTCACAAATGAACGATCAGCAGGCCCAGCTTGCGCAGCTGTATCAGCAGATCTCGAGCGGTGTGAGCCTGCAGACCGCGGCGGACAATCCTGCCGGCGCGGCGCAGGCCGTGCAGCTGTCGATGACGTCGGCGACGCTGTCGCAGTACGCGACCAACCAGAGCGCGGCGCTCGCGTCGCTGCAGGCCGAGGACCAGACGCTGCAGAACGTGAGCACCGTGCTGACGAACACGCAGTCGCTGCTCGTGCGCGCCGGCGACGGTTCGATGTCCGACAGCGACCGCTCGGCGCTCGCCACGCAGCTGCAGGGTTACCGCGACCAGTTGATGACGCTCGCGAACACCAACGACGGCGCGGGCAACTACCTGTTCGCCGGCACGAAAAATTCGGCGGCGCCGTTTTCGACGACGGCGAGCGGCAGCGTCGTCTATGTCGGCGACACCGGTACGCGCCAGGTGCAGATCGCCGATTCGAGCACCGTGTCGCAGGGCGACACGGGCGCGGCCGTCTTCATGTCGGTGCCGGCGATCGGCAGCTCGCCGGTGCCGTCGGCCGGCGCGGGCAACACGGGCACCGGCACGATCGGCGCGGTCACGGTGACGAACCCGTCGATCGCGACGAACGGCCATCAGTTCTCGATCAAATTTGGCGGCACGGCCGCCGCGCCGACCTACACCGTGACCGACAACTCGGTCACCCCGCCCACCACCACGCCGGCGCAGGCCTATTCGTCGGGCTCGGCGATCTCGCTCGGCGGCGGAATGACGGTGGCGGTGTCGGGCACGCCGGCCGCCGGCGACACGTTTGCCGTTGCGCCGGCGCCTCAGGCGAGCGGCGGCTCGGACGTGTTCTCGACGCTCGACGCGATGATCGCGGCGCTGAAGACGCCCGTGACGGGCAACGCGGTGGCGGGCGCGGCGCTGAAGAACGCGCTGATGACCGGCTCGACCAAGCTGGGCAACACGATGCGCAACGTCACGACGATCCAGGCATCGGTCGGTGGCCGCGAGCAGGAAGTCAAGGCGATGCAGGCCGTCAACCAGACCGCGTCGCTGCAGGTCACCAGCAACCTGTCCGACCTGACGAGCACCAACATGGTGACGACGATCAGCCAGTTCCTGCAGGTGCAGAACGCGCTGACGGGCTCGCAGAAGGCGTATGCGCAGTTGCAGAACCTGTCGCTGTTCCAGTACATCAACCCCTGATGTCCGCCGCGCCGGCTGCGATGTGAGCGCCCGCTTGCGTCGCGGCCGGCGTGCCGGCCGGTCGAGTGTCTGCCCGGGCGGCGGCTGCATCAGGTCGCGCGCTGGGACGTCGACAGCTCGCGACTATCAGTGGCATTGATTTCGGCCGCACGAACCTTGACCTTGCGCGTCGTCGTCAGGGTGGCGATCGCCAGCATCGCGGCCGCCACGATACAGACGGCGCGCGGCTGCGGAAACGCCCAAAGCAGCGCTTGCGCGCCGGCCTCCCCGAACGCGCCCGCGACCCAGATAAAGCCAAAGTAGCGGCTGCGTGCATGCGCGGGTGCGTGTTCGGAAACCAGGTGGTAGAGCACCGGGATCGACAGGAGTTCGCCGATGCTCAACACGACAATGCCCACGCCGACGATCCAGCCGGCGGGTGCTGTTCCCACCAGCGTGACGCCGACGGTGGTCAGCGCGAGTCCGGCCGTCACACTGGACCAGGAGATACCGGCCCTTGCCGGGCGGCGCAGCGTCCACAGGTACGCGAGCAGGACCGTGGCCGAATTCACGCCCAGCCAGACGTTGCCTTGCGTGCGTAACCCGAGTTCGGCTGCAATCAGGGGGGCGCTGGAAAAGATCATCGTGTAGCACGCCCAGATCGCGCTGAACAGGATGAACACCCTCAGGAAGATCGGGTCGTGCAGCGGTGCGAACCAGGACGCGGATCGATGCGGTGCCGGTATCGCGCGCGATTCTGCCGAGGACGCGAGTACGGTCACCAGTGCGACGCCAGCCGGGAGCAGGAGCCACAGGCATGCGTTGCCGAAAGCAGGCCACAGGACAAGCGGGCCGGCCAGCGCCCCGACGTTGATCAACAAATAGTGCGTGGAAAAAGCGCGGCTGCCGGCCGGGCCTGATACCTGGCTCAGCATCGAATAAATGACCGGATTCAGGAGCCCTCCACCGATTCCGACCAGTCCGCCCGCGAAGAACAGCGCTTGCGACGAGGTGGCCTGACACAGTGCCGCCAGTCCGAGCGCCTGTAGCAGCGAGCCGAAGGCGAGCGTCGAGCGTTTCGAATACCGGTCCGCGAGGAATCCACCCAGTAAAGGGAAGAGCCGGTAGCAGAAGATCTGGATCACGAAGAACAGCGCGAGCCCCGAATCATCCAGCCAGCCTGCCTGCCAGGCGGAAATGGGTTTGTTCGGCGCAATCGAGAAGAACAGGAGCTTGTCGAGCGCGTGAAAGGCGAGCAGCGTAAGCAGCGGTCGATTCATCGCGCGATCCTGACGACGACATCGCCCAGCACCGCCTGTACCCGGTCGGCCGCGATATCGGCCGTGTCACCGGTCACGATAACGAATGCGATCCGGTCAGCGGAGCTTTCGGGTGGACGAATGCGGTCCCCCGGTTTCTTTTCCAGCCCGCAATGGACGACGTAGTCGCGCCGAGTGACGTCGTCCCAACCGTCGAGCGCTTCCAGCACGCCTTCGCGCGGGGCAACGACGAACCCCACGGCCGCCGCCGCGTTTCGAGCGGTGGGCGTTGTTTCGGCATCACCCAGCAGCGCTCGCAGGTGGAGCTTGAACAGATCGATGCCGGTTGCGAGCGGGACCAGGTGGGTTGTGATGTGATCGCCACCGGGGCGCGGGTTGGTCTCGATAATGCGGGGGCCAGTCGAAGTCCAGCGCAACTCGATGTGAAATACGCCGGTATCCAGGCCGAGCGCCTGCGTCGCGGAGCGGGCTGCGTCGAGCAGTGCCTGGCGTTGCCGCGCGGGGAGGCGCGCGGGGAATACGTGACCGATCTCGACAAAGGACGGCGGTGACGTCACCCATTTCTCCGTTACGCCGGCAAACCGAACGGTTCCGTCGACCAGCGCCAGCTCGACGCTGAACTCACGACCGTCCGCGAACGCTTCGAGCAGGTACTCGGTACGGCGTGCCAGGCCGAACATGCCGAAGTCCGTTTGCTGCAACTGCCGATACGCCGGTTCGAGCGCGGTCTCGTCTTGCAGCAGCGTGACCCCCTTGCTCGACGCGCTGCTGGTCGGCTTGATCACGAGCGGGTAGCCGATTCGGGCTGCCGCGGCTTGCGCGTCGTCCAGGGTCGCGACCAGTGCATAGTCGAGCGACGGCGCCCCCGCCTCCCGATACGCGTGCCGTGCGAGATCCTTGTGGACGCCGCATTCGGCCGCGAGCGCGGGGACGCCGCGCAGTCCCAGCAAGGCGACCAGTTTCGCGGCTGTCACGGTGACGAACTGATTGCCGGCGACCACGGCCGCGATGGTGGACAGCAGGTCCGCTTCGTCCAGCGCGTGCTTGACGGCGTGCGCGTCGTTTACCGGGCACACCAGCACACCACGCACCTGATCGCGATAGTCGTACTGATCGGGATACGTGGCGTCGCTGGTTACCGCCCAGCATTCCAGGCCTAACGCACGGGCCGCCTGAATGTAACCGAGGCCGAAGAAGCACGGCTCGATGATGAGAACCTTCATGGGTTTGCTCCTCTCGTGGCGCGCGCGCCCGTTGCCGTTCACGCACGCTGTGGATTACCGGCGGTCAGGCGTCGCTGCGCGCGTAGCAGATTTCGACGATGTGCCTCGCGAGCTCGTCGATGTCCTGCATGGTGTGGTTCGGCGAAAAGGAAATGCGAATCAGTGAGTTGAGGTGCTCGGGCGGCACGCGCATCGCCGACAGCACCCGGGACGGCTCCAGTGAATGGCTGCTGCATGCGGACCCTTGCGAAACGCAATATCCCGACGCAGCCAGATCCGCGACCATTTGCCGTGACGGCACGCCAGGAAAGGCCAGCGCCAGGATGTAGGCCGATGCGTCTGCCGCGGGGACCAACCGCTTGAAGGCGATGCGGGCCTGGGTCAATCCGTTAGTCAGGCGTTCGCCAAGCGCGCCGACGTGCGCGAGCTTGTCTGCGGACGCGCGCGTTGCCTCCCGGAGTGCGGCGCCGAGCAGGCCGATGCCGAATACATTCTCGGTGCCGGGGCGGTAAGTTTGTTCCTGGGCGCCCCCGTACATGAGCGGCGTGAGCTTGAATTGACCATTCAGGTAGAAGCAGCCGACTCCCTTGTCGGCGCCGATTTTGTGGCCGGACATGAACAGGGCGTCGACGACGTCCAGGTCGATCTGCCAGTTCAACTTGGCGAAATGCTGCACTGCGTCGCACACGACCAGGATGTCGGGATCGGCGAGTTTGACGGCGCGCGCGACTTCATTGATGGGCTGGATGGCGCCCGTTTCGTTGTTGACGGCCATCAGGCAGAGCATCGCCGTGTGCTCGTTGACCGCCGCATCGACATGCGCGCTCGTGACGACGCCGTGACGGTTCACCGGCAGTTCGCGGATGGTGTACCCCTGCTTCTTCATGGACATGACCGTCTGATACACGGCAGGATGCTCGACCGCCGACACGACGATCTCCGAACGGGTGCTTTCCTTGCGGCGCAGCGTCGACAGATATCCCTGGATCAGAAGGTTGGCGGATTCAGTGGCGCCTGACGTGAAATAGATGCGTTCGGCGCGACATCCGAGGCAGGCGGCGATCCGGTGACGGGTGTCGCTGATGATGCGGCGCGCCTGCTCACCCGCGCCGTGCGCGCTGGACGGATTGCCGGGCCCATAGCTGGACAGCGTATCGAGCCAGGCCTTGGCGGAGACCTCCATTGATGCAGCATGATCGAAGTATTTGTTCATGCTGGCGTGTCCTCCGAGTTTTTCCGTTCCACATACGGCTCCATGCGGCTGAAGACGTCCCGTAACTCCAGTGCGCTCGCAAACCGGGCCCATGACATGTCCGATCGTTTCAAGCGGGACGAGTCGAGCAGCGAGGTTTCCGGCATCCGCGAGATTTCAGGAAATACGATCTGCAGGAAGGTCCGCGACATGTCGCGGCTGACCGCATTGGCCGCGATGACGCCGCGCAGGATTTTTTCGCCGATATGCGGATCATCACGGCGCGAATAGATGCAGATGTGGTCGCTGGATTCATCGAAATTGAGCAGCAATCCACCATAGGTGGCCGGGCAGAGAATGCCGGAGCTCTTTTCGTACAGGCTGATAAAGCCGCTTCTCAGGAGACGGGTCATGGGTCTCGCGATGATGTCTTCTTCGCGATCGAAATAGCCCGGGTTTCTCCAGTCGGAATTTTCGTAATAGGCGTCTTCGTTCGCGCATTCGGTCAGAAACGGTGTGCTGACGGCCAGGCGGTCGCCGTCGAAACTCGACAGCAGCAGGCTTCCGGATTCCCGGTAAAAGACTTCGGACGACCCGCTGCGTGATGCCGCGGTCTTGAATTTCTTCAATGCTCCGGAAAAACGATTGCTGTTTCTCGTCTGCAGGGACACGGTTGTCTGATCGAATTCGTCCTGCGAAAGCCGATGCAGATATTCGGAGGGCAAAATCGCGGACCAGCGCCGTTCTGCAATGGCCGACACCAGATCCGCACGTCCCATGCTGTCGCCGAGTAGACGCGAGGTATCGGACAGGCACAGGCTGAGTGTCGCCTCGCGGCCCTCGGCCGCCAGTCGGCGGCGCAGTGCTACGCCGAGTTCAAATGTCTGCAAGGTCGACGCGCTGGGCCCTCCGCGACCGCCGAACGAGAAACCCTGGTGGTCGCGGCGCACTGAAACGTGGCCGCAGTCGATTACGACGCGCTTTCTCAGCGCGGAAATCGATTGTTCGATTTCGTCCCATCGCGATATTTCCTCGATTATCAATTCCCGTCTCTCCAGTTTTTATTGGCATTCGGACGCGTCCGCTCTCCGCTGTTCCGGAACAAGCGGGCCGCACGCTGTGATGCAGGCTTTCTCGTGTTGAGCTACTGTTTGAACTCGATGGATCCGTGCCGCCACGCTCACAGCGAGGCAGTCCAGATACTCTAGGGCGGGCGACCCCTGCCGTGAATTGGACGAGTTCGAATCTGCAGGGCTGCCGTTCGGCTGCCGCGTGCGCGTCCGCCGCTTGCCAGCCCCATTTCCGCTCCGTAAACTCGCGCCAGATTCCAGACCGGCGCATCCTCCGCAGCCGGCGATCGACAGGAGCCCTTTTCCCCATGTCCGATTCCTACTTCCCGCGCTGGCGGGTGCAATCGACCGGCGCGGCCTCGCGCGTGGTCGGCCCCGACGAGCGCCTCGCGTGGCCGCAGATGGTCGCGATGGGCGTGCAGCACGTCGTCGCGATGTTCGGCTCGACCGTGCTCGCGCCGCTGCTGATGGGCTTCGACCCGAACCTGTGCATCTTCATGTCGGGCGTCGGCACGCTGCTGTTCTTCGTGCTGGTCGGCGGCCGCGTGCCGAGCTACCTCGGCTCGAGCTTCGCGTTCATCGGCCTGGTGATCGCGGTGACCGGCTACGGCGGCAGCGGCCCGAACCCGAGCATCCCGGTCGCGCTCGGCGGGATCGTCGCGTGCGGCGTCGTGTACGTCGCGCTCGGCCTGCTGGTGCAGGCGATCGGCACGCGCTGGATCGAGACGCTGATGCCGCCCGTCGTGACCGGCGCGGTGGTCGCGGTGATCGGGCTGAACCTCGCGCCGATCGCGGTCAAGGGCGTGTCCGCATCGACCTTCGAATCGGTGATGGCGCTCGTCACCGTGCTGTGCGTCGGCGGCGTCGCGGTGTTCTCGCGCGGCATGGTGCAGCGCCTGCTGATCCTCGTCGGGCTGGTGATCGCCTACGCGATCTACGCGGTCGCGACCAACGGGATGGGGCTCGGCAAGCCGATCGATTTCTCGATCGTCGGGCAGGCGGCCTGGTTCGGGGTGCCGAGCTTTCGCGCGCCGGTGTTCGATCCGCACGCGATGCTGATGCTCGCGCCGATCGCGGTGATCCTGGTCGCGGAAAACCTCGGCCACATCAAGGCCGTCAGCGCGATGACGGGCGCGAGCCTCGATCGCTACGTGGGCCGTGCATTCATCGGCGACGGGCTCGCGACGATCGTGTCGGGCAGCGTCGGCGGCACGGGCGTGACGACCTACGCGGAGAACATCGGCGTGATGGCCGTCACGCGGATCTACTCGACGCTCGTGTTCGCGGTCGCCGCAGTGATCGCGATCGTGCTCGGCTTCTCGCCGAAGTTCGGCGCGGTGATCCAGACGATTCCGGGCCCGGTGCTCGGCGGCGTGTCGATCGTCGTGTTCGGGCTGATCGCGGTGACGGGCGCGCGGATCTGGGTCGTCAACAAGGTCGACTTCTCCGACAACCGCAACCTGATCGTCGCGGCCGTCACGCTGGTGCTCGGTGCCGGCGATTTCTCGCTGAAGATCGGCGGCTTCGGGCTCGGCGGGATCGGCACCGCGACGTTCGGCGCGATCATCCTGTACGCGATCCTGCGCAAGGAAAAGGAACCGGGCCCGGTGGTCTGAGCGTTCGGCGGGCGGTGTGCCGCCGCCCGCGTCATCTTGTGCGTCGACCGTCGACGCGCTACGCGCCGACGTTCGACTGCGTCTGCAGCCACGCGCAGAACTGCGCGACGAGCGGATCGTCCGCCGGTGCGCGCGGCGCGATCCACCAGTAGCTGCGCGTCGCGATGCGCGGCCCCTCCAGCGGCATCACCAGCCGGCCGCTCGCGAGCTCATCGTCGATCAGCGGCAACGGGCCGAGCGCGACGCCCAGGCCGTCGACGGCCGCCTGCAGCGCCAGGTAGAAGTGGTCGAACGACTGCCGCTTGCGCCCCTTCATCGCCACGCCGGCCGCCGCGAACCAGTCGCGCCAGCCTTCCGGCCGCGTATCCGAATGCAGCAGCACATGGCGCGCGAGATCGTCCGCGCGCGCGATCGGCACGCGCTTGAGCAGCGCGGGGCTGCAGACGGGAATCACGCTTTCGTCGAGGAAGTGGCCGCTCGTGCAGTTCGGCCAGTGGCCGGGGCCGCGGCGGATCGCGACGTCGAAACCGTCGAGCGTATCGAGCGGCGCATTCGACGTCGACAGCTTCAGCTCGACGTTCGGCACGTCGCGCTGGAATCGCGACAGGCGCGGCAGCAGCCATTTCATCGCGAAGGTGGGTAGCGCATTGATGCGCAGCACGCGTGCCGCGCCCGTGTTGCGCAACTGCTCGGTCGCGAGCGCGATGCTGTCGAACGCCGCGCGCACGGTGTCGAGGTAGCGGCGGCCTTCGTCGGTGAGCTTCACGCGCTTGCCGTAGCGGTGGAACACCGGCTTGCCGAGCCAGGCCTCGAACCCGGCGATCTGCCGGCTGATGGCACCGTGAGTCACATGCAGCTCGTCGCCGGCGGCGCTGAAGCTTTCATGTCGTGCCGCGGCTTCAAAGGCCCGAAGCGCGGAAAAGGGCGGGAGATCGCGTGCCATGCTTGTGATTCTAGATCACAAGGGCGCGCCGATAAAATCGTTTTGCCGGCATGCCGAACGGCGGTAACCTCGGTTCACCGTTTGATAAGGAACCCCATGCAATCCGCTTCTCCGCCGGCCGCGCCGCCGCCGGCCGCCTCGCCCCGCGGCGTCGGCCTCGCCGAGCTGTTCACCGGTTTCCTGTCGCTGGGCCTCATGTCGTTCGGCGGCGCGCTGCCGTTCGCGCGGCGCACCATCGTCGAAGAGCGCAAGTGGCTCTCCGCCGACGAATTCACCGATCTGCTCGGGCTGTGCCAGTTCCTGCCGGGCGGCAACGTGATCAACCTGTCGGTGGCCGTCGGCATGCGCTTTCGCGGCGTCGCCGGCGCGTTCGCCGGCATTCTCGGGCTGATCGCGGGCCCGACGCTCGTCGTCGTCGCGCTCGGCGTGCTGTACGCGAAGACGCAGAACGATCCGCGCGTGCAGCACCTGTTCGCGGGGCTGGCCGCGGCGGCGGCCGGGCTGCTCGTCGCGATGGCCGTGAAGGTCTTGAAGCCGCTGCGGCATGCACGTGCGGCAGCCGGCATCGCGGTGCTCGCGTTCGTCGCGATCGCGGTGCTGCGCATTCCGCTGTTGACCACGATGCTCGTGCTGACGCCCGTCAGCGTGTGGTTCGCGTCTCGCCGCCGCGACGCGGGCACGCCGCAGCCGGCGCCGGCCGCGGCGCGCGACGCGCGGCGAGGAGGCCGGCCATGACCGACACGCTGATCGCCATCGCGACGATCTTCAGCCAGTTGTCGCTGCTTGCGTTCGGCGGCGGCAACACGATCCTGCCGGAGATGCAGCGGCAGGTCGTCGACGTCCATCACTGGATGAGCGCGCACGAGTTCACCGCGCTGTTCGCGCTGGCCCAGGCGGCGCCCGGGCCGAACATGATGATCGTGTCGCTGGTGGGCTGGCACGTGGCCGGCTGGAGCGGGCTGCTGGTCGCGTCGCTCGCGAAGTTCGGGCCGTCGTCGATCGTCACCGTGCTCGCGCTGCACGCGTGGGAGCGCTTTCGCGACCGGCCGTGGCGCCGCTACGTGCAGCAGGGGATGATGCCGGTCACCGCCGGGCTCGTCGCGGCGAGCGCGGTGCTGATCTCCGAGGCGTCGAACCGCACCGCGATCCAGTGGGGCATCACGGCCGCGTGCGCGGTGCTCGCGTGGCGCACGCGCATTCATCCGCTGTGGCTGCTCGCGGGCGGCGCGCTGATCGGGCTCACGGGCATCGGGCAATGACCGGCGCACTTTGACCGCCCGTGCGCCATACTGGCGCGAATCTTCACGGGAGGCTCGATGGATCTCGACGGCGCCAGCCGCAATCTCACTGTCGCCGCGTTGCTGACGCTGTCCGGCGGCTACCTCGACGCGTACACGTATGTCGGCCACGGCCACGTGTTCGCGAACACGATGACCGGCAACGTCGCGCTGCTCGGCATCAACCTGTCGGCCGGCGATTGGGCCGCCGCGCTGCATCACGTGCCGCCGCTCGTCGGCTTCACGCTCGCGGTGTTCGTCGCGCACCTGCTCGGGCTTGCCGCGCAGCGCGGCTGGATGAAGCACACGGCGTTCGCGAGCCTGCTCGTCGAGATCGCTTTTCTCGGCGTCGCCGCGAGCGGCCTCGTCGGCGCGTCGAGCGCGTGGCTGATTCCGGGCATTTCGTTCGTCGCGACGCTGCAGACGCTGTCGTTCACCCATCTCGAGGAACTGTCGTACACGTCGGTGATGACCACCGGCAACCTGCGGCGCGCCGCGCAGAAGCTGTTCGTCGGGCTGATCCCGCGCTACGACGCGGGGGCGCTGCACGACTCGGCGCTGCTCGCGACGATCAGCTTCTGCTTCCTGGCCGGCGCGGTGGTCGGCGGCCTCGTCACGCGGCTCGCGCCGGAGGTCGCGCTGTGGGGCGCCGTGCTGCTGCTCGTCGGCGCGTTCGCGGAGATCGTGCGGCGCGCGTGGCGCCGCGCGGGGAACGGCGGTGCGGGCGGCGAGGGCGGTAACGACGACGCGGGCGACAGCAGCGACGGGGCGACGCAAACGGCCTGACGGCGGGCGGTAACCCGCAACCCGCAACCCGCAACCCGCAACCCGCAACCCGCTGCACCGATCGCGCCGACCATTTCGCCACTATCGGCGTGACCACCGCACCATCGCCGAACCTTGCCGAACCTTGCCGCGCCGCGCCGCGCCGCGCCGCGCCGCGCCGCGCGGGCGGGCCCGCCGCGCGAACCGTTGTTCCCGGACGACAATCGCGCGATTGCCGCGCATTTCAATTTCTTTCAGCGATTGCACTCGTCATATGATTCAGCCCACATCGCGCGCGCCAAGAACGTGAGCGATCGCCACCCGGTTGCGCACGCGGCCGGCCATGAATGGAGACACCTACAAAAGGGAAAGCTCATGAAGCAGACCACCCGACTCGCAGCCATCGCAGGGGGCGCCGCGCTCGCATTTGCCAGCCAGTACGCGGCCGCACAAAGCTCGGTCACGCTCTGGGGCGTCGCCGACGCCAGCATCCGTTACCTGACCAACGCCAACGCCAAGAACGACGGCCTGCTGTCGATGACCAACGGCGCGATCACGAACAGCCGCTTCGGCATCTACGGCACGGAAGACCTCGGCGGCGGCCTGAAGGCCGTGTTCAACCTCGAGAGCGGCGTGAACCTGCAGAACGGCGCGTTCGCCGACAGCGGCCGCCTGTTCAACCGCGCAGCGTACGTCGGCCTGCAGAGCCCGTACGGCACGGTGACCCTCGGCCGCCAGAAGACGCCGCTGTTCGACCTGCTGTCGGATACCTACGATCCGCTGACGGTCGGCAACTACCTCGAAAACGCATGGCTGCCGGTCGCACTCGGCGGCGGCCTGTATGCGGACAACCAGATCAAGTACACGGGCAAGTTCGACGGCCTGACCGCGAAGGCGATGTACTCGACCGGCACCAACTACGAATCGACCGGCGCGGGCGGCTTCTCGGGCCAGATCCCGGGTTCGCTCGGCAAGGGCAATGCGTGGGGCGTGTCGCTGTCGTACGTGATGGGCCCGCTCAGCATCGCGGCCGGCGCGCAGCAGAACAGCGACAACTCGGCGCGCAAGCAGACGATCTACCACGCGAACGTCGTGTATGCGTTCAGCAAGGCGAAGATCTACGCGGGCTACCTGCGCTCGAAGGACGACACGGGCTTCGTCGACAGCCTGCTCGCACAGCAGACGATTCCGGTCGCGAAGGGCACCGGCCGGATCGACGACGGCCCGTTCGCGGGCGTGAGCTGGCAGGTCAGCGCGCCGCTGACGCTGACGGGCGCGTTCTACTACGACCACATGCGCAACGCGATGACCACCAATGGCACGCTCGCGAGCGGCAACCGCTACGCGATCGTCGGCATCGCCGAGTACGCGCTCAGCAAGCGCACGGAAGTCTACGGCACCGTCGACTTCAACAAGACGAACGGCGCGGCGAACGTCGAGCTGCCGGGTCGCAGCAACCAGACCGGCATCGCGATCGGCCTGCGCAATATCTTCTGACGAACGTCGGAACGCATCGGCCGGCAGTCGTCCGGCCTGCATCGAAGGGGCGCCGCGAGGCGCCTCTTTTTTTTCGTCATGCGAGCTTCATACGCGCGCACGACTATTCGGCGAATGCTTCATCACGAGACCCCCGCGCCGTAAGGGTTTCGTCGGCAATCCAGAACATACTTTTACAGTGCGCGCGCAGGCTTTCCGCTACGCTGCGTGCATCGCCCGTTGCGTGCCGCCTGGCGCGCGCGTGCGTCGTTCCGGTTGCGCTCGGCGAGTGCGGCCGGCCTGGTGCGTAACTTGTGTATCCGGTGATGACAATCGCGGTCCGCCGGTTTTTTTCGTGGGACGATGCGCTCACGATTTTCTTGAAAGGGGATGACGATGGGTATCCTGAACACCGTGGGTGAAATCGCTGGCGCGGTCGCGGCTGTCGAAGGCGCGGAAAAGCTGGATCCGGATGCGGGCCTGCTGACCAAGGCGGCCGCCGCCGTCGCCGGCTTCAAGGGTGCGGAAGCGATCGAAGGCATGCTCGAGAAGAAAAAGGAAGACCAGCCCGAACAGGCTGCAGACGACACGCAGGCGACGGACGGCAGCGACACGTCGCAGGCATGAGCATGGCGGCTGGTCCGTCCGTGGGCGCGCCCTTCGCGCGCCCGGGCGGACCGGTGCCGCGCAGCCGGCAGGTCGGGCATGCGGTCGATCGGTGACGCATGACACACCCGGCAGCTGGTTTGACCGGCGAGAGGCAACGTCTCTCGCCGTTTTTTATGGGGCGCGCGCCGGGCTGCACCGTGCGCCGCAAGCATCCCGGATTCTTGCTATCGTGCCGTCATCCGAACTGCGATGAGGGAATGCGATGGATTTCGACTACGACCTGTTCGTCATCGGCGCCGGCTCGGGCGGCGTGCGGCTCGCACGCATGTCCGCGTCATACGGCGCGCGTGTCGGCATAGCGGAAGAAGAGCAGATCGGCGGCACCTGCGTGCTGCGCGGCTGCATTCCGAAGAAGCTGCTCGTCTACGCATCGCACTACCCGCATGAAGTCGAGGACGCGAAGGGCTTCGGCTGGCGCTTCGGCGCCGGCACGCTCGACTGGCCCGCGCTGATCGCCGCGAAGGATCGCGAGATCAACCGGCTCAGCGACATCTACATCAACCTGCTGCGGCAATCGGGCGTCGAGATGCACGTGGGGCGCGCGACGCTCGTCGATGCGCATACGGTCGCGATCGGCGAACGCACGATCCGCGCGCGCCACATCGCGATCGCGACCGGCTCGCGCCCGTCGATGCCGGCGCGGCCCGGCATCGAGCATGCGATCACGTCGCGCGAGGCGCTGTCGCTTGCCGCGTGCCCCAGGCGCATCGCGGTGGTCGGCGGCGGCTATATCGCGGTCGAGTTCGCGGGCATCTTCAACGGCTTCGGCAGCCACGTCGACCTGTTCTATCGCGGCGAGAAGATCCTGCGCGGCTTCGACGACGACGTGCGCCAGTTCCTGACCGACGAGATGACGAAACAGGGCGTCACGATCCATGCACGCTCGGTGATCGAGTCGATCGAGCGCGCGGACGACGGCACGTTGAGCGTGCGCGTCGGCGCTGCGCGGCACGGGCCGTACGACCAGGTGCTGTATGCGACCGGCCGCGTGCCGAACGTCGACGGCCTCGGGCTCGAGGAAGCGGGCGTAATGCTCGACGCGCGTGGCGCGATCGCCGTCGATGCGTATTCGGCGACGTCGGTGCCGTCGATCCACGCGATCGGCGACGTCACGTCGCGACCGCAGCTCACGCCGGTCGCGACGCGCGACGGCGGGTTGCTCGCCCGCACGCTGTTCGGCGGGGCGCGCGTCGCGGCCGATCACGAATGGGTGCCGTCGGCGGTGTTCAGCCAGCCCGAGGTCGCGACGGTCGGGCTCACCGAGGCGACCGCGCGCGACCTGTACGACGGCGACGTCGATATCTACCGCACGTCGTTCAAGGCGCTGCGTCACACGCTGTCGGGCCGAGACGAGCGCACGCTGATGAAGCTGGTCGTCGCGCGCGACAGCCAGCGTGTGGTCGGCGCGCACATGGTCGGCCGCGATGCGGGCGAGATCATCCAGGGCATCGCGATCGCGATTCGCGCGGGTGCGACGAAGGCGCAGTTCGACGACACGATCGGCATTCACCCGACCGCGGCCGAGGAGTTCGTGACGATGCGGCAGAAGGTGGCGGATTAGCGGGGGCGCGTCGGCGCACGGCGGCAACGGAACGGCTGCGCTTCGACGCGGCCGTTTCTCGTTGATGTGACCCGGTCAATGCACGCCGAACGCGTCGAGCAGCCGGTACCAGCTCATCGCGAGCACCAGCGCCGGCGTGCGCAATGCCTCGCCGCCGGGGAAGTCGCGATGGCGGATCTTGTCGAACAGGTCGAAGCGGCTCGCCTGCCCGTTGATCGCCTCGGCGATCAGCTTGCCCGCGAGCGCGGTCGTGTTCACGCCGTGCCCCGAGAACCCCTGCGCGAAATACATCGTCGGCGCGATGCGGCCGAAGTGCGGCGCGCGGTTCATCGTGATGTCGACGAAGCCGCCCCACGCGTAGTCGACCTTCACGTCCGCCAACTGCGGGAACGTCTTCAGCATGTCCGCGCGCATCGCCGCCGCGAGATCGCGCGGCTCCCGCGTCGAATAGCTGACCTTGCCGCCCCACACGAGCCGCGTGTCGGGCGCCGGCCGGAAATAGTCGAGCACGAAGCGGCTGTCGCAGATCGCCGCGCGCGCGGGCATCAGCGCGGCGGCGCGCGCGTCGCCGAGCGGCTCGGTTGCGATCACGTAGGTGCCGACCGGCATGATCTTCTTCGACAGCGCGGGCGCGAGCGTGCCGACGAAGGTGTTGCACGCGAGCACGACGAAGCGCGCGCGCACGTTGCCGCCGCTCGTCTCGACGACATGCCCGCCCGCGACGTCGCGCACGCGGGTCACGCAGCTGTCCTCGTGGATGCGCACGCCCGCGTCGGTCGCCGCGCGGGCGAGGCCGAGCGTGTAGTTGAGCGGATGCAGGTGGCCGCTGTCCGGGTCGTACAGGCCGCCGCAATAGCGCTCGGACTGCACGTAGTCGCCGAGTTCGTCGGCTTCGACGAAGTGGAAGCGGTCGTAGCCGAAGCGCTTCGCGGCTTCGTCGCGCCAGCGCTTCAGGCCGTCGGCGTCGCGCTCGGTGTTCGCGGCGGTCAGGTAGCCGGGCACCAGCGCGCAGTCGATGTCGTGCTGCGCGATGCGCGACTTCACGAGCGACAGTGTTTCGAGCCCCATGTCCCAGATGCGCTTCACGTCGCCTTCCGGCATGAATTGCCCGAACGTGTCGATGTCGCACGCGAACCCGCCGATCAGTTGGCCGCCGTTGCGGCCGCTCGCCGCCCATCCGACCCGCGACGCTTCGAGCACGGCTACCGAATGGCCGCGCTCGGCGAGGTTGAGCGCGGCGGACAGGCCCGTGAGGCCCGCGCCGATCACGCACACGTCGGCATCGATCGTGCCGGCGAGCGGCGCGTGGCGGGTCGTATCGTTGGCGGTCGCCGCGTAGTAGGACGCGACGTGCGGCTGGTTGGCGAATGTCTGCATGGTCAGGATAACGGAGGAGTTTGGCTCAGAATAGCTCGCGCACGCGGTGGTACAGCATCCCGAGTTCGAGCGCGGGTTGCCGCCACGCGTCGCCACCGGGGAAGCGCCGGTGACGCATGCGCGCGAACAGGTCGAACGCACGCGTGTCGCCCGCGATCGCGCCGGCGACCGCGCGCCCGGCGATGCCGGTGAGCGCGACGCCGTGGCCGCTGAAGCCCTGGACGTAGAAGAAGTTCGGATCGAGCGCGCCGAAATCCGGCGCGCGGTTGCGCGTGACGTCGACGAAGCCGCCCCACGCATGGTCGACGCGCACGTCGCCGAGCTGCGGGAACACGCCGGCCATGCGGCGCCGGATCGTTTCGGCGAGCGTGGCGGGCGACGCGCCGGCCGAATTCGCGCGGCCGCCGAACAGCATCCGGTGGTCGGCCGACAGCCGGAAATAGTCGAGGAAGAAGTTGTTGTCGCACACGGCTTCGCGCTGGGCGATCAGCGCATCGGCGCGCGCCTGGCCGAGCGGCTCGGTCGCGATGATGTATGACGCGATCGGTGCGATGCGGGCGGCCGTCGCGGCCGGCAGCACGCCGCCGGGGCCCGCGTTGCAGCACGACACGACGAAGCGGCAGCGCACGTCGCCCGACGGCGTGCGCACGACGGGCCGCTCGCCGCGCACGACGTCGAGCGCGGGCGTATGCGCGTACAGCGCGACGCCTTCGCGGCGCGCGGCATCGGCCAGGCCGAGGCAGTACTTGAGCGGATGCAGGTGGCCCGACAGCGGATCGTAGACGCCTGCGAGATAGCGCGTCGATGCGATGCGCGCGCGGATCTCGCCGGTGTCGAGCCACGACAGCGACGGATGGCCCCAGCGCTGCGTTGCGGCGTCCATCCACCCGTGCAGGTCGTCGATGCGGCGCGGTTTCGTCGCGACCGTCAGATAGCCGCGCGTGAAGTCGCAGTCGATCCCGTAGCGCGCGATCCGCTCGGCGATCAGCGCGACGCCGTCGAGCGACAGCGACCACGCGGCGCGCGCGCCGTCGGCGCCGAGCTGCCGCTCGATCTCCTCGTCCTTCGCGAAGCCGGTGATCGCCTGGCCGCCGTTGCGGCCCGACGCACCCCAGCCGGGCCGGTGCGCGTCGATCACCGCGACGGACAGCCCGCGCGCGCGGCAGTCGAGCGCCGTCGACAGGCCCGCGAAGCCGGCGCCGATCACACAGACGTCGACGTCGATCGTCCCGTCGAGCACGGGGTCGTCCACGGCGGGGCGCACGGCCGTCGCTTCGTAGTACGAGTCGCGCGCGAGCGCATCGGCGCGGCGGGTGAAAGACTGCGTCATGAATCCGGCTCCCTCGTTGCAGCCGGCGGCGGTGCATCGCGCACCGTCATCCGGCCGGTAAAAACGGCGCGGGACGCCGTGCGTGCGGCACGGCGTCCCGCGCGGGCTGCGTCAGAACGAATAGATGAACTGCGTCGCGAGCAGATCGTTGGACTTGCCGTACGATCCGTCGTTGCGCAGGAACACCTTGTTGTTCGCCCAGTCGTGGCGGTATTCGACCTTCACGGTGATCTGCTGGGTCGGATAGAACAGCAGGTCGAGCGCGACATCCTGGCGCACCGCGCCCTTGCATTCGAAGCCCAGGCCGCCGCCGGCCTTCGACTGCGCGAGGCAGTCCGCGTCGACACCGAAGCCGTTGCTCGGATCCATCCCGTTGCCGTTCAGCGCGATACCGCCGCCGCCACCGCCGTTCTTCGAGTTCGCGAGCAGGTCGTAGCGCAGCGTCACGCCCATCCGGCCGACCACCGGCGCGTTGAACTTGCGATGCGCGAGCAGCGACAGGCCGTACCACTGCGCGAGGCCGCCGTTGAACGCCGCATGCTGCTGACGGCCGTAGTCGACTTCCGCGTTGTATTGAATATCGGCGAGCGTGTAGGTCGCGTCGAGTTCACCGAAGAAGAACGAACCGTAGCCGCTCGGTGCCGCTCCGCCCGGGCCGTAGTGGACCGCGCCGGTGGTTGGGTCGATCGCGCTCGCGAGCGTCTGGCGGCCGATGTTGAACGAACCGCCGAGATCGAGCGCGCTCGACCACGTGTAGTCCGCGCGTGCGGTGAAGGTCGGCACCTTGTTGCTGGTGGTGATCGGATCGCCGAGCGCGTTGGTGCCCGTCGTCGTGACCGAACCGTACGTGCGGTACTGCTCGTTGCCGAGGAAGAACTTCCACGCCCAGTTGCCCTTCGTGTAGTTCGCGCCGATCCCGACGTAGCTGCCCGGATCCGAGAAATCGTACAGCAGGTTGTGCGTGAGCGTGAGCATCTGGTTCGACTGCTGCACCTCGTAGCCGCCGAAGCTCGGGATCAGGCCGGCGACCAGCGTCGTTTCGGCGGTGATCGGCACGTTGATGACCGCGGTGTTCAGCAGGTTGTCGGTGATCGAGCCGCGCGAATTCTGCAGCAGCGTGATGCCGTTGCCGCGGTTCGGCATCAGCGTGATTTCCGCCGACGGCGCCATCGGGCCGACGCCGAACGTCTTCTTGATGTCGAGGTAGAGATCGCCGAACGTGCTGTTGAAGTAGTTGTACGCGTTCTCGTGGTTCGCGAACAGGAACGACGACGTGCCGGCCGCGCGGTTGTAGATGTAGGTCGGATCGATGTAGCCGGTGACCGACAGGCCTGCGAGCGGGCCCGTGTTGGCCGCGTCCGTCAGCGAGTCGACCTTCAGCTGCTGGTTCGCGATCTGCTGCTTCATTTCGCCGACCTCGTCGTTGGTCAGCGTCGCCTGCGCCTTGCCGTAGTCCGGCGAGCCCGGGTCGATGGCCACGGCGGCCGGCGCGGCGCCAGCCCCTGCCTTCGTGCCGGCCTGTGCGGTCGCGGGGCCGCCCTTCGCCGACAGTTGCGCCTGCATCGCCTTCATCTGTTTCTGCAGCGCCGCGACCTGCGCCTGCAGCGCCTTGATCTCGGCGGATGTCGAGTCGGCCAGCGCGATGCCCGGTAACGCGCCGGCCACCAGCAGGCAGATCAGTTTCTTCTTCATTGCGGATTCTCCTTGTCGTGCGCCTGTCAAATCGGAATCGAATCGCGCGCCCCCCCTGGGGCGGCGTGTGTTGCTTGTCTGCAGTGCTTGTTATCTTTGAAGCCGGAAGCGGGGCGTCACGCCACCGCGAACGCCGCCTTCATGTCGGCGATGCGGCGCCGCTCGCGCGCGATCATCATCCGGTTCACGACGATCACACCGATCGTCACCGCCGTGATGAACAGCGTCGCCAGCGCGTTCATC
>NZ_JAIZQO010000018.1:0-109904 GCF_020419725.1 Burkholderia sp. AU38729 | reverse complement strand
GGCTTTTTGCTTTCTGCCGCCACCTTGCGGAGCATTTCCGGTCGATTGTCTCCGCGCAGTGTCAGTACACACTCGACGGCCTCCGCACCACCCCGCCACGCTCGATATTTCCACCCCCCCCCCCCCCCCCCCCCCCCCCACCCCCCCCCCCCCCCCCCCCCCCCCCCCCCCCCCGCCGCTGCACGACCCGCGCCGCCGCCTGCGCTGCCGCCGCAATCAGTCAACGCTATCCAGTTCCAGTCCATGTCGAAAACGCCACACGAGGCGCCCGCACTCACCGCTCACGAGGATCACCCCGGCTGGCGCGCCTACCTGAACACGCACATGCTGATCTGCGTGTTCCTCGGTTTCACGTCGGGTCTGCCCCTCTTCACGCTCGTCTACCTCGTGCAGGCCTGGCTGCGCTCCGAGGGCGTGAACCTGAAGGAAATCGGCCTGTTCGCGCTGATCCAGTTCCCGTACACGTGGAAGTTCCTGTGGGCGCCGCTGATGGACCGCTACGTCCCGCGCCTGCCCGGCTGGCGGCCGGGCCGCCGGCGCGGCTGGCTGCTGCTCACGCAGCTGCTGGTCGCGGGCGCGATCGCCGCGCTCGGCTTCGTGTCGCCGCGCGACTCGATCTGGACGGTCGCCGCGCTCACCACGCTCGTCGCGTTCTTCGGCGCAAGCGCCGACATCGTGATCGATGCGTACCGCCGCGAATTGCTGCGCGACACCGAGCAGGGCCTCGGCAACGCGATCCACGTGAATGCGTACAAGCTCGCCGCGCTGATTCCCGGCTCGCTGGCGCTGATCCTGTCCGACCACCTGCCGTGGGACGTCGTGTTCGCGCTCACCGGCGCGTTCATGCTGCCTGGCATCCTGATGACGCTCGTGGTGCGCGAGCCCGAAGTGATCGGCGCGCCGCCGCGCAACCTGCGCGACGCGATCGTGCTGCCGTTCCGCGAATTCATCCAGCGCGACGGCTGGGCCGGCGCGCTGCTCGTCATCGCGTTCATCTTCCTGTTCAAGATCGGCGACACGATGGCCACCACGCTGTCGACGTCGTTCTTCCTCGACATCGGCTTCTCGCGCACCGAGATCGGCATCGTCGCGAAGACCACCGCGCTCGTCGCGAGCGTCGCCGGCGGCATCATCGGCGGCGTCTGGCTCGTGAAGATCGGCATCGGCCGCGGGCTGTGGATCTTCGGCGCGCTGCAGATGGTGTCGACGCTCGGCTTCGCGTGGCTCGCGCAGCTCGGCCCCGGCTCGCCCGTGCTCGCGGTGCTCTACGACTTCACCGTATCGACGAGCCATGCGATCGCGTCGGTGCTGTCGGTGTTCGGCATTGCGGTCACCCCGCAATTCAGCCCGATGACGGTCGCGCTCGCGCTCGTCTACGGCGTCGAAACCTTCACCACCGGCCTGACGATGGCCGCGTTCGTCGCGTACATCGCGAGCACGACCGACCCGCGCTATACGGCCACGCAGTTCGCGCTGTTCACGAGTCTCGCGTCGGTGCCGCGCACGCTCGCGTCGGCCGCGAGCGGCTTCATCGTCGCGAAGATCGGCTGGTTCGACTACTTCATCGTGTGCACCGCGCTCGCGATTCCCGGCATGCTGCTGCTGTTCAAGATCGCGCCGTGGAACGGGACCGCCCGCAATGGCGAGGCCAGCCGTGCGCAGTAACGGCCTGCACCGCCTCGCGCGCGTTGCGGCTTCGTTGAGCGTCGGCGCCGCGGCGCTCGCCGCGGGGTTCGCCCATGCGACCGACACCGCCGCAGGCTCCGCGCCGGCCGCTGCTTCACCGTCGGCGAATTCAACGCCCGCCGCCCCTGCTCAGCCGCCCACCGCCGAACCCGCGCAGCCGACCGGCGCCGCCGCATCGACGAAGGCGTATGCGCAGACATCGCAGCAGGTCCGCTACGGCGACGCCATTGCCTTCCGCACGCTGATCCCGTCGCCGCTGCTCGAGCAGCTCACCGCGAACGAATACGCGCAGATCGTGCAGGCGGCCGCCGACAGCAACCGCCTGCTGCCGGCGAACCAGCCGCGCGTGAAGCGCCTGCGCGCGATCGTCGCGAAGCTCGCGCCGTATTCGGTGAAATGGAACGACCGCGTGAAGAGCTGGGCGTGGGACGTCAACGTGATCCGCTCGCGCGACATTCGCCTGACCTGCCTGCCGGGCGGCAAGGTGCTCGTGTACGGCGGCCTGCTCGACCGCGTCCGCCTGAACGACGACGAGCTCGGCGTACTGCTCGCGCACGGCATCGCGCATGCGCTGCGCGAACACGCGCGCAGCAACTTCAGCGCGACCTCGCAGACGTCGCTGCGCGCGGCCACGTTGCCGCCGCTGTTCGGCGTCGGCGAGCCGCTGCCGCAGGCACTGAATCTCGGCGAACGCCTGCAGTCGCTCCACTACGACCCGACCGACGAGACCGAAGCCGACGTGATCGGCGGCGACATCGCCGCCCGTGCGGGCTTCGATCCGCGCGCGGCGATCACGTTGTGGGACAAGCTCGCGGTCGCGACACGTGGCAACAAGGCAACGGGCTTCATCTATACGCACCCGTACAGCACCGCCCGCCGTCAGGACCTGCTGAACCGCCTGCCGGATCTCATGCCGCTGTACGCGAAGGCCGTGGGCAAACGCGTCGACACACTGCCCGACTACGCGGGCATCAGCGCGCAGCGGCGCAAGGTCGTGCGGCGCTGAGCGACCCGCGCGGCCGCTCGCGACGCCGCCCTACCCATCCACCTCCGCCGCGACCGGCCGGGCGCCGCTTTCGCGCATCCAGCGCACCTCGTCACCCGGGCTGCGGCCGAACAGCCGTTTGAACTCGCGGCTGAACTGCGACGCGCTCGCATAGCCGACACGCAAGGCCGCCGCACCGGCGCCGACGCCGTCCTGCACCATCATCAGCCGCGCCTGGTGCAGCCGCGCGGCCTTCACGTACTGCATCGGCGACGTCGCCGTCACGTGCTTGAACTGCGCGTGGAACACCGCGAGGCTCATGCCCGCCTCGCGCGCGAGCGTCTCGACGTCGAGATCGGCCTTCAGGTCCGCATGGATGCGCCGCAGCGCCTTCGCGATGCGGCCGAAGTGATGCTGCTGGACGAGCGCCGCGCGGATCGCGTCGCCCTGCTCGCCCGTCAGCACCCGATACGCGATCTCGCGCATGATCGCGGGGCCCAGCACGCGCGTGTCGTGCGGCGACGCGAGCGCTTCGAGCAGTCGCAGCACGGCATCCGCCAGCGGCGCGTCGAGCGGCGTCGAATCCACGCCGAGCGGCTCGCTGACGGGCGCACCGAGCGTCTCGTCGAGCAGGATCGCGAGCTCGGCGATCACCGCGAGATCGACGCGGATCGAGATCGCGAGAAACGGCTCGTCCTGGCTCGCGAAGGTCTCGCATTCGAACGGCAGCGGCACCGACAGCACGAGATACTGCTGCGCGTCGTACACGAACGAACGCTCGCCGAGATAGCCGAGCTTGCGCCCCTGGCACACGACGACGATGCTCGGCTCGTACAACACGGGCATGCGCGGCGCCGGACGGCTCACGCGGATGAAGCGCACGCCGTCGAGCGCCGCGAGCGTGTCGCCCTCGTTCGGCGCGAGGCGCGTATGCAGCTCGACCATGCGGCGCTGCACACGATCGCCCGTGTCGGTGAAAAGGGGCTCGAAGCTCATCTGCGTGGTCCTGTCCGGCAAGAGAATCTGGCTCGCAATGTAGCACCTTGAACGTGTTTTGACGGCTGTTTGCATGCAGTTCGAGAGGAATAGGCAAATCTTCCAGACCTTCGGGTATTTCACTGCGGCGCCGCGCTCCTTACGATGACGTCCTGCCTCGCCGCATCGCCACATGATGCGACGGCAGTCTGTTTCGCCGGATGCTTTCCGGACAAGGAGCCCATCGCATGAGCACTACCTATGCCTACGCGGCGACCGATTCGCGCTCGCCGCTCGCCCCGTTCGAATTCCAGCGTCGCGCGCTGCGCGACCTCGACGTCCAGATCGACGTCCTCTACTGCGGCGTCTGCCACTCGGACCTGCACCAGGCCCGCAACGAATGGCGCAACACGATCTATCCGGTCGTGCCGGGCCATGAAATCGTCGGCCGCGTGACCGCGACCGGCCCGGATGTGACGCGCTTCAAGGTCGGCGAGCTGGTCGGCGTCGGCTGCCTCGTCGATTCGTGCCGCACCTGCGCGAGCTGCGAAGAAGGCCTCGAGCAATATTGCGAAAACGGCTTCGTCGGCACCTACAACGGCCAGGATCGCGTGACGGGCGACATCACGTTCGGCGGCTATTCGACGCAGCTCGTCGTCGACGAGGCGTTCGTGCTGCGCGTGCCCGAGACGCTCGACCCGGCCGGCGCCGCGCCGCTGCTGTGCGCGGGGATCACGACCTACTCGCCGCTGCGGCAGTGGAACGTCGGCCCCGGCAAGAAGGTCGGTATCGTCGGGCTCGGCGGCCTCGGCCACATGGGCGTGAAGCTGGCGCGCGCGATGGGGGCGCACGTCGTGCTGTTCACCACGTCGCCGTCGAAGATCGAGGACGGCAAGCGGCTCGGCGCGCACGAAGTCGTGATCTCGAAGGACGAGGCGCAGATGAACGCGCACCTGAACAGCTTCGACTTCATCCTGAACACGGTCGCCGCGCAGCATGACCTGAACCCGTTCCTGCACCTGCTGAAGCGCGACGGCACGATGACGCTGGTCGGCGCGCCGGAGCACGACCATCCGTCGCCGCAGGTGTTCAACCTGATCTTCAAGCGCCGCCGCCTCGCCGGCTCGCTGATCGGCGGGATCGCGGAAACGCAGGAGATGCTCGACTTCTGCGCGGAGCACGGGATCACGTCGGATATCGAAACGATTCCGATGCAGCAGATCAATGCGGCCTACGAGCGGATGCTGAAGAGCGACGTGAAGTACCGGTTCGTGATCGACATGGCGTCGATCAAGCAGTAAGCGCCGAAGGCGACACGCACGATCGCCGCTCCAAACGAAACGGGCCGCATGTTCGACATGCGGCCCGTTTTCGCCTCCGGCTGCTGCGCGCGCGGCGCAGCGCGGAACGTCACTCGCGGAACATCACTTCTTGTAGTCGTAGTCCACCGTCAGCGGCGCATGGTCGCTGAACTTGATGTCCTTGAAGATCGACGTGCTTTTCGCGGTGCCGGCGATACCCGGCGTCGCGATCTGGTAATCGATCCGCCACCCGACGTTCTTCGCATACGCCTGGCCGCGGTTGCTCCACCACGTGTACTGCTCCGGGCGCGGATCGAGCGTGCGGAACACGTCGACATAGCCGACATCGTCGAACAGCTTCGTGAGCCACTCGCGCTCTTCCGGCAGGCAGCCCGAATTCTTCTGGTTGCTCTTCCAGTTCTTGATGTCGATTTCCTTGTGGACGATGTTCACGTCGCCGCACAGGATCACCTCGCGCTTCTTCTTCAGCGCGGCGAGGTGCGGCATGAACTCGTCCATGAAGCGGTACTTCGCCTGCTGGCGCTCTTCGCCGCTCGAGCCGGACGGCACGTACACCGACACGACCGACAGCTTGCCGTAGCGCGCCTCGACATAGCGCCCTTCGGCATCGAATTCGCTGCTGCCGAAGCCGATGATCACGTCATCGGGCTCGCGGCGGCTGTACACGCCCGCACCGCTGTAGCCCTTCTTCTCGGCGTGGTGGAAATAGCTCTTGAAGCCGTGCGGCTCGACGAATTCGCTGGGCAGGTCGTCGGCCGAGACCTTGATTTCCTGTACGCACACGCAATCGGCGTTCTGTTCGCCGAGCCACTCGAAGAAGCCCTTCTTCGCGGCGGAGCGGATGCCGTTCAGGTTGGCGGTAATCACTCGCATCATGTCGGATTCCGTTCAGTTCGATGTTTTTCAGGGGGGCAGCTTAGCGGATCTTCACGCCTTCGAGTTCGGGCTTCGGCGGCGGGAATTCCAGCTTCATGTCGGTCATCGTGCGCAGCAGCAGCTCGGCGATCATCACGTTGCGGTGCGTCTTCGAGTTCGCCGGGATCACGTACCACGGCGCATGCTCGGCGGACGTCGCGGCGAGCGCGTCGCGGTAGGCGGACTGGTACGCGTCCCAGTGCTTGCGCGCGTCGAGATCGGAGATGTCGAACTTCCAGTGCTTGGCCGGATCGTCGATACGCGCCTGCAGCCGCGCGCGCTGCTCGTCCTTCGAGATGTGCAGGAAGCACTTGATGATCGTCGTGCCGTTCTCGACCAGCATCGTCTCGAAATCGCGGATCTGCCGGTAGCGGCGCTCGCATTCCTTCGTGTCGATCAGGTCGAGCACGCGCGGCACGAGCACGTCTTCGTAGTGGCTGCGGTTGAAGATCGCGAGCTCGCCCGCGGCCGGCACCTGCGCATGCACGCGCCACAGGAAGTCGTGCGCGGCCTCGATCGGCGTGGGCGCCTTGAACGGCACGACGCGCAGGCCGAGCGGATCGACCTCGCGGAACACCGCGCGCACGGTGCCGTCCTTGCCGCTGGTATCCATCCCCTGCAGCACGAGCAGCACGCGCTTCTTCTGCTGCGTGTGCAGGCGCTCCTGCTGCACGTCGAGCTCGGTCGACACGGCCGACAGCCGTGCGCGGTCGTCGTCCTTCGAACCGGACGAGAACGGCTTCGCGGCCGGGTCGAACGCATCGAGCTTGAATGCTGCGGCTTCCTTCTCGCGCGTGCAGTACGGCACGCGGAAATCGTCGAGCGACGGTTGTTTCGCCATTCGTTCCTCCGTTGGACGCTGTAGTGCATACGATAACGCATCCACCAAACGCAACGGGCCGCCCCGATCCGGTTCGGGGCGGCCCGTCGTCATGCGCGGGTCAGGCGCGCGGTCATGCTCAGCCGAGCTTCTTCTTCAGCAGTTCGTTGACCTGCTGCGGATTGGCCTTGCCCTTCGTCGCCTTCATTGCCTGGCCGATCAGCGCGTTGAACGCCTTTTCCTTGCCCGCGCGGAATTCCTCGACCGACTTCGCGTTCGCCGCGAGCACTTCGTCGATGATCGCTTCCAGCGCGCCGGTGTCGGAGATCTGCTTCAGCCCCTTCGCGTCGATGATGCGGTCGGCCGCCCCTTCGTCGTCGGCCTTCTCGTCCCAGATCGTCGCGAAGATTTCCTTCGCGATCTTGTTCGAGATCGTGCCGTCGGCGATGCGCTGCAGCACGAGTGCGAGCTGCGCGGCCGAGACCGGAATCGCGTCGATTTCGATGCCGTCGCGGTTCAGCTGCGACGAAACGTCGCCCATCAGCCAGTTCGCGGCAATCTTCGCATTCGCGGTGCCGGCCTTCGCGACCACGGCCTCGAAGTACGCGGCCATCGCCTTGCTCGACGTCAGCACGCCTGCGTCGTACGCGGACACGCCGTATTCGTCGGCGAAACGCTGCTGCATCGCGGCCGGCAGCTCGGGCATCCCGGACTGCACGCGCTCGATCCAGTCCTGGCCGATCACGAGCGGCATCAGGTCGGGGTCGGGGAAGTAGCGGTAGTCGTGCGCGTCTTCCTTGCTGCGCATCGAACGCGTCTCGCGCTTGTCCGGATCGTAGAGGCGCGTTTCCTGCACGACTTCGCCGCCGTCCTCGATCAGCTCGATCTGGCGACGCACTTCGTAGTTGATCGCTTCCTCGAGGAACCGGAACGAGTTCAGGTTCTTGATTTCCGCGCGCGTGCCGAACTTCTCCTGGCCGACCGGGCGCACCGACACGTTCGCGTCGCAGCGGAACGAGCCTTCCTGCATGTTGCCGTCGCAGATACCGAGCCACACGACGAGCCCGTGCAGCGCCTTCGCGTAGGCCACGGCCTCGGCCGCGCTGCGCATTTCCGGCTCGGTGACGATCTCGAGCAGCGGCGTGCCCGCGCGGTTCAGGTCGATCCCGGTCATCCCGGCGAAGTCTTCGTGCAGCGACTTGCCTGCGTCTTCCTCGAGGTGCGCGCGGGTCAGGTTGACGGTCTTCTCATACGCTTCCTTGCCGGCCTTCTCGTTGGCGGGCACCTGAATCGTGATCCGGCCGCCCTGCACGACCGGAATCTCGTACTGGCTGATCTGATAGCCCTTCGGCAGATCGGGGTAGAAATAATTCTTGCGCGCGAAGATGCTGCGCGGCGCGATGGTCGAGCCGATCGCGAGGCCAAAGCGGATCGCGCGTTCGACCGCGCCGCGGTTCAGCACCGGCAGCACGCCCGGCAGCGCCAGGTCGACCGGGCAGGCCTGCGTGTTCGGCTCGGCGCCGAACTGCGTCGATGCGCCCGAGAAAATCTTCGAGACGGTCGACAGTTGCGCGTGCGTCTCGAGACCGATGACGACTTCCCATTGAGTTGCCATATGCTTACACCCCTGCCGGAACTTGCTTGTGCCAGTCGGTCGCGCGCTGGAACGCGTCCGCGACCTGCAGCATCCGGGCTTCGTTGAAATAGTTGCCGATGATCTGCAGGCCGACCGGGCGCTTCGCATTCGCGCCCGCGCCGAAGCCGCACGGCACGCTCATGCCGGGCAGGCCGGCGAGGCTCACCGACAGCGTGTAGATATCCGCGAGATACATCCGCACCGGATCGTCGCCCTTCGAGCCGAGATCCCATGCGACCGTCGGCGACGCCGGGCCCATGATCACGTCGCAGGACTTGAACGCTTCCTGGAAATCGTTCGCGATGATGCGGCGAATCTTCTGCGCCTGCAGGTAGTACGCGTCGTAGTAGCCGTGCGACAGCACGTACGTGCCGACCAGGATCCGGCGCTTCACTTCAGGCCCGAAGCCTTCCGCGCGCGACTTCTTGTACATGTCGAGCAGGTCGCCGTACTGCGCGGCGCGGTGGCCGAAGCGCACGCCGTCGAAACGCGACAGGTTCGACGACGCTTCAGCCGGCGCGATCACGTAGTACACGGGGATCGACAGTTCCGTCTTCGGCAGCGACACCGGCACGAGCGTCGCGCCGAGCGCTTCGTATTGCTTCAGTGCCGCGTCGATCGCCGCGCGCACGTCGTCGGCGAGGCCATCGCCGAAATACTCGTTCGGCAGGCCGATGCGCAGGCCCGCGAGCGGCTTGCCCGCGTCGTTGCCGGCGGCCCACGGCTGGCCGAGGTGGCGCGTGAAATCCTCGTCGTCGCGCTCGAGGCTCGTCGAGTCGCGCTCGTCGAAGCCGGCCATTCCGTTCAGCAGCAGCGCGCAGTCGGACGCGCTCTGCGCCATCGGGCCGCCCTGGTCGAGCGACGACGCGAACGCGATCATCCCGTAGCGCGACACGCGGCCGTAGGTCGGCTTGATGCCCGTCACGCCCGCGAACGACGCGGGCTGGCGGATCGAGCCGCCGGTGTCGGTGCCGGTCGCGGCCGGCGCGAGGCGCGCGGCCACCGCGGCCGAGCTGCCGCCCGAGCTGCCGCCCGGCACCGCGTTCGTGTCCCACGGGTTCTTCACCGCACCGAACGCCGAATTCTCGTTGGACGAGCCCATCGCGAACTCGTCCATGTTGGTCTTGCCGAGCGTGACCATGCCGGCCGCCTGCAGGCGGGCGACGACGGTCGCGTCGAAGGGGCTCTCGTAATTCGCGAGCATCTTCGAGCCGGCGGTCGAGCGCCAGCCGCGCGTGACGAAGACATCCTTGTGCGCGATCGGCAGGCCGGTGAGCGCGCCGCCCGCGCCGCGCGCGAGCTCGGCATCGGCGGCTTTCGCCTGCGCGAGGGTGAGATCGGCGTCGACGTGGACGAACGCGTTCAGGTCGCGCGCGGCTTCGATCCGTTTCAGGTAGAGCTGCGCGAGCTCGACGGCCGAGCATTCCTTGGCGGCAAGCGCGGCGCGCAGTTCGGTCAGGCTTTTTGCGTGCATTGAGTGGTTTTCCTGGGAATTCTGGGTGGCGCGCGGCGCAGCAGCGGCGGCGCGCTTGTCATCGAATGCTTACTCGATCACCTTCGGCACGAGATAGAGGCCGTCCTGGACGGCCGGCGCCGGACGCTGGTTGTCGTCGCGATTGACGACTTCCGTCACGGCGTCGTCGCGCAGGCGCTGCGCGACTGCCTGGATCTGTTCGATCGGGTGGGCGAGCGGCGCGATGCCGGCGGTGTCGACCGCCTGCATCTGCTCGACGAGGCCGAAGAGTTCATTGAGCTGGCCGAGCATGTGCTCGGCGTCGGCGTCGGCCATTTCGAGTCGCGCCAGGTGCGCGATGCGTTTCACATCGGTCAGGGTCAGGGCCATGCGATCACCGGAAAAACAAGGCTGCGCAGCGCATCGAAAGCAGCGCTGCGGCGGGGGGTTGGAGGGTGCGATCCCACCCTCAAAAATCGGGGCCGAAGCGGCAAAAATACCGCCCGTTTCGATTCAAATACCGTGAAATTATAAGGTATCATTACGCGTTCGACCCAAACCCGGCAGCCTTTTCCCGCACCGTTTCGCCCCGCTTCGGCAGGCCGTGCGTGCATCGTGCGATCCCCGGTAGACATCACTCGCAGCTTCGTGCGCCGCGGCGGCCGCTTCCGCCACGCTTCCCGAGGCTGTTATTTTTTCCGCTGCCGCCCTCAGCGCTCGCTATGCAGGGCCGGCCCAGAGCGAAACAGGATTCTGAATGTTCGGTTTTTTGCGCAGCTACTTCTCCAACGATCTCGCGATCGACCTCGGCACCGCAAACACCCTGATCTACATGCGCGGCAAGGGCATCGTGCTCGATGAGCCCTCCGTCGTGTCGATCCGCCAGGAAGGCGGCCCCAACGGCAAGAAGACCATCCAGGCAGTCGGCAAGGAAGCCAAGCAGATGCTCGGCAAGGTGCCGGGCAACATCGAGGCGATCCGCCCGATGAAGGACGGCGTGATCGCCGACTTCACCGTCACCGAGCAGATGATCAAGCAGTTCATCAAGACGGCCCACGAGTCGCGCATGTTCTCGCCGTCGCCGCGCATCATCATCTGCGTGCCGTGCGGCTCGACCCAGGTCGAGCGCCGCGCGATCAAGGAAGCCGCGCACGGCGCCGGCGCCTCGCAGGTCTACCTGATCGAAGAGCCGATGGCCGCTGCGATCGGCGCGGGCCTGCCGGTGTCGGAAGCCACCGGCTCGATGGTCGTCGACATCGGCGGCGGCACGACGGAAGTCGGCGTGATCTCGCTCGGCGGCATCGTGTACAAGGGTTCGGTGCGCGTCGGCGGCGACAAGTTCGACGAGGCGATCGTCAACTACATCCGCCGCAACTACGGGATGCTGATCGGCGAACAGACCGCCGAGGCGATCAAGAAGGAAATCGGCTCCGCGTTCCCGGGCTCCGAAGTCAAGGAAATGGAAGTGAAGGGCCGCAACCTGTCGGAAGGCATTCCGCGCAGCTTCACGATCTCCAGCAACGAAATCCTCGAAGCGCTGACCGATCCGCTGAACCAGATCGTGTCGTCGGTGAAGATCGCGCTCGAACAGACGCCGCCGGAACTCGGCGCCGACATCGCCGAACGCGGGATGATGCTGACGGGCGGCGGCGCACTGCTGCGCGACCTCGATCGCCTGCTCGCGGAAGAAACCGGCCTGCCGGTGCTCGTCGCGGAAGATCCGCTCACCTGCGTCGTGCGTGGTTCGGGCATGGCGCTCGAGCGCATGGACAAGCTGGGCAGCATCTTCTCGTACGAGTGATCGTCCAGGCAGTTCCCTGACATGACGCAACCGCGGCGTGGCCGGCTCGCTCGTTTAGAACGAACCGCCGCGCCGTTTGCGCGTCTGAGCATCATTTAACCGATCATTCGCGCCCGGCGCCGACCATGGAATACAGTCCGCCGCCCCTCTTCAAGCAAGGTCCGCCCGCGCTCGCGCGGCTCATCTTCTTCGTTGCCCTCGCCATCGCGCTCCTCGTCTCGGACGCGCGCTTCAGCACGCTCGAAATCGTCCGCGGCGTGCTCGGCACCGTGCTCTATCCGCTGCAGCGCGCCGCGCTCGTGCCGCGCGACCTGTTCATGGGTGCGGCCGACATCGCCGTCACCGGCGCATCGCTGCGCCACGAGAACGACGACCTCCGCAAGCGCAACCTGCAGCTGTCCACGCAAGCCAACCAGGCCGCCGTGCTCACGCAGGAGAACGCGCACCTGCGCGCGGTGCTCGAACTGCGCCAGCACATCGCGACGCAATCGACGCCGGCCGAGATCCAGTACGACACGAGCGATCCGTTCACGCAGAAGATCGTGATCGGCCAGGGTTCGCAGCAGGGCATCCAGAACGGCGCGCCCGTCGTGAGCGAAAACGGCGTGGTCGGCCAGGTCACGCGCGTGTTCCCGCTGCAGTCCGAAGTCACGCTGGTCACCGACCGCGATCTCGCGATTCCCGTGCAGGTGCTGCGCACCGGCCTGCGCAGCGTGATCTACGGCACGCCGAAGGGCGATTCGCTCGATTTGCGCTTCGTGCCGACCAGCGCGGATCTCGTCGTCGGCGACGAGCTCGTCACGAGCGGCCTCGACGGCGTCTATCCGCCCGGCCTGCCGGTCGCGAAGGTCGTGCGCGTCGACAAGCTCGCCGATACGGCGTTCGCGCGCGTGACCTGCGCGCCGATCGCCGCCGTGCGCGGCGCGCGCCAGATGCTCGTGCTGCATTACCAGAACGACATCCCGCCGCGCCCGGCCGAGCCCGATCCGGCCGCCGACAAGAACACGAAGGGCAAGAAAGGCGCGAAAGCCGCCGCGAAGGGCGAGAAGAGCGAAAAGGCCGACAAGGCTGACGCGAACGCGAAGCCGGCCGCCGCGGCCCAGCCCGGCGCGAAGCCTGCGGCGCCGGCCGCGCCGGCCAAGCCCGCCGCCACGCCCGCGAAGCCCGGCGCCGGGCAATCAGGAGCCCAGCGATGAATCGCCCGCAATACATCCTGCAGCCGGTCAATCCGTACTTCATCGTCTTCAGCCTCGCCGCCGCGTTCCTGCTGAACCTGATGCCGTGGGGCCGCCTGCCCGGCGTGCCCGACTTCGTCGCGCTCGTACTGCTGTTCTGGAACATCCACCAGCCGCGCAAGGTCGGGATGGGCGTCGCGTTCGCGCTCGGCATCCTGATGGACGTGCATGACGCGGGGCTGCTTGGCGAGCATGCGCTCGCCTATACGCTGCTGTCATATGGTGCGATCACGATCCACCGCCGCGTGCTGTGGATGCCGATCGGCGTGCAGGTGCTGTACGTCACGCCGCTCCTGGTCGTCGCGCAGCTCGTGCCGTTCCTGATCCGCCTCGTGATGGGCGCCGCGTTCCCGGGCTGGCGCTACCTGGTCGACGGCTTCGTCGAAGCCGCGCTGTGGCCGATCGCGAGCCACCTGCTGCTGATGCCGCAACGCCGCCCGGTCGATCCGGACGATACGCGCCCCATCTGAGCCAGGGGCCTGCCTTGAATACCCGCCGCCTCCACGCCCGCCGCGCGCCGCGTTCCGGGGCGGCACCTCGCCCGCGCCCGCTCGGCGTGCGCGTGCCAGATAGACCCTAGCCGCATGACCGAATTCAACGACACCCAACAGCAGCTCTCGAAGTTCCGCCTGCGCGTCGCGGCGGCGGGCGTGTTCGTGTTCGTCTGCTTCGGGCTGCTCGCGAGCCGCTTCTTCTACCTGCAGTTGATGCAGCACGGCAAATACGCGCTGCAGGCCGAGGAAAACCGCATCTCCGTCGCGCCGATCGTGCCGAACCGCGGGATCATCACCGACCGCAACGGCGTGATCCTCGCGAAGAACTATTCGGCGTACACGCTCGAGATCACGCCGTCGAAGCTCGACGACACGCTCGACAACACGATCGACAAGCTGTCCGAGATCATCCCGATCGACGCGCGCGACCGCCGCCGCTTCAAGAAGCTGCAGGAAGACTCGAAGAACTTCGAGAGCCTGCCGATCCGCACCCGCCTCACCGACGCCGAAGTCGCGCGCTTCACCGCGCAGCGCTTCCGCTTCCCCGGCGTCGACGTGCGCGCACGGCTGTTCCGGCAATATCCGCTCGGCACGACGGCCGCGCACGTGATCGGCTACATCGGCCGGATCTCGAAGCGCGACCAGGATCGCATCGACGCGATGAGCGACGACAACGACAGCGATCAGGAAAACTACGATCCGCGCCGCGACGCGAACAACTACAAGGGCACCGACTACATCGGCAAGATCGGCGTCGAGCAGAGCTACGAGACCGAGCTGCACGGGCTGACGGGCTTCGAGGAAGTCGAGGTGACGGCCGGCGGCCGGCCCGTGCGCACGCTGTCGCGCACGCAGGCGACGCCCGGCAACAACCTCGTGCTGTCGCTCGACATCGGGCTGCAGCAGGTGGCCGAGCAGGCGTTCGCCGGCAAGCGGGGCGCGCTGGTCGCGATCGAGCCGAAGACGGGCGACGTGCTCGCGTTCGTGTCGTCGCCGAGCTTCGACCCGAACTCGTTCGTCGACGGCATCGACCAGCAGACCTGGGACGAGCTGAACAACTCGACCGACAAGCCGCTGCTGAACCGCCCGCTGCACGGCACCTATCCGCCCGGCTCGACGTACAAGCCGTTCATGGCGCTCGCCGGCCTGACGCTCGGCAAGCGCACGCCGGGCTGGGGCTTCCAGGATCCCGGCTACTTCACGTTCGGCGGCCACACGTTCCGCAACGACGTGCGCTCGGGCCAAGGCTGGGTCGACATGAACAAGGCGATCATGGTGTCGAACGACACCTACTTCTACATGCTCGCGCGCGACCTCGGCGTGAATTCGATCGCGAACTTCATGAAGCCGTTCGGCTTCGGCCAGATCACCGGGATCGACATCCAGGGCGAGGCGCGCGGGATCCTGCCGTCGACCGACTGGAAGAAGAAGGCGTTCAAGAAGGCCGCGCAGCAGAAGTGGTTCGACGGCGAGACGATCAGCCTCGGGATCGGCCAGGGCTACAACTCGTTCACGATCCTGCAGCTCGCGCACGCGACCGCGACGCTCGCGAACAACGGCGTCGTGATGAAGCCTCACCTCGTGAAGGAAGTCGAGGATCCGATCACGCGCGGGCGCCGCCTGACCGTGCCGAAGGAAAGCGAAACGATCCCGCTCAAGCAGGCCGACATCGACGTCGTGAAGCGCGGGATGGAGAACGTGATCGAGAACCCGTCCGGCACCGCGTACAAGGTGTTCCGCGGCGCGCCGTACCTCGCCGCCGGCAAGACCGGTACCGCGCAGGTGTTCTCGCTGCAAGGCTCCAACTACAAGGGCCACCTGCTCGCCGAGCACCTGCGCGACCACGCGCTGTTCATCGCGTACGCGCCGGTCGACCATCCGCAGATCGCCGTCGCGCTGGTTGTCGAGAACGGCGGCTGGGGTGCGCAGGCCGCCGGCCCGATCGCGCGCCGCGTGCTCGACTTCTTCCTCGTCGACCGCCAGAACCCGCAGAACGAGGCCGCGGCCGTGGCTGCCGCGGCGTCGGCGACCGAACCCATCAACGCACCGGTGACCGGCGACGCGAACAAGCCGGCTGCCGTCGCCGCCGGCTTCACCGCGCTGCCGCAGCCGGTCGTTCCGACCGCGGCCAGCGCGGCGGAAGCGGCATCGGCCGCGGCCGCCTCCGAAGCTGCGGCTGCCGCGAGCGCCAGCGCTGCCCCGCCGGCCAGCGCCGGTGCCGCTGCGCCGAGGGCCGCGAGCCTGCCGCCGATCAGGCGCCCGCACCGGCCACGCCGGCCCGCCAGCGATGCGCAGCCGCTCGTCGCCACGCCGCGCGACGACAATCACCGTGCAACGGCCCCCGCGAAGGCGGCGGACGCCGGCACCGCTCATTAACGGAGAAAGGCATGCAATTCGACAAGCGCGCCTGGCTCGACAAGATCAAGCAGATGTTCGCGGGCTTCGACCGCCCGCTCGCCCTCATCGTGTTCCTGCTGCTGTGCGTCGGCATCGTCACGCTGTACAGCGCGGCGATCGACATGCCCGGCCGCGTCGAGGACCAGTTGCGCAACATCCTGCTGACGTTCGTGCTGATGTGGGTGATCGCCAACATCCCGCCCACGACGCTGATGCGCTTCGCGGTCCCGCTCTACACGTTCGGGGTCGCGCTATTGATTGCGGTCGCGCTGTTCGGGATGACCAAGAAGGGCGCGAAGCGCTGGCTGAATGTCGGCGTCGTGATCCAGCCGTCGGAAATCCTCAAGATCGCGACACCGCTGATGCTCGCGTGGTACTACCAGCGCCGCGAAGGCGGGCTGCGCTGGTACGACTTCATCGTCGCGTTCGGGATCCTGCTGGTACCGGTCGGGCTGATCGCGAAGCAGCCCGACCTCGGCACGGGCCTGCTCGTGTTCGCGGCCGGTTTCTTCGTGATCTATCTCGCCGGCCTGTCGTTCAAGCTGATCGTGCCGGTGCTCGTCGCGGGCGTGATCGCGGTCGGCTCGATCGCCGTGTTCGAAGAGCGCATCTGCCAGCCCGAAGTGCAGTGGCCGCTGATGCACGATTACCAGAAGCACCGCGTGTGTACGCTGCTCGACCCGACTTCCGATCCGCTCGGCAAGGGCTTCCACACGATCCAGGCCGTGATCGCGATCGGCTCGGGCGGCGTGCTCGGCAAGGGCTACCTGAAAGGCACGCAGGCGCACCTCGAATTCATTCCGGAGAAGCACACCGACTTCATCTTCGCGGTGTTCTCCGAGGAATGGGGGCTCGTCGGCGGGCTCGTGCTGCTGACGCTGTACATGGCGCTGATCGCACGCGGGCTCTATATCGCCGCGCAGGGCGCGACGCTGTTCGGCCGCCTGCTCGCGGGCTCGCTCACGCTCGCGTTCTTCGTCTATGCGTTCGTCAACATCGGGATGGTGAGCGGCGTGCTGCCGGTCGTCGGCGTGCCGCTGCCGTTCATGAGTTATGGCGGCACCGCGCTCACGACGCTCGGCATCGCGATCGGGATGATCATGAGCGTCGGACGGCAGCGGCGGTTGATGAAGAGTTGACCGCGCGGCACGCACCGCATAAAGAAAAACGGCGCTTCGGCGCCGTTTTTTTCCACTGTGCATGGCGAACACGGCAGCCCTTCGCAGCGCCGCTCCCGCTCACGGCGGCGGCACGTGCGCCCCGCCCGGCTCCGCGCCGGCGCCCGATGCCGGCCCCTGCGCCTTCAGCCGCGCACTCAGCTCCTTGAATTTCAGCCCGGCCGTCTCGTCGCCCTGCGCGGCCGCCGCCGCGTAATACGCCCGCGCGATGTTGAGGTTCTGCGCGACACCGTCGCCGCCGCGCTCGTAGAACGATGCGGTCACGTACTGCGCGGTCGGCTCGCCCGCGTCGGCGGCCTGCTTGTACCACGTGAACGCCTGCCGGTTGTCGCGCGGCGTGCCGCGCCCGTCGAGGAACTGGTTCGCGAGCGACAGCTCGGCCTGCACGTGCCCCTGCTTCGCCGCTCGCAGGAACCAGCGGTGCGCTTCGGCCGGATCGCGTGCGACGAACTCGCCGTCGTCGAACATCCGGCCGTATACGTACTGCGCATGCGACATGTTCGCGTCGGCCGCGCGCTTCAGCCAGCGCAGCCCTTCGTCGACGTTCGCGGTCACGCCTTCGCCCGTCAGCAGCATCATCGCGTAGTTGAATTGCGCGAGACGGTCGCCGCGCTCGGCCGCGTCGTGGAACTGCACCAGCGCCGCACGAAAGTCGCCGGCGTTATAGTCGGCGACCGCCGACTGCGTCTCGTGCGACGGATCGGGCTTCGCTTGCGGCGCGCCCTGCGCGGCGGCCGCGATCCACACGATCCACAGGCCGAACACCGCGCCGACCTGCCGGCGCCTCCCCAACCCACCCTGCGCGCGCCCACGGCACGCGCCATCGCCACCGCTCATGACCGCACCTCCTGCAGCGCCTGCCGCGTGGCGCGCAACAACCAGCTGACGTCGGCCGACACCGTGATCATCCGGTAGCCGGCCTCGCGATACTGGCGCGCGGCAGCCGTATCGCCCGCGAAGATCCCCACCGCGACGCCCGCCTGCCGGCCGGCCGCGAGCACGCGCGCCATCGCGGTTTCGACGTCCGGGTGACGGATGTCGCCAAGGTGCCCGAGGCTCGCCGCAAGATCGGCCGGGCCGACGAACAGGCAATCGATGCCGGGCAGCGCCGCAATCCGCTCGACTTCGTCGACGCCGCGCGCCGATTCGATCTGCACGATCACCGCGACCTGCGCATTCGCCGTCTGCACGTAGTCGCGACGCATGCCGAACGCCGCCGCGCGCACCATGCCGGCGACGCCGCGCAGCCCGTCCGGCGAATCGGGCGACGGATAGCGCGTGAGCCGCACCGCGTGCGCGGCGTCGTCGAGCGTCTCGATGCAGGGAAACATCAGCGTGCGTGCGCCCGCATCGAGCGCGCGCTTCACGAGCCACGGCTCACGCGCCGGCACGCGCACGACGGGCTCGCTCGGCAGATGGGCCGCAGCGATCGCGCGCAACTGCGATGCAACATCGCGGCTGTCGTTCGGCGCGTGTTCCATGTCGATGCAGAGCCAGTCGTAGCCGGCATGCGCGAGCGCTTCCGCGGCCGAGTCGCTGCCGAGCGACAGCCACAGGCCGTACAGCGGCTCGTCGCCGTCGCGCAGGCGTTGTTTGAGGGAATTGGTGAGCGTGCTCATCGATACGGCCTCCTGGACGGAACGGCAATCGAACGGGACAAGCAACGGGCAAAACGGAGCGCGACACGCCGGGCAGCATTGCACGGCGGCGCCGGGACCGGGCCCTGGAACGTTGGTCGGTTGTGGGCGGCCGATCTGACAGCGCCGGCCGAACGACCGCGCACGGCAGCGTTTTTCGGCGCCACGCAACGATCATAGCGCGGCGTTACGCGGAATGTGGAAACGGACGGGGAGCGAGGCGGGACGGGGCCGCGGGGTGCGGCGTCAGGCAGCCCGCACCGGCTGGCGGGGCTGCCGGGAAGGCGGGATCAGCGGCCGGGCTGGCGCTCGACGTCGGCCCAGCAGTTCGGCGTTTCGTACAGGCGCACGCGCTCGAGCCGCAGGTTCACGCCGTAGTGTGCGTCGTACACGTTCGCGAGGATGTCGAACGCGATCGCCGCGAGGTTCTCGACGGTCGGAATCCGGTCGATCACGACCGTCTTGTGGTCGGCCATCTGCTCGAGGAACGAGCGCACGACGTCGTCGCGCGCATAGACCAGGAACGCGTGGTCCCACTTGCCGACCAGGTGCTCCATCGCGAGCGCCTTCACGTCGGCGAAATCCATCACCATGCCGCGGTCGGGCGCCCCCTCGGTATCGACGAGATCGCCGCGCAGCGTGACTTCGAGCACATAGCGATGGCCATGCAGGTTCCGGCACTGGCTGCGGTGGTCGGGAATGCGGTGGCCCGCGTCGAATTCGAGTTTTCGGGTAATCAGCACGATGTCAAAAGCCGGGGCTCAGGGAATGTTCAGATATTTATGGGTCTGCATGGACAGCCGCCACTGCGGATGACGCTTGCACCAGTCGATCGCGAGCTTCGTATTGAGGTCGCGCGACGGGCCGTCCATCGGCTGGACGAGGTAATACTCGAAGTCGAGCTTCGCGTAGTCGGCCAGCCGCTGGTTGTCCTGCGGGATCACGACCTTCAGCTCGTTGCCCTTCGTGACGACGAGCGGCGCGTCGGCCTTCGGGCTCACGCAGATCCAGTCGATCGATTCGAGCACCGGCAGCGAGCCGTTGGTCTCGATCGCGATCTCGAAGCCGGCCGCGTGCAGCGCGTCGACGAGCGGCTGGTCGAGCTGCAGCATCGGCTCGCCGCCCGTGCAGACGACGAAGCGGTGCGCCTCGCCCTCCGGCCACAAGCCGGCGATCGTCGCAACGAGCGCGTCGGCATCCTTGAACTTACCGCCGTTCTCGCCGTCGGTGCCGACGAAGTCGGTATCGCAGAAGCGGCACACGGCCTCCGCACGATCCTCTTCGCGGCCCGACCACAGGTTGCAGCCGGCGAACCGGCAAAACACGGCCGGCCGGCCCGCGTTCGCGCCCTCGCCCTGCAACGTGTAGAAAATTTCCTTGACCGCGTAAGTCATCGTCCTTCGTCCGGCTCGCGCCGCTCGTTGTCGATCAGAATCCGTTAATCACCAGGCGCTGCCGTTGCCGCTGCATCACAGCGGCGCTTCGGTCACCCGCTCGCCCCTCAGGTAGGCCTCGTAGCCGCGCTTGCGCAGCTTGCAGGCCGGGCATTCGCCACAGCCGAAGCCCCAGTCGTGCAGTTCCGCGCGCTCGCCCACGTAGCACGTGTGCGTCTCGACGCGGATCAGTTCGACGAGCGCTTCGCCGCCGAGCTGTTCGGCGAGCTGCCAGGTTTGCGCCTTGTCGAGCCACATCAGCGGCGTCTCGAGCACGACGCGCGTATCCATCCCGAGGTTCAGCGCGACCTGCAGCGCCTTCATCGTGTCGTCGCGGCAGTCGGGATAGCCCGAGAAATCCGTCTCGCACATCCCGCCGACCAGCACACGCAGCCCGCGGCGATAGGCGATCGCCGCGGCGATCGTCATGAACATCAGGTTGCGGCCCGGCACGAACGTGTTCGGCAGGCCGTTCGCCGCCGTCTCGATCTCGATCGTGCGCGTCATCGCGGTATCGCTGATCGCACCGAGCACCGACAGGTCGATCATGTGATCGTCGCCAAGCCGGTTCGACCAGGCGGGAAAGTCACGCTTCAGCGCTTCGCGCACGCCTTCGCGACATTCGAGCTCGACGCGGTGGCGCTGGCCGTAATCGAAGCCGAGCGTCTCGACCGTCTGATAGCGTTCGAGGGCCCATGCCACGCACGTGGCCGAGTCCTGCCCGCCGGAAAACAACACGAGCGCGCCGTCTTTAGCGTCTGTCCGAATCACCGTGATACTCCGTGAATGTGTAGGCTCGCGTCGCGCTGCGCCCCGGGGCCGGCTGCCGCCGGGCGGCCCGACGCGTGCCGGCCTGGGCCGGCTCGACCAGTATAGGCAGCGCAATTGGCCGCGAACGCGGCGGAGCGCTTATACCGCCCATCGCGCGGCATCGTTGCCGCGCGCCACGGCGGCGCCACGCTGGCAGCCTGCCGTGCGCATGAAGCGATGCGCTAAGTTATTGAGCGGACAAGGATTTTATCATGCCCTCATGAACACTGCCGGGCACATCATCCCACGCCACTGGTCACGCAAACCCCACCACAAACGAAAAACCCCAAGAATCTTCCGATTCTTGGGGTTTTAATTCTGGTGGCCTGGGTCGGAATCGAACCAACGACACGCGGATTTTCAATCCGCTGCTCTACCAACTGAGCTACCGGGCCAACGAAGAAGAGAAAGTATATCCACCCTTCGTTACTTGATCAAGTACTTTCACGAAATATTTTATACGGCACCTTCGGACGGCTTCTTGCCGAGCTCGACACCGAGCTGCTTGAGCTTGCGATACAGGTGCGTGCGCTCGAGGCCCGTCTTCTCCGCGACGCGCGTCATGCTGCCGTTTTCGCGCGCGAGGTGATATTCGAAGTACGCGCGCTCGAACGCATCGCGCGCTTCGCGCAACGGGATGTCGAACGGGATCGCGGCCGTCTGACCCGCGAGGCCGAGTGCCGAAGCCATGTCGTCGCCGAGCGTCGGCAGCGCAGCCGCGGACGCAACGGCCGCGGGCCCCGCCGCCTGCCCCGCACCGGCCTTCGCCGCCGCGTTCGCGGACACCGGCGCCGCACCGCGTGCGAGACCGTGCTCGACGGACTTCAGCAGCTTCTGCAGCGCGATGGGTTTCTCGAGGAAATCGAGCGCGCCGATCTTCGTCGCCTCGACGGCCGTATCGATCGTCGCGTGCCCGGACATCATGATCACGGGCATCGTCAGCAGCCCCTGCGCTGCCCACTCCTTGAGCAACGTCACGCCGTCGGTATCGGGCATCCAGATATCGAGCAGCACGAGATCGGGCGCCTGATTCAACCGGTATTCCCGCGCGGCCTGCGCGTTCTCCGCCGCCTCGACGACGTGTCCTTCATCGCTGAGGATCTCCGAGAGCAATTCCCGGATGCCCATTTCATCATCTACCACCAGGATGGTTGCCATTTACGCTGCCTTTGTCTGCTCACTTGCTTTTGTCTTGGCGGGGGCCGTCCCGTCCTGCACGCCCGATTCGGCGCCTGGCGCATCGCTCGCCATCTGCAGGAACAGGATCGACACCTGCGCACCCTCGACGGTCTCGCCGTGCATGCGATTGCGCAAATCGATCCGCGCACCGTGCTCATCAACGATCTTCTTGACCGTGGCCAACCCCAGACCCGTGCCCTTCGCCTTCGTCGTCACATAAGGCTCGAACGCGCGAGTCAGGATGCGCGCCGGAAAACCGGGCCCGTTGTCGGACACGGTAAGACGTACCGCGACGCGCGTTTTGCCCTCGGCGTCGGGATCGCCATATTCTACTGTCTTGGTTTCGATCAACACACGCGGATGCGCCGACTCCGCGACCGAATCCTGCGCATTCTGCAGCAGGTTGTGAATCACCTGGCGCAGTTGCGTCGCATCACCGCGTATCACCGGCAGCGACGGCGCGAGCTCGGCGACGATCGCGCTCTTGCCTTCGCCCACCCCGTACAGCCCGAGCACCTCGCTCGCCAGTTCGTTCAACTGCAGGTTCGAGAGCACCGCGGGCGGCGTGCGCGCGTACTCGCGGAAATCGTCGACCATTCGCTTCATCGCGGCGACCTGATTGACGATCATCGTCGCGCCGCGCTTGAGCACATCGGCATCGGGCGGGGCGAGCTTGTCGGACAGCTTCATCTGCAGCCGCTCCGCCGACAGCTGAATCGGCGTCAACGGATTCTTGATCTCGTGCGCGAGCCGGCGCGCGACCTCGCCCCACGCGACCGAACGCTGCGCGGAAATCACGTCGGAGATGTCGTCGAACACGACGACGTAACCGGACGTCTGCGGATCGTCGGCCTGCCCCTCGACCGTCGACACGAGGCGCGTGCCGCGCACGAGCAACGTCAGCGGATCGGCTTCGCCCGGCACCTCGATCGCGAACTGCTGCTGCCAGTGGCCGCGATCGCCGCTGCCGCCGTCGGACGCCGCCTCGCGATCGGCGAACGCCTTGCGCACCATCGCGCCGAACCCGGCGGCCACGCCGATCCGGTCGAGCGTCGTGCCGATCAGCGCGTTGAACGGCTGCCGGAAAATCCGCTCGGCGCCGCGATTGGCCGTCGTCAGCCGGAACTGCCGGTCGAGCACGAACACGCCGGCCGTCAGGTTCGCGAGGATGCTCTCGAGATACGTCTTCGAATGCTCGAGCGCGACGCGGTTTTTCTCGACCGCGAGCCGCGCCTCGGACAACTGACGCGTCATCGCATTGAACGACTGTGTGAGGAAGCCCAGCTCGTCGCGCGTCTTGATCTCGCGCTTCGGCGTGTAGTCGCCTTCGGTGACCTCCTTCGTGCCCTGCGCGAGCAGGAACAGCGGCCGCGCGAGCTGCTGGCCGAGCGCGAGCGCGAGCATCATCGCGATGAAGGTCGCGAGGAACAGCGCCAGCGTCAGCGTGCCGATGTACATCTTGCGCAGCCCCGTGCGGCCGAGCGACTTTTCCTGGTACTCGCGATACGCGCGCTGCACGGCGTCCGCGTTGTGGGCAAGCGTCGGCGGCACCGGCTGCGTGAGCTGCAGGAAGCGTTCCGCCGGCTGCAGCAACGACGTCGATGCATCGGGAATCGGCCGCACGACGCGCAACCGCAGCGCGCCCTTCGCGCCGTGCGCGCGCGGGTCGCCGTCGACTTCACCCTCGATCGCCGCGTACGCGCCGTGTTCGCGCGCCTGGTTCAGCATCAGCGGCGTCGGCAGGTCGTCCGGAATCAGTGCCGCGAAATTGCCCGACGCCTGCGCGACGATATGCAGGTCGGGGGCCGCACCCGAGCCGCCGCGGCTCGGCTCGACGATCGTCGCGTCCTGCACGCCGAACTGGTCGCGCAACCGCAGCAGCGTGAGCGTCGTGCCGTTGGTGTTCACATCGACGCTCGCGAGCTGGTCGGACATCAGCCGCGCCTTCGTCTGCAGATCGGACAGCGAAGCATCGAGCATCCCGCGGCCGAGGTTCAGGCCGGCCGTCAGCGCCGTCTCGACGTTCACGTCGAACCACGACTCGATACTGCGCGACACGAACTGGTACGACACGATGTAGATGATCCCGCCCGGCACCACGCCGACGAGCGCGAAGAACACCGCGAGCTTCGCGAGCAGCCGCGTGCCGAACTTGCCCTTCCTCAGGCGCACGACGATCATCCCGATCAGCCCGAGCACCACGAGCAGGAACACGAGCGCGACGACGATGTTCGTCGCGTACAGCCACGAGTAGTAGCGGTCGAAGAATTCGGTGTTCGCGCTCGCGGCCGCGAGCAGCACGAGCAGCAGCAGCGCGGTGAGCGCGACGGTCGAGACGATCACGCGAATGAGGAGGCTCTTCCCGCTGGCCGCGCGGCGCACTTTATTTAGCACGTTCGGTCACCGTGAAGTTGAAGCGCTTCCAGTCGGACCCGAGCGTCCAGTCGCGGTTGTTCACGGCATCGACCTGGAACGGCTTCGGCATCAGCGCCGTATCGAGCTGCATCCGCACCGATGCCGTGTAGGTTTCACCGGCGCGCACCTGGTTGCGGTCGATCACATGCCACGACGTGATGTGACGGACCACCGCGAGCGCATCCTTCAGCGACGGGAAACCGAGCTGCAGGCCGCCCGTCGACACGCGATATTCGCGCGTGAGCGGCTGGAACGACAGGCGGATCGTCTGCGTCACCGCCACCGGCTGCTCGTCGAACCAGTACCAGCGCGCACGGCTCAACTCGAAGTCGGTCGTGAAATAAAGCGGAATGCCCTTGTTGACGGCATCCTCGAGGTTCGGGTTCAGCTCGAAATCGAAGCGTGCGTCGAGCGCCCAGCCGCTTCCGTCGGACTGGAGCGACGCGCGCTGCACGGCGATCGACTCGGCATGCGCCGGCCGGACGACAGCCAGGCACAGCGTCAACGCGACCATCAGGACGGCCGCGAGCCGAAGTGGAAAAAGGTGTTTGATCGTCACCGTTTCTGAAACCGCGCGTAGAAAAATCCGTCGTGATCGGTGTTCTGGTCGAGTGCGCCGGCGGCCGCCCCTCCCTGCACTCCGCCCGGCAGCAGTTGGCCGGGGGCGTCCAATCGTACCGCATCTTCACAGGCCGCTTCAAACCAGCGGGCCTGCCATTCGCCTTCCTCGGGGAAGACCGAACAGGTCACGTAAAGCAGTTCGCCGCCCGCCTTCACGAGCGGCCACAACGCCGCCAGGATGCGGCGCTGTTCCGCGACGAGCGCCGGGATGTCGGCCTCGCGGCGCAGCCAGCGAATGTCGGGGTGCCGACGCACGATGCCGGACGCCGAGCACGGCACGTCGGCGAGGATGCGGTCGAACGGGCGCCCGTCGTACCAGGCGTCGGGGGCGCCCGCATCGCCGACACGCACGTCCGCTTCGAGCGACAGCCGCACGAGGTTCTCGCCGATCCGTGCCGCGCGCGCGGCATCGCTTTCCAGCGCGACGACTTCCGCATCGGCCAGCTCGAGAATGTGGCCGGTCTTGCCGCCGGGCGCCGCGCATGCGTCGAGCACGCGCATGCCGTCGCGCGCGCCGAGCCATTCGGCTGCGAGCTGCGCGCCGGCGTCCTGCACCGACACGACGCCATCGGCAAACCCCGGAATGCGATCGACCGGCAGCGCCGATGCGAGCCGCACCGCATGCCGGCCGATCGCGGTCGCCTCGATCCCGTTCTCGCGCAGCGTATCGAGATACGCGTCGACGCTCGCGCGGCGCGCGTTCACGCGCAGCGTCAGCGGCCCTTGCCGCTCGCCGGCCGCGAGGATCGACTGCCATGCGTCGGGCCACGCGCGCTTCACCGAGTCGACCCACCACGCGCGGTAGTTCCAGCGCGCGACGACATCGTCCTGCAGCGCCGCGACGAGCGCGTCGCGCTCGCGCAGGAAACGGCGCAGCACCGCGTTGACCATCCCCTTCGCGAACGCGCATTCGCGGCGGGCGCCGATCACGGTCACGGCCTGATCGACCACCGTGAACGCCGGATACGCGGCCTCGTCCGCCGGGTCGAGCAACAGCGCGAACGCACCGGCGAGCACCGCGTGCACGTAGGCGGGCGGCGCCTTGCTGATGAGCCGCCCGATCAGCCAGTCCGCACTGCCGAGGCGGCGCATCGTCCGATAAGCGACGTCCTGCGTCGCCCCGCGCGCGAGCGCCTGCGCACCGGACGGCATCTGCGCGAATACCGCCGACAACGCCGCCGGCAGCGCGGTGCCGCGCCGCACCGCATCGACCGCCTGCGCGGCCGCATCGAGCGCGAAGCCGAGCGAATCGGGCGCGAGATGCAGCGCGGACAGGCGCGCCGGGCGGCCGGAAGAAGACGGAGCGGTAGAACGGGTTCGTGTCATCGGAGCAAATTCGGCAAACAAACGCGGCCAGCGGGCACAGCAAGCCAATGCGGCAAACGGCGGGATCGCGGCGCCCGTGGGCCCTGCCATCCCAAACCGGGCATTGTAGCGTGCGATGCGGCAGGCCCTTTGGCCCCTTTACGGCACGCGCAAATGAAACACCCCGCAGCGCGGAGCGTGCGGGGTGGTGTGACGGCTCCCGCGCGGCAACTGCCGCACGGTGTGCCGTGGCTTAGTCGAAGCGGCCGGTACGCGCCATCTCCATCAGGCGCGCGATGCGCTCCTCGGTGGCCGGGTGCGTCGAGAACAGATTCTGCAGGCCGCCACCGTGCAGCGGGTTCATGATCATCATCTGCGCGGTGGCCGGATGCTGCTCGGCCGCCTGGAACGGGATGCCCGCCGCATAGCGATGGATCTTGTCGAGTGCGGTCGCGAGCGATTGCGGATCGCCGGAAATCTGCGCGCCGCCGCGGTCGGCCTCGAACTCGCGTGCCCGCGAAATCGCCATCTGGATCAACGCGCCTGCGATCGGTGCGAGCAGCGCGACCGCGATACCCGCGATCGGGTTGGCCGGCCGGCCATTCTCGTCGCGCCCGCCGAAGAACATCGCGAAGTTCGCGATGGCTGAAATCGCGCCCGCCATCGTCGCGGTGATCGTCGAGATCAGGATGTCGCGGTGCTTCACGTGCGCGAGCTCGTGCGCCATCACGCCGCGCATCTCGCGCTCCGACAGCACGCGCAGGATGCCCGTTGTCGCGGCGACTGCCGCGTGCTCGGGGTTGCGGCCCGTTGCGAACGCGTTCGGCGCGTCCTCGTTGATCAGGTAGACGCGCGGCATCGGCAGGTTCGCGCGCGTGGCCAGTTCGCGCACCATCCGGTAGAACTGCGGCGCCGTGTTCTCGTCGACTTCCTGCGCGTTGTACATGCGCAGCACCATCTTGTCCGAGAACCAGTAAGAGAAGAAATTCATGCCGAGCGCGAACAGCAGCGCGATCGTCATGCCCCGCGAGCCGCCGATCATCCCGCCGATCACGATGAACAGGGCCGTGATCGCGGCCATCAGCATCGCCGTTTTGACCCAATTGAACATACCCACTCCTTATCCGTCAGGGGACCCGCCGCGCATCAAAAGGGCGCGGCGGAAAATTGTAAGCGTTTTGTTAGATAAGGTCTTGCCGGAAAAATTCAATCTCACCGTTGCGATGTTGCAAGACGAAGACCGAGGCCGACGAAAGCGCTGCCGACCGTGCGGTCAAGCCACTTCTTGACGCCCGGCTTGCCGGAGAAGCGCGCCGTGACACTGCCCGCGACCCACGCGACGAGGCTGGTCCACACCGTGCTCATCACGACGAACACACCGCCGAGGGTCAGGAACGCCCATGCCTTGTGCGGGCTGTCGGCCGACACGAACTGCGGGAAGAACGATACGAAGAACAGCACGACCTTCGGGTTCAGCACGTTGGTCCAGAAGCCCTGCATGAACAGCTGGCGCAGCGGCTTCGCGGCTTGCGCGGCCGCCGTGCCCGACGGCTCGGCCGCCTGCTTCGCGATGATCATCCGCACGCCCAGGTAGATCAGGTAGGCGGCGCCGACCAGCTTGATCACCGTGAATGCGGCAGCCGACGCCGCGAGCAGCGCGGTCAGGCCGAATGCGCAGGCGAGCGCGTGAACGCAGCAGCCGGCCGAAATGCCCAGCGCCGACATCAGCCCCGCGCCGCGGCCCTGCGCGACGCTGCGGCCGACGATATAGGCCGTATCGGGGCCGGGCGTGACGTTCAGCAGGAAGACTGCCAGCACGAAGAAGCCGAAATGGGTGATGCCGAACATGAAAACCTCGAAACCGGGGAGCGCAGGGAAATTCTACGCGCGCCTGCCGCGCCGCGCGACTCGACCATCCGGCCGATTGCGCACGCCCGGCAGGCCGTGTCGAATGGCGGTCAGGCCGCGTCAGGCAACGTCGGTCAGCGCGAAACGCTGGCCCGCGGCGAGCGGCGAGCCGGCCAGGAATTCGCGCGCGGGCAGCCGCTTGCCGCCCGGCTTCTGCAACTGCGTGACGCGCAGCGCACCGCTGCCGCACGCGACGACCACGCCTTCCGGCGCGGCTTCGACGATCGTGCCGGGCGCCGCGTCGCCGCGCGCCGCCACCGGCTCGGCTGCCCACAGCTTGATCGCCGCGCCGTCGAGCGTCGCGACGCCGCCCGGGAACGGATCGAACGCCCGCACCTGGCGCGCAAGCACGTCGGCCGGCTTGCGCCAGTCGAGTGCCGCTTCGTGCTTGCCGATCTTTTCCGCATAGGTCACGCCGTCGGCCGGTTGCGGCGTCGCCGGCAGCACGCCGTCGCGCTCGAGCTTCACGAGCGCGTCGACGATCAGTCGCGCGCCTTCGGCGGCGAGCCGGTCGTGCAGCGTCGCGGTGGTCTCGTCGGGCGCGATCGCGATGCGCGCTTCCTCGATCATCGCGCCGGTGTCGAGGCCGATGTCCATCTGCATCAGCGTGACGCCCGTCTCGGCGTCGCCGGCCTCGATCGCACGGTGGATCGGCGCGGCGCCGCGCCAGCGCGGCAGCAGCGACGCGTGAATGTTGATGCAGCCGTTGCGCGGAATGTCGAGCACTTCCTGCGGCAGCAGCAGGCCGTATGCGGCAACCACCATCACGTCATGCGGCGTCGAGCGCAGCAGCTCGATCGCGTCGGCCGCCTCGGCCGGGTACTTGCCCGCCCGGCGCAGCGACGGCGGTTGCGCGACGGGCATCCCGTGCTCGACGGCGTAGCGCTTCACCGCGCTCGCCTGCAGTTTCATCCCGCGCCCGGCGGGGCGATCGGGCTGGGTGAGCACGAGCGGCACCGGAAAACCGGCCTCGTGGATCGCGGCGAGGGCAGCCGCGGCGAATTCCGGCGTGCCGGCAAAAACTACGCGCAACGTATGGGTCATGACAGCGTTCGGGGTCGGGCTGGGCGAACGCGCGTTACATCGCGCGTTCGAGTTTCTTCATCTTCGTCTTGATGCGCGTCTGCTTGAGCGGCGACAGGTATTCGACGAACACGCGGCCCATCAGGTGATCCATCTCGTGCTGGACGCACACGGCCAGCAGGCCCTCGCAATCGAGTTCGAAGGTCTCGCCCTGCTCGTTGAGCGCACGCACGCGCACATGATCGGGACGCTCGACTTCGTCGTAGATGCCGGGCACCGACAGGCAGCCCTCTTCATAGATCTGCTTTGCATCGCTCGACCACACGATCTCCGGGTTGATGAACGCGCGCAGCTCGTTCTTCTCCTCGGAGACGTCGATCACGATCACGCGCTCGTGCACGTCGACCTGCGTGGCGGCAAGGCCAATGCCCGGCGCCGCATACATGGTCTCGGCCATGTCGGCGACGAGCTTGCGGATCCGGTCGTCGACCTTGTCGACGGGCTTCGCGACCTTGTGCAGCCGCTTGTCGGGGTAATGAAGAATATTGAGTAAAGCCATGGCGTTCGGTATTCGGTGGAGCGGCGTGCCGCATCGGCCATCCGGCCGGCTGGCGCTGCCGCCGGGATGCAATGAAGATGAGGCGGACGCGCGGCGAATCAATGCCGCGGATCACGCCTCCTGCAATTGGCCGGGCGCCTGCGCGCGCGGCCCTGTCGAGTATTTCGGATGATGAAAATTTTATCATGGCGCCACGCGGTCCGCTGGCCGCCGCATTCGAGGGGCGCCTCATGTCGCCGCACGCGCTGACCACCTCCGCCGTGCGCGCATGGCTGCAGCTCGCGCATGCGCCCGGCCTCGCCCCCGCCGCACTGCAGGCACTGCTCGATGCGTTCGGCTCGCCGGACGCGCTGCTGCGTGCGCCCGATCACGCCATCACCGCCGTGACCAGCGCCGCCGCCGCCCTGGCCGTGCGCGCAAGCGAGCGCGGCGATCTCGACGCGCGCACCGACGCAGCGCTCGCGTGGCTCGACGCGCCAGGCAATGCGCTCGTCACGCTCAACGATCCGGCCTACCCGCCGCGGCTGCGCGACCTGCACGATCCGCCACTGCTGCTATATGTAAAGGGCCGGCTCGACCTGCTGCATGCGCGCAGTCTCGCCGTGGTCGGCAGTCGTCACGCCACGCCGCAGGGGCTCGCCGACGCAACGCACTTCGCACGCGAACTGTCCGACGCCGGGCTGCCGATCGTGTCGGGCCTCGCGCTCGGAATCGACGCCGCCGCACATCGTGGCGGGCTCGACGGCCGGTCGGGCACGGTCGCGGTGATCGCGACCGGCGCCGATCTCGTCTACCCGGCGCGGCACCGCGCACTCGCCCACGAGATCGCCGCGCACGGCGCGATCGTGTCGGAATGGCCGCTCGGCACGCCGGCCCGCGCCGCCCACTTCCCGCAGCGCAACCGGCTGATCGCCGCGCTCGCGGTCGGCGCGCTCGTCGTCGAGGCCGCGCCGCGCTCCGGCTCGCTGATCACCGCGCGGCTCGCGAACGAACTGGGGCGCGATGTGTTCGCGATGCCGGGCTCGATCCATGCGCCGCTCGCGCAGGGCTGCCACGCATTGATCCGCGACGGCGCGAAGCTCACGGCGGCGCCGCTCGATGTACTCGAGGAATACGGGCTGGGAGAATCGAAAGCCGGCACGGCGGGCGGTGCGGCGTGTTCCGGGCATCCGTGCAGGGGTACCGGCGACCTTCGCGAAACCGAAACCGCCACTCGGCGTGCCGCTGCCGGTGTGATCCAACATGGCGATGCCGTTCCGGCCACCGCGTCCGCCCGAGACGACGCACCGGCGCCGGCGCCACCGCTGCCCGCCACCCCCGCCGAGCAGGCCGTCCTTGCCGCATTGGGATACGGCCCCGTCACCTACGAATGGCTCGCCGAGCACAGCGGCCTGCCTGACGACGTGCTGCACCGCGCGCTGCTGGCGCTGGAACTGGTCGGCCGCGTCGCCAGCCTCCCCGGCGGACGCTTCGCGCGGCTTGACGCAGCGCGCACCCCGCCCGTGGACGGCGTGCTACATTCCCCCGCATAGGGGCGGCCAGGCCGCCGACGATACTCAAGGAAACCCATGCCCGCGCTGAATCTCGACACCGATGCGGATCGGATCGCCGAGCGCCTCGCCGATCCCGGCACGTTGCTCGTCGCCTGCCTGTGCGCCGAGTGGTGCGGCACGTGCCGCGACTACCGGACGGCCTTCGACCAGCTCGCCGACGCGCATCCGGACGCCTGCTTCGCCTGGATCGACATCGAAACGCATGCCGACCAGCTCGACGATCTCGACGTCGAGAACTTCCCGACCATCCTGATCGAAGATACCCACACCGCCCGCTTCTTCGGCACGGTGCTGCCGCATGCGGCGATCGTCGAGCGGATGCTGTCCGACCTGAGCGCAGTACCCGGTGCGCCGCACGCACCGAAATTGCGCAATATCCTGGCCGTCGAAGCCTGACTTCGCGAGGCGGCCCGGTGGTTTAGCGCACATTTGCGCGCCCCGCCGCGCCGGGCGCTTGCCGCCGCTGCGGCCCCCCTCTATGATGGGCCGCTTTTTGCACGCCGAGCCGCCATTGCTGCGGCGTGTGCTATAAAGCGGTCGTAAAAGGGACCCACAACCGGCGAACCCGGTCTACCAACACACACCTGTCATGTCCAAAGCACTGATCATTGCGGAAAAGCCTTCTGTCGCGAACGACATCGCACGCGCTTTGGGCGGCTTTACCAAGCATGACGAGTATTACGAAAGCGACGATTTCGTCCTTTCGTCCGCTGTCGGCCACCTGCTGGAAATCGCCGCCCCGGAAGAGTACGAGGTCAAGCGCGGGAAATGGAGCTTCGCGCATCTGCCCGTCATCCCCCCGCATTTCGACCTGAACCCGATCGCAAAAAGCGAGTCGCGCCTCAAGGTGCTCACCAAGCTGTTGAAGCGCAAGGACGTCGACCGCCTGATCAACGCATGTGACGCGGGGCGCGAGGGCGAGCTGATTTTCCGCCTGATCGCGCAGCACGCGAAGGCGAAACAGCCGGTCCAGCGCCTGTGGCTGCAGTCGATGACCCCGCAGGCGATCCGCGACGGCTTCGCGAACCTGCGCAGCGACGCGGACATGCTGCCGCTCGCCGACGCCGCACGCTGCCGCTCGGAAGCCGACTGGCTCGTCGGGATCAACGGCACCCGCGCGATGACCGCGTTCAACAGCAAGGGCGGCGGCTTCTTCCTGACGACAGTGGGCCGCGTTCAGACGCCAACGCTGTCGATCGTCGTCGAACGCGAAGAGAAAATCCGCCGCTTCGTCCCGCGCGACTACTGGGAAGTGAAGGCCGAATTCGCGTGCGCGGGCGGCTTCTACGAAGGCAAGTGGTACGACCCGAAATTCAAGCGCGACGAATTCGATCCGGAAAAGCGCGACTCCCGCCTGTGGAGCCTGCCGGCTGCCGAAACGATCGTCGCTGCGTGCCGCGACCAGGTCGGCACGGTCTCGGAGGAATCGAAGCCGTCGACGCAGCTCTCGCCGCTGCTGTTCGACCTGACGAGCCTGCAGCGTGAAGCGAACAGCCGCTTCGGCTTCTCCGCGAAGAACACGCTCGGCCTCGCGCAGGCGCTGTATGAAAAGCACAAGGTGCTGACCTACCCGCGTACCGACGCGCGCGCGCTGCCGGAAGACTACCTGTCGACGGTCCAGTCCACGCTCGAGATGCTCAAGGAGAGCAACAACTACCTGCCGCACGCGAAGCAGGTGCTCGACAAGGGCTGGGTGAAGCCGAACAAGCGGATCTTCGACAACTCGAAGATCAGCGACCACTTTGCAATCATCCCGACGCTGCAGGCGCCGAAGTCGCTGTCCGAGCCGGAGCAGAAGCTGTACGACATGGTCGTGAAGCGCTTCCTCGCCGTGTTCTTCCCGGCCGCCGAATTCCGCGTCACGACGCGGATCACCGAAGTCGCCGGCCATCACTTCAAGACCGAAGGCAAGGTGCTGGTCGAACCGGGCTGGCTGCAGGTGTACGGCCGCGACGCCGAAGGCGCGGATGCGAACCTCGTGCCGGTGCAGAAGGACGAGAAGGTGAAGACGGACGAAATCGCCGCCGTCGCGCTCGTCACGAAGCCGCCCGCACGCTACTCGGAAGCGACGCTGCTGTCCGCGATGGAAGGCGCGGGCAAGCTCGTCGAGGACGACGAACTGCGCGAGGCGATGGCCGCGAAGGGCCTCGGCACGCCGGCCACGCGCGCGGCGATCATCGAAGGCCTGCTCGGCGAGAAATACCTCGTGCGCGAAGGCCGCGAACTGATCCCGACCGCGAAGGCATTCCAGCTGATGACGCTGCTGCGCGGGCTCGGCGTGAAGGAACTCACCGCGCCCGAGCTCACCGGCGAATGGGAATACAAGCTGTCGCAGATGGAGCGCGGCAACCTCGGGCGCGAAGCGTTCATGCAGGAAATCGCCCGCATGACGCAGCAGATCGTGAAGCGCGCGAAGGAATACGATTCGGACACGATCCCCGGCGATTACGCGACGCTCGAGACGCCGTGCCCGAACTGCGGCGGCCAGGTGAAGGAAAACTACCGCCGCTTCGCGTGCACGAAGTGCGAGTTCTCGATCTCGAAGATCCCGGGCAGCCGGCAGTTCGAGATCGCGGAAGTCGAGGAGCTGCTGCGCGAGAAGACGATCGGCCCGCTGTCCGGCTTCCGCAGCAAGATGGGCCGCCCGTTCTCGGCGATCCTCAAGCTGTCCTTCGACGACGAGACGAAGAACTACAAGCTCGAGTTCGATTTCGGCCAGGACACCGGCGGCGAGGAAGGCGAAGCGCCCGACTTTTCCGCACAGGAGCCGGTCGGCGCGTGCCCGAAGTGCAAGGGCCGCGTGTTCGAGCACGGGATGAGCTACGTGTGCGAGCACTCGGTGGCCAACCCGAAGACCTGCGATTTCCGCTCGGGCAAGGTGATCCTGCAGCAGGAAATCACGCGTGAGCAGATGGGCAAGCTGCTGGCCGACGGCCGCACGGATCTGCTGCCGAACTTCAAGTCGTCGCGCACGGGCCGCAACTTCAAGGCCTTCCTCGTGAAGCAGCCGGACGGCAAGATCGGCTTCGAGTTCGAGAAGAAGGAGCCGAAGGCCGCTGCCGCGAAGAAGACGGCAAAATCGGCGACGAAGGATGCTGAAACCGTGACGGAAGGCGCCGAAGAGAAACCGGCACCGGCTCGCAAGACCGCCGCCCGCAAGACGACGGCGCGCAAGACGGGCTCGTGACGGCCTGACGGCCGGGGCTCCCCCGGCCAGGCACCCATAAAAAAACGCGGATCGATTGCTCGATCCGCGTTTTTCTTTGCGCCGGGGGCAACCGCCGCCCGGCCGTCGCGCCGTTACAGCGGCGACGGCGCCGCAACGCGCGTGCGCGGCGAACGCGGCAGGCGCGGCGATAGGTTCGGGTCGGCCGCTTCCGGCTGCTCGGCACGTGTCTCGACACCGATCGGCGCGAGCGCCGAACTCTGCGCGGCCCACTGCTCGCCCATCGTCGCGTCGGTCGAGTGGCTGAAATGCTCGACGAGGTGGTCGATGAACGTGCGCACCTTCGCGGGCAGATGGCGCCGGCTCGGGTAAGCGATGTTGATCTCGACCTGCGGCAGCCGGAAATCCGGCAGCAGCCGCACGAGCGCGCCGCGCGCGATATCGCCGCCGATCAGGTAGCTCGGCAGAATCGCGACCCCCATCCCGAGCAGCGCGAACTGGCGCAGCATCGCGGTGTTGTTCGCGACGATCACATTGGTCGGGCGCACGCGCACTTCGCCGTCCGGCCCCGTGAACACACGCTCGTCACCCCAGTATTCGGTCGGCAGGCTCAGGCTCGGGTGCTCGGCGAGATGCTCCGGATGGGTCGGCACGCCGTGCTTCTCCAGGTAGCTCGGCGTCGCGCACACGGTCATGCAGCCGGTGGTCAGGCGCCGCGTGACGATGCTCGCGCTGCGCATCTGGCGCGTGACGACGATGCCGACATCGAAGCCTTCCTCGACGAGATCGACCTGCCGGTCGACCAGCGTGAGATCCGGCACCACTTTCGGGAAATTCTCCGTGTACGACTGCAACACGGGCGCGAGGTTGTGCAGGCCGAACACGACCGGCGCAACGATGCGCAACGTTCCGACCGGCTCGTGATTGCGCGCAACGACCATCTGCTCGACGTCCTCGAGCTCATCGAGGATCTGGCGAGCACGCTCCAGATAGACCTGGCCCGACTCCGTCAGGGAAAGGCTGCGCGTGGTGCGGTTCAGCAAACGCGTGCCGAGCCGGCCTTCCAGATCGGCGACGTGACGCGTCGCGACCGCGTTGGAGATATCCATTGCACTCGCGGCCCGCGCAAAACTGCCGAGATCTGCAACCTTGACGAACACGCGCATCGACTGCAAATGATCCATAAACGACTCCTGCCGCTGTTACAACTTCAAAAAGATGAAGCAAATGCGTAATTCTCCTACGACAGCGGAAATGATGCAGAGTTGCTCAACAAGGCCCCGGTTGACGATAAAAATAGTCAAAAATCCTCGCCCTCTGCGGATAGTTGATCCAATTATTCTGATTGAAGCAACAATTGGGTGAACCTCGTCGAGTATGTGGCCGAATCAGGAAGGACGTATTTGATGCGACACAACAGCGCACCCTTCCACCCGTCGCGCAAGCGGCGCCGGGTCAGGCCGCCGCCAATTGCGGCGGAGCGTAACAACCTGTTAAAAAGACACCATGAAGGCGGCCGACGTAGCATCATGTCGGCCCCGGCCGGGCGGGACGGGTGCGCGACGTGCGCCGCCGCCACCGCCGCTTTCAACGCGCGACACCCGCTCACCATGAAAATTGCCATCCTCGACGACTACCAGGACGCCGTCCGCAAGCTGAACTGCTTCGAGATGCTTGCCGACCACGACGTGAAGGTCTTCAACAATACGGTGCGCGGATTGGGACAACTCGCCAGCCGTCTGGCGGAAGTCGAGGCGCTCGTGCTGATTCGCGAACGGACCCCAATTTCGTCGCAACTGCTCGCCAAGCTGCCGAACCTGCGCATGATCAGCCAGACCGGCCGCATTTCGAGCCACATCGATCTCGACGCGTGTACCGACCGCGGCATCGCCGTGCTCGAAGGCACGGGCTCGCCGATTGCCCCCGCCGAACTGACCTGGGCGCTCGTGATGGCCGCCCAGCGCCGCATTCCGCAATACGTCGCGAACCTGAAGCAAGGCGCGTGGCAACAGTCGGGCCTGAAGACGTCGGCAATGCCGCCGAACTTCGGCCTCGGCCAGGTGCTGCGCGGCCAGACGCTCGGCATCTGGGGCTACGGCAAGATCGGCCGGCTCGTCGCCGGCTACGGCAAGGCGTTCGGGATGAACGTGCTGATCTGGGGCCGCGAGCATTCGCTCGAGGCCGCACGCGCCGACGGCTATACGGCCGCCGAAAGCCGCGAAGCGCTGTTCGAGCAGAGCGACGTGCTGTCGCTGCACCTGCGCATGCATGACGACACGCGCGGGATCGTGAAGCAGGAAGACCTGATGCGGATGAAGCCGACGTCGCTGCTCGTCAACACGAGCCGCGCCGAACTGCTCGAGGAAAATGCATTGGTCAACGCGCTGTCGCACAACCGTCCGGGAATGGTCGCGATCGACGTGTTCGAGAGCGAGCCGATCCTGCAGGGCTACAGCCTGCTGCGGATGGAAAACGTGATCTGCACGCCGCACATCGGCTACGTCGAGCGCGAAAGCTACGAGCTCTACTTCAGCGCGGCATTCCGGAACATCCTGGCGTTCGACCAGGGCGACATGTCGAGCGTCGTCAACCCGGAAGCCCTGACGCCGCGCCGCGTGCGCTGAGCGCTGCGGGCCGCGCCTGCCGCGCGGCTCCGCTTCCTGCTTCCCGTCTTCAGGCGGCCACGCGGCCGCCCGTCATCGCGCCGACGCGCGTGAGGAAATGCTCGCCGTCGCGCCGCCCGAGATCGTACGCATGCCGCATCTGCGACGGGCTCGTGTAATCCCAACTCGAAATCGGTACCTTGCTCGACGGCTGCACGTACAGCCGCCGCTGCTCGCCGTGCGCGACCGTGAACATCTGCGGGCGCGGGTACAGCCGCGTGACGAGCACCAGCACGTCGCCGGGCGTCGGGTCGAGCGCGTCGACCGGCACGTTGTCGACCATCCCGCCGTCGAGCACGGGCCGGCCGCCGCGGCGCAGCACCGGCGTGAACGGTGGCGTGCAGGACGACTGCAGGATCAGGTCGGCGAGATCGTCGACGCGCGTGCAGGCCTGCGCGCGCACGAATTCCGGCCGAAAGCCGAGCGAGCGCCCGAGCGTCGGATGCAGCGTCTTGCGCACGTACTTCTCGATGTTGTACGCGACGAGGCCGGCGGCCACCGCGCTGCGCGCGCCGAGCCAGCGCGGCACGTGCGACACGCCGATGCGGATCTCCGGCGCCGCGGCCAGCTTCGCGAACGGCTCGCCGTAGATGTCGAGCAGCGCCTGACGGTAAATCCGGTAATGCGGAAACACGGGCTCGCGCCCGAACAGGTTGCCCCAGTACGCGTTCTTCCGGTTGTGGCGCAGCGCCTCTTCGTAATAGCGCATCACCCAGGCGGCGTCGCGCGTATACAGCATGCACGCGGTCGCCGCGCCGGCCGAGATGCCGGTGATCACGCGCGGGCGCAGGCCGAGGGCCGGCTGGGCGACGTCCCAGAAGCCAGCCTGCCACCAGCAGCGATTGCCGCCGCCCGCAAAGACGATCTGGTCGAACATCGCGCCGCTCAGCTGACGAGCGCGTAGGTCGACGTCGCGTGAACGGCCATCTTGCCGTCCTCGTCGAACAGCTCGACTTCGCCGAATACGAGATTGCGGCCCATCCGCAGCACGCGCGCGGTGACGAGCACGTCGCCCTTGCGCACGGGCCGCATGAAGTTCGTGTTCAGCGATACGGTGGTCATCGGCCGGAACTCGCCGAGCGCGACCGAGATCGCGACCACCATCGCGGTGTCGGCGGCCGCCGTGAACACCTGGCCGCAGATGATGCCGCCCGAATGGCGGAATTCGCCGGAAAACGGCAGGCGCAGCGTAACGCTGTCGTCGCCGATCGACACGGGGACCAGACCGAGCGAGCGGACCCAGGGGGCCAGCAGGCGATCCAGCAATTCGCGGACTGCGTTTTCGTCCATCTTCGAAAGCCCAGAAAGCGTTGCGCGACCGCCGCGCAACACGTGTGGCGTCATCATACCGGGAGCGCGGAAACTGCGATCGCTCGTGCTCGGGCCGGCACCTGCCGTAGCGGTGACGAAATATTTTCAGGAAATTTGCAGAAAGGGCTTGCAAGACCTCAAATACCCATGCATAATCTTTCTTCTGTTGGGGGCGTTAGCTCAGTTGGTAGAGCAGCGGACTCTTAATCCGTAGGTCGAGTGTTCGAGTCACTCACGCCCCACCAAGCATTTGAAGCCCGGTTAGCGAAAGCTGACCGGGCTTTTTGCTTTCTGCCGCCACCTTGCGGAGCATTTCCGGTCGATTGTCTCCGCGCAGTGTCAGTACACACTCGACGGCCTCCGCACCACCCCGCCACGCTCGATATTTCCACCCGCCCGCCCAGCCCGCCCCACTTCGCCGCCGAACATCGATGTAGGTCGGTGTAGGCGCTCGCGCGGCGCGAATTTTCGCCCTCCCCTCCCTCCACTGCGCACGATTCGGTCGCCGCATTCGCACACATCGAGTGCATAAAATTGGACTAGACCAAGCAGACATCATCAGACCGACTGACTCAGTTCGGCCAGAAGCAGATGGTCCCAATTACATCATCCGAGTTGCCTTTGGCAGCAGCTTCATGTCACCACCCGTTACCTTCCGTGACCATTGATCAGAGTTCGCTATAGTTCATATGTTGCGGTTTGAGTTGCCCACCCTCGTCCATGGCTTGCCTCAGCATTGCTGAGCGCCGTGATTTAGAAATAATTTCAGCCACGACCACGGCATTTGCAGATTTACCAAAAATCCACAAATAACGAAGTGAAATTATGCACATTAACCAACCCCTTCAAAACGCAGATCTGAAAAAATCACTATCAAACAAGTTAAATGGTGCGCTAAGAAATTGTGCAAAGGAAAGCAACCGTTTGAACCTGTGGTCGAGTCATCTGGATCAATTTTACAAAAATGCATCGAAAGCGCTAAGTGAGTGGATCAGCGAAGATGATCTAAGGGAAATTATATATATTCAAACCGTAAAATACTTTGGCTCTGATAATTTATTTAACAATTCCAACGAAACCCTGGACGCAATACTTAACGAAGAGGTTGTTCGAGAGATTACGGCTCGCATTATTGAAAAGCTTGAGAGTCTACCGCGGTCCTATTCATTTGAATTTCCAGCGCCAAGCCTTGAAGGACTTTCTGGCATTGTAGAGATGGGGGATTCAGTCCGACTGATACCAGGAAAAGAATTGAATCTCGAAAATTTGAACTTAAAAGACAGAGCGCCAAAGATCAGTGTTGACGCACGCGGCTATGCGCAGGGTTCGCAACATAACTCTGCCGCCAGGAATGCCTTGGCAAGACTCAAAGTGGCTTGCAAAATAGGACAACTCTTCGGCCTATTCATGAGTAGACCTGGACGCACTCCGATGACTTTCAATCTCTTTGGAACGCAAACAAAGTCGATTTTTTTGGCAAATATTAAAGAATCGAAAACAAATTCAACGAATATTGGCGTGTTTGAGCTTGGCCTTGGAATTTCAAATTATTTAAATAACCTTTTCATGTGCTTTTTGGTTGATCTGCCAGAATACTCAGAAAAAATCCAGCAAATCAAGCTTGCCATTGAAGTATTGAATAATCCGGAGGCCGAGGAAAATGTAAGATCAATTCGGCGAGCGTTAGAGTGGTCTTTTGACGCAGCAATAGACGAAGATGTGACCACGAGCTTCGTAAAAACCTGCATCGGCTTAGAAGCCGTTTTGGCAGAGCAAAGTCAAAATTTAGGAATTACAGAGCAGCTGGCCGACAGGTGCGCATTCATACTAAACAAAACAACAGAAGATAGAAGAAAGACGCGCGAGGAAATGAGGGGAATATACCAGCTACGCTCAAAGATAGTACACGGCGTTTCGTCAGGCTTGACACATAAGGAAGCGAAAATCGTAACGCTAGCACAGGGCTATTTGAATCGAGTTTTGCGTACCGAAATAAGCTCAGTGGTTGACTGGTGGAAGGTTAAACAACAGCGAGAAAGGCGAGCTTCTTAAATCTGATTTCAGAATTATTTAACGGCCCGCTTCGGGTCGATCACGGCCCTTGACGGGGTGACGTTCATGCAACTCAGACCTGATCTGACGCTGACTGACATCCCCTCCACGCGCTTCGGTCACCGCACTCGCAGGCATTAGGTTTCCGTCAGCCCTTACGCGGACGCGCCTTCTCCGGCCGTCTCGCCCGAAGCATATCGGCGAACTGCTGCACAAAATTCACCACCAGCACCCGCTCGTCCTCCCGTAGCTCTGCCAGTGACGCCGCTACGACCGACAACTGGTCATCCGCTCGCCGCGATCCACGCTGAAGCAATTGATCCACCGAGCAGTCCAGCACATCACTCAACTGCTGGAGCCGGTACAGAGTCGGCGCTCTTGTCCCGCGCTCCCATCGGCTTATCGCTTCTTGCTCCAGGCCGATCATTTCAGCCAGCTTGGCCTGCGTCAGTCCACGCGCACGCCTGCGCTCTGCAATCGCACTACCAACGCGGACAGCCAGCATCGCGTCATCATGCTCGTCGGGGGAAGGGTTCGGGCGGGTTGTCATAGCGCTGTAATGGTCGCCTTCATTCCAATTTTGATGAATGTCAAATTTGGAATTCAATATTCCAATTGGGTTGTGTCGACCTGAGCTTTGTCGTATCTTTTCAGAGACTCCACGGCGGGGCGGGGACTGAAGCTCCGTCGGGCGGTCGATCGCAGACCGAGATGCGGTCTTGCCTCTTCCAGAAAAGCAATGAACCACGGCCATGAACGACTCCCTCACTAAATTCCACGCCTTCATTACCGTCTATGAAGGATGCCGCGCCTCAGCACTCAGCAACGCTTTGCAAATGACACCAATCGCAGCTCGCGCGCTTACGTTGATATGTGCATTTCCCGGCATGACCCTGCACGAACTGAGCTGCACTTTGGGCGGGAGTCACGGACAGGTGATTGGTGCTGTATTCGACCTCCAGCAATTCGGATACATCGAAATCCGCGAAGAACTCAACGACGATCGGCGACGCATACTCACCCCCCTCAGAAACCGGATGTTCGGTTTCGACGGGTATCAGCACCTTGTGAACAACCTTGCAGCGGATGCCGGAATCGCCGAACCGCTCGCCACACTACTACCCTTGTATCAGGACGTTTTGACGACGGCTCTAGAAGAACTACAGGGTGACTCGCACAGCGTCCAGTATCAGGCCCAGCGGCGAATTCTGGCGCGCGTCGCATAACGCTCAACCCGGCCCGGAAGCACGTTAATGGGCATCCCTGCACAATTAGGACGCTGTCGCTACCTCGTCGTAGGCGAAACAATTCCCATCATCGAGGGGTGCCGATGGTGTACAACAAATTGGCATTAGCAAGGCGAGTGAGTTAGGCCATGACCCGATACGTGATTTTCGATGGCGATCATACGACGGTGGCAGGCTTGGTACAGGCCAAGGCAACGTCATTCCCGCTCGGTGGTCGACAGATCGCACATGAGGACGACATTGTGTTCTGTCCAATGTGCAGAACGATCGGCAGAATACAGTGCGATGGCCTCCGACTTCCAGTGACGGGGCCGGACGGTCGCCGCGTGGCACTGAGCGATGATTTGTGCATTTGTAAATGCTCGACCCCACCTAGGCTCGTCGCATCACAGAAAGTGACGAGTGTTATCGCTTAGCGCCTCGAAACTCAGGTCAATCATCATTCTTACCTAACTATGTCGACAGAGATCGATTTTTCCGGACACTACAGCTTCGACGTCCAGGTAACCCATGACGAACTAGGCGAACTCGGGGAGGCAACCCTTAGGTTTGGCGCGGACCACTGGCCACACCTCCATTTCGAAGATTGGCGGACGTATGATCGTTTCCGTGAGGATCAAAAATACGAGCGATTGATCGCGACCACGAAGAAAGGTGACGTCTTCACGCTGTTCGACTGTTCAGTCATCGGATATTCCTTAGCAATTGATTACGTCGTTGCTGGAGAGGTGACCGGAGATTTCAAAGCAATCAGCGTCCGCTTCGATGACATCAACGAATGGTTCATGCCGTTTCGACGCATTGAGGAGAAGATAGATCCGGAGGCAGGAGGCGCAGATAAGCTGAAGCAGATTACCGTATCACTGGAAAATGATGCGCAATCATTCACCCTATCAACCGAAACAGTTGTCAGCATCGACCACAAGGGTGAAGATCACATCATCCACGAGCATGTGCTTTTCAATTTTGAGAGTGCTGACGGATTTTTTTCAGCCAAGGATATAAAGGAAAAGCCACATGAATTGTCAACATTGCTATCAATCTTGACGGCCATCCCCTTAACCATCGTCAACATATTGACCACTTGCAAAGATGGCAAATACCACTACGCCTTCTTCTCAACGTTCAAAAAACAACCTCAGGATGGAAAAAGCCGAGGCTGGTCCGATTACTTTGCCAGGAAATCCCTTTTTGATGGGCGATGGCAGACCGTATTCGAGAACTATTACCGATCTACGTATCGCAAAGTCTCGTGGGTCCGACTGGCCGGGATGCAACGATATGATGGGTTCTGGGAATACAAAGCTCTTGGCTATGTGAGCCTTTTGGACAAGTATGTCGACCAGCGAACGAAGGGCCAGAAAAGAAAGCCGTCGAAAGGCCAAGAACTTAAAGGCACGAAACTGCATACGGCATTGAAGAAGGTCGTGCCGCAGCTATCCGAAGAACAGGAGAGCGCAGTCTTTTCAGCGGTTGCGGAAATTTTTTTAAAGAGCGGGGATTTATCATTCGGCGAACAATATAGACTCGTCCTTGACACCATGGATGAGGATATTCGGTCAATCATAAATCTGACCAATCACGACTTCGATCAGATAAAAAGCATCAGAGATGCGGTTGCTCATGGCGACGCACCTGATTTGATAGAATCCGACTTTGGCCGCATTGGAATAATAGTAAGCAAAATAGCGTTGATGCTAACGTACTGGGCCTTCATAGATTTCGGAATGACCCCCGATGATTTTCTTGGTTGCTTCAAAAACCACAGTCACCTACATCTTCGCGCCAATGTTGATAGAGTGCAACTAGCGAGAGTTACAGAATCGGCCGGATTTTTCAAATTGACCGAAGAGCAATTTGACGAGCTTTCGAAAATCAACGGAATCAAAACCCAGTCATGTTTCCTACGATATCGAGATGGACGAATTGAATATTCATCGCATCACGTTGATGCGCTTAAGGCGTGGTACCGAATGCGAAAAAGCGGCATCATTCCCGTCGCACAAATATTCGGCCAAAGCGAGGAAAAAATTAAATGCTGGGGCGAAGCATTTTTAGAAACCGAAACAAGACGACTAGAGCTGACGCAGGCCTACTTCATCGAGAGCACCTGAAGGTTGTGTGCCAATACGGCAAGCCTGGAAAACCCACGAGAAACGCCCCTCGTTATCAAACATAAATATAGCTACCTGGAGGCCATACCCCGCATGGATTCCGGGTTTTTATGATTTATGCATGTAGGATAACGAATGAATACACATCGATACCATCTCGTAGACGCCCAAGCAAGAAACATGATCGACCTGCGCGATCACGCACCCGAGATCCAGCGAGCATTTCGGTACACCCGGTTCCGTCACTGTGGCCTCAAGGTCTATCCCGACCACTTCGAATTCACCACACCACACCCGCTTACCGCGACAGACTCCCGGCTCATGGGTAAGGCCATCGCCGCCTCAGCGACGTCACTCGCCACTATGGCATTGAAAGTGTACGAAGCAGCGCCAAACATCAAACGGAACGCATCGAGGCAGCTTTTCAAGCGCAGGATCGACGCCCCGTAATAAACCGATCTTCATGGATACATTCTTTTTGTGAGGCTTTGACGAAGCCTTTGCCCTTCTCGCCAGACGAGGGACGCCACATCAACGAGGTATCCATGAATCGATCATCCAGCACCAAGCATTACACCCCATCCCATTCCCCCAAGCCGTCCAGCAGCAGCCTTGCGTCTCTCGGCACATCCTCCGTGATCGAGAACATCAAGCAGACCGCACTCCCCAAGGAAGTGTCGTTCGGCGTGTATTTCAGCTACAAGCGCTGACCCTCACTTTCCCGTCTTTTCCGGCCTTTTCGGCCACTTCCCCTGATTCCCTTTCCTGATGCCCCTTCGCGGTCATCAGGGCCTTTTCACGCCTTTTTCTGGGCCCATTCCCATGACTACGCAAACCCAATCCGCTCATATTCTTCTGCGTTCCGGCGAAGCGCGTAAGGTCGGACAGCGATCGACCGGCGTGATCCGATACGACATCGTGTCGGACAGCGAGCGGACCAAGGTGTTCATCCGCATCACCGGTAACGACGGCGGCGGCTACTTCTCCCGTGAATTCATCGACTTCGACAAGGCCATCGACAGCGTCGCATCGTACAAGGACGGTAGCCCGTTCCCCTCCAAGGTATTCGCTTCCGCATTCGTCGGCAAATCCAGCAACAACGCGGGCTTCCTCGCTGCTGTTCTGCGCGAGGAACAACTCCTGGACGCCGCACCCGGTAGCGACTTTCAGCATGTCATCGCCGGCGAGTGGGCCGACTGGAAGGCCGCCGCACTCCAGCTCGAAGGCACGCCGATCGAGGAACCCAAGCCAGCCGACACCAAACCGGCTGACGCTGCCAATAAAGTCCAAGCAAAACGGAGCAAATCGAAGAAAGACAATGCCGGGGAGACAGCAGAATGACCATGCCGAACCGGGTTCAGTCTATCGACGGGTTGGCGAGCGACGTGAAGCGGCTGCTGATTCCACGAGTTTTATCAGCCGACGTTTATTCGCCCGCTTTCCGTGACGCGCTCGACGCCCCCGAGCAACGCGACCGAAGCATCGGAGATGACGTTTCCGAGACGCTGATCAAATTCTGTATCGAGTACGGCATCCAGCCCGAGAACGTCATTTCGTGTCTTTCTATGATCCGCCTCGGCTGGTGTGTGCTGCACGCAGGCAGTCCGACGTTCATGCTGGGATTCTCAGCCACGCGCGACAGGTTCATCGCGAGCATGGATGCGGATATCCCGGACGAGTGGTGCGACCTGTCCGAATCGAAAGCGACGCTGCTGTTGCTGCTGCTCGCCTCCGAAGTGCAGCGGCTACCGGTACACGCCGACGATTGGGGAGTCATCCGGTTCCGCGATCCGATGCTTCTCGAATTCGAATCACCCGATCAGACGAGCGTCAAGCGCTACCAAGGCTATCTCGCCGGCAAGCGCGACGACCTGGACGAATACGAGCAAAAACTCGCCCAATCGTTCTTCGCGATCCGCGACGCAATGCGTATTTAGCACCTGCCCGCCCTGTCCTACCCGCCCTCCCATCACATCATCTTCTCAATAGGGGATTCAATCATGTCCGCCTCTGCCGAACTGGCTCCGGCTGAACGTCTTGTACTTGAATCGCTAGACGCAAATCAGAGGGAATTCTTCGAGGAAAGAGCCGCCATCATCGAGGAAGGCGACGGCGTAACGCGTGTCGAAGCGGAACGACGCGCTCTTGTGCTGACCTGCCAGTGGTTCGGCCTATCACCACCGAGCTAGCCCCCCGCTCTCCCGTCCGATACTGGGCGGGCAGGGCGGGCGGTCCCACAGTTCTGCTTTTTGTGCGGTCACGCCTCCGCCATCCACACTCACCGACGCCGCGCAGACCGGATATGGCCCAGATCTTCAGCACGAAGCCCCTCAACTCGTCCAACGAAATTCTTCACTTTCCCAACATTTCCAAGGTTTGTTGCAACTCAGCAACACCCCATCAATCTTTTCAGCCTCACGGACTAAAGAATCGCGCGACAAACCGGTCAGGGATGTTCCGGTGGAAGTCCTGGACAAAACCATGTCGCAGTCCTGATTGATCATCGAAAAAAAGCTGAAATTAGACGGATTTAGCCCACTTTTCGACCAATTTCATGATTGACCGGCCCTCTCGGCTCCCCGAGAATTCACTTCACCGATGCAGCGCAACGCATCGAACGAACGACCTTCCCGCACCGGCGGGACCATCGACGGCGGGCCATTCTGCCGCCGTCGCATGGGCTCTTTAAAAATTTGAAAACACACCCCTATGCTTAAGAAATTTTCATTCAGCAAGCGGAATATTGCTGCGCTGTCACACGTCGGCCCAAGCAAAAGTACCGAATGCTCGGACACCCAAGTCGTCGGCCTCAAGATCGAGATCTACCCTTCAGGCCGCAAGACTTGGTTCTTCCGATACACGTTCGACGGTAGGAAGTCGGCAATCCGTATCGGTGAGTACCCAGCAATCGATCTGGATGAAGCACGCTCCACTGCCTTGCAACACCGCGCAGAGGTCGATCGTGGCTTCAACCCGGCCGAAGCACGGCGGATCAAGCGTGATGAGCTAACGTTCAAGGAATTCGCCGAATCGGCGTATATCCCGCACGCGTTGTCTCGTAAGCGCTCTGCCAAGGACGACGTAGCCAAGCTCCGCCTGCACATCTATGCCGTGCTCGGCGACAAGAAACTGTCGGCGATCAGCCGGCAAGAACTTATGACGTATCACGAGAAGATCAAGCAGACGCATTCCCCGGCCTACGCCAATCGTCACCTTGCTCTGATCCGCCGCATGCTCAACCTCGCTGTCGAGTGGGGACACGTCAATGTCAATCCAGCGCAGGGTATCAAGCTCTTCAAGGAAGACAATCATCATGAGACGTTTCTCACACAGGATGAAGCCAAACGCGTCATTGTCGCGATGGCCAATGAACGTAACTCGGTCGCGAGTGCCGCTCTGAAAGTGATGTTGCTCACGGGCGTTCGCCGTCAGGAAGCGCTCTCGGCACGCTGGGACCATGTGAATCTAGAAAAAGGCGTCTGGCTGCTCCCGCATACGAAAGCCGGTAAGCCGCGTCACGTGCAGTTGAGCGCAGCGGCACAGCAAGTCTTCCGGGAGCTTCGCGATAGTGCGCTGGATTCGCCATTCGTGTTTCCGGGCCGTAATGCCGACAAGCCCCTATCCGATCCTCGAAAAGCGCTCCGGCGCATCCTGGACGCTGCTGGCATCGACAAGCCGTTCCGTATCCACGACACCCGACACACGTTTGCATCGCTGCTGGTCGCGAGCGGAATCTCGCTCTACACGGTACAGAAGCTTCTCGGCCATGCACAAATCAGTACAACACAACGGTACTCGCACCTCGCCGATGCAACCCTGCGTGATGGCGTCGAGACAATCGGGCAAATGATCGCCTGATGCACCACCCTCCTCGCCCCGGATTCGGGGCGATTTTTTAGTAATCCTACTTTTTCGGAATCAATCTATTCATGAACAACAGTGACCCAATGCTATCCCTGTCTGCAATCGAGAACATCGAACGTTCCAGCAAGGTTAAAACAACAACACATCCATTCGAGGACATCGTCACGTTTCTCTCTGAGGATGGCCATCCTGTGCTTGACGACAAGATTCAAGCCCCTGCCTTCAACTTTTCTCGATACCAACGGAACCGACGGCGGAAGGATTCAATCGTTGACGTGAGTGCTGCAGTCCTCGACCTTGACAACTTACCCGTCGACAAGCTTGCCCTCGTTCGTCAGTCGATCCAATCCTTCAAGTCACTCTGCCACACGACGTACTCGCACACCTCAAAGGCTCCCAGGCTTCGGATCATCGTGCCATTTCACAGTCCGGTTAGCCCGCCCTCCTACGCCGACTACGTCAGACGGCTCGCACAGTTTTTGGATGTTCAATACGATCCGGTGTCTGAGAACCCCAATACCTTGTATTTCATGCCGTCGCGACCAGAATCGAACCCGGACGATCACTTCATTGATGTCCATGTCGATGCAGAGTTTCTGGATTTCGATACGCTACCGCCAGCGCAGCCTCGTGTCGCTAGCAAGACGTCTGCGGGTACCGATTCGGACGAGCGAAATTACTACGACCTCGCCGCTGAAGCTCAAGCGGCCATGTATAGCAATGGACTCACTTTCGTAAACGGCGAGTTTTACGCATACAGCGGCGGCATCTGGGCACCGGTGTCCGTCTTGGCGATGCAGAAGGCGTTCTCACGCAAGGGCTCCCAGTTGCATGATGTCCTGACCTCGCCCGCGACAATGCGTAGCCTCATAGATGCCTTAAGGGCACATGCTCACCTTGATGAATTTCCTGACGCCACTCCCATGACAGTTTGCGTACTCAACGGCGTGGTAAATCTCAACACCGGGAAGCTCCGCACCCATGCTGCGAACAACTGGCATCGAAACCGCCTCGAAATCGAGTATCGTGAAGATGCAACCTGCCCACGATGGCTAAAGTTTGTCGAGGAAGTTTTCGAACTGGATCAAGACAAGGAGGAAAAGACCCTGTTTTTACAGGAGTTCATGGGATATCTGCTAGTGCCGTCAAACAAACACCAAATCATGCTGTGGTGTATCGGCGAAGGTGCGAACGGGAAGAGTGTCGCCATTGAAGTGATGCAAGCCTTACTAGGCACGGAAAACTACGCCACTGTGCCGCTCCACACCTTCGGCCAAGCGTTTCGAAATGCGGTGCTACTAGGCAAGCTCGCCAATTTTTGCAGCGAAATTTCCGGGACCCATCGCGTGAATGAAGGGGCAATCAAGGAGATCGTCGGCGGTGACGCGGTCTACGCCGAGAAGAAGGGCAAAGATGGCTTCTCGTTCAAACCCTATGCGCGCATCGTGGCGACCGGGAACACGCTGCCTGAACTGAGCGATACGTCAGACGGCTTCTCTCGCCGCCTCGCCATTTTGACGTTTAATCGGCGATTTGCGGAGCACGAGCGAGAACACGACCTCCACGAGAAATTGCTTGATGAACTACCGGGCATCTTCGTTTGGGCAATCCAAGGTCTCCGGCGACTGAACAGAACTGGAAAATTCACTCGCGTCTCGTCCAGCGTGCAAGCCGTCACGGAGTACAAGCTAGATTCGAACCCCGTGGCTCAGTTCATGAACACTGTGGCCACAAAGAGCACCCAGCCCAGTCGAATCAAGACGACTGATCTCTACGAGAGCTATAGCAAGTTCTGCAAGGCCAACGGCTACACCAACGTGAAGTCCGATTCGCAGTTCGGGAACGAACTCAGGCGGATGGGCATCACAGTGCAAAAGAGCGGCAACAATCGTTACTATCGCCCCGTCGAATGGCGCTCGGTCACGCCAACGACCCCACCCGTCAAGAAGGTTTCGCTGGCGGACGAACTGAGCCTCGAAGATGACGAAAAAACGGAATTCAGGGATGTGGAGACGGAGGCGTAACCTGTCAGATACGCAAAAGGGCCTAGCGGCGAAAGCTAGGCCCTTTTTTGCTTCTACTGGCGCCCCAATCTCAGTCTCAAAGCGAGCCGCATGTCAGTGGATCGAGACGTGTCGAATCCGCTGCCGAACATCACCCGTCCGAAGTCGCTCCCCCCACGCCCAGCGCCGCTGGAATTGACATCAACCTGAGATAGATCATGATCGACTCGACTACACGAGCCGCAATTTCGGCGGAACTCTGGGCGCAGCCCCCATATCAGCAGTTCCTGAAACCACAGACAGATTGGTCAGTTGGAAAGTCAGCGCATTGATCTCATCCACGCTGAGACTAAGGCTCTCAGCGATTTCACGGCGTCCCTGCTTTCGGCTTTGCAGAATGTCGAGCACCTTGGTGAGGAGCTGAGAAGTTTCTCTGCCCATCGGCTCTGGCTCGTTCGTGCGATAGCCGCTCTTGGCAATCTCGATGCATAGGCTTCGATAGTTCCATTCACTGACTAGCCCAAGCGAGTTGAATCGAAAGGCCAGCGCTGCCAGCGACACCCCCCAATAGTGCTTCAGCTTCAATAGGTACTTAATGGTGTAGGCGGGAGGCTGGTTTGCCTCCACGCTTTCCTTCGGCATGAGAAAAGCTGAGGCAAATGCATCGGCCTGGCGCTCCATCTCTGGCCCGTGGGGCTGACCATGCTGCATGGTGTAGATGTCCCGCACCAGATGGCCGAGTTCGTGAGCAGCATCGAAGCGGCTGCGCTCGGCAGACTTAACGGTGTTGAGAAAGACGAAGGGCTTACCTTCATACCAAGTGCAAAAGGCATCCACCTCACGGGTTTCTTCTGCCAGAGAAAACACACGAATCCCTTTTGACTCCAGCAGATGGACCATGTTGGGGATGGGGGCATTACCGAGGCCCCATGCTCTTCGCAGGGTAGCAGCAGCTTCCTCTGGGCTCAGATCGGACAAGTCCGGCAGATCAGCTTGGGGCAGGCTGAAGCGGTCTTCGATCCACTGATTGACTTTGAAGGCAATCGCGCCAGCCGCAAACGCACATGCCTTCATACCGTCCGTCATTTTTGAGAGCTTGCGAAAACTCGCCGCATGCTCTTTGATTTCTGGCATGTCTTCGTCAATGAAAAAAAACTGCTGAGGAAATTTCAGCAGCTTTGCGATACGGGCCAGAAGTTCCAGGTCGGGAGCCGATGCACCAGTCTCATAGTTCTGTAGGCTACGGCTGGTGACACCCAACTCCTTGGCTAATTGCGCCTTGGTCAAGCGCCTTCTTACCCTGGCAAATGTGATTTGCTTGGGGTTAATTTCGGACATGATCAACTACTCAAAACGTACCTGTCTTCGGCTCGACTTCCACCATGGCGGGCGCGTTAGGTACGTCCTTGCGAATAGTGAAGTCAGCCGGGTTGTTGGGGATGCTGCCCAGAATCAAGCGAACACCCCAATCAGTGATTTTCTTGTTGTTGAATCCTGTCGGCAAAGACAGCTCGAAACGAACCTCGTTCAATGCCTTGTCGTAGTGGTACAGCAGAGCCCAAACCTGAGTTTCCTTCTGCTTTTCTTTTGCAAGCATGAACGAGTCACGGTTGAAGAGCTCCAACTGACTGTTCTGCTGGACAAAGCCCTCCGCCACGGCCCCCTTCTCGGCTTGGTTCGTGGGATCCTCAATGCCATTCTTCCCCGTTTCACCGTTACCAGTCATCACCACGATGGAGATGGAACGATCGGGCGCACTGATGAAAGGACAGTTCTGCTGCTCGTGGATATGCCATTGGAGCGCCGCGAGCAAAGTACGCAGATCTTCAACAGTTTTCAGCCACTGCTGCACGCCTGCTGCCGTCGGAGCCGATGCACGCGTGACCTCGTTGCGTCCTCCCAGACCGCCCCTGACGGCATCCTTGAAGAGAATGGTGTTCAAGTCAGGATGCAATGCCTGCAGCCGTGCTTCCACCAACGCCGGATCATCAACAATCGTGGCACGGCGAACAAAGGCATTGGCGGCTGTCAGTTCAAAGTTGCGCATAGAGGCTCCTCTCACGTTTCCGGAAAGTGTACCTCAAATTGAGGTCAATAAAGCGGAAAAACGAGTCCGCGAGTGACGGATGCTCCCCCGGAAGCGATCAGCCAAGAAAATGCATCGAGCGGACTGTTTCCGGCCGATCCCAGCCCCCGGCACTTGATGTAGCACCTCTCACCCGTTCGGTATCTGGTCGAGCGGCACATCGCCTGCCTCACGAAAAACTATGCATCCGGCGGTTTTCGCCTATTGATCCTTCCGATAACCAGCAGAGCTAAGCCCCTATCCGATCCTCGAAAAGCGCTCCGGCGCATCCTGGACGCTGCTGGCATCGACAAGCCGTTCCGTATCCACGACACCCGACACACGTTTGCATCGCTGCTGGTCGCGAGCGGAATCTCGCTCTACACGGTACAGAAACAGCATAAGCAACGAGGGACAAGGGACGAAGACGCCTTGGCTGCTACTTCTTGGCATGCCTGCCGGTTCTAAGCGCCTGTAGGCACCGGGAACACGCCACACGTTACAAGGAAAGTGATATGCCGATGTTAATCCAGCACATTGATGCAATTGCGCGCGCCATGAAGCGCGATGTCGTGTTTGCAACCTTTCCTGCATGCGGACTATCCCCGGAAGGGGAGACAAACGACTGGGAGAACTACGAACCACGCGAAGAACTCATTGCGTGGCTGGACGAAAACGGGATCAGTTGGATGCCGTGCGCATTCTTTGCGGATGAACGAACGCTGATCTTCCCGTATGACGGTCGAATCTACATTGACGTTCCGTACGATCTGCTAGACAGGAGCTATCAGAAGGTCTCAGCACACCTGGAAAATCCGGACGGCACACCCAGAATTGTTGGGGTAAGGTTCTGGTACGTGCCGATCGACATGGCGATGAAGAACAAACACCACGACGATCCCGGCTACTGGGAGAAGCGCGCGGAAGAGTGGTAACTCCATCGCTACATTGCCCGATGAACTGGGCATCAACGACGATGAACCAGCATAAGCAACGGGGCGATGACGCAGTGGCATCCCTCCGTACCGTCCATCCGGGCCGTGGCCGGTCTGGCAGCGCATCGCCAGCGCCGCCGCACGACATGCACCGAACTGACTTGTCCTATCGATCCTTCGGATATCCGGCCGAGCTCCCGGCCATCGTCCGGTCTTTTGCCGGTCTTCCCGGCCACCGCATAGCGTATTTTTACGCCACCTGACCAAGCCCCTGTCATTGATCGGGCCAGCATATCCAGCGCAGCGACGTGCAACCCGCTTACATACGGACTTCCACCGCCTGCCAAGGTGTGAACCTTAGCCCCCTATATTTCCTTGCTTTAATCTGCCCCTTATTTTTGCCTTACGTTCTCTTAATCCGTAGGTCGAGTGTTCGAGTCACTCACGCCCCACCAGGAATTCCGAAGCCCGGTTAGCGAAAGCTAACCGGGCTTTTTCCTTTTCCGCCGTCGCACGCGCAGCGCGCGCCCTGTCGCAGTACGCCACCACACGCCCGCTCCGCATCGTTTCCGCTAGAATCGTCCGACAAATATCACACGACCGGCGCAGGCACTGCCGTTTGCCCGCCGGCACTGAGAGAACATGGGACGTCAGACATGGAAGCATGTAACCGAGACGCGACCATTCAGAGGGCCTGGTTGCGCCGATATCGGCGAGTCCGTCGGGACACGCCGTTCCCAAGATCACACCGGCATCCGCAGTGCGACGCACGAACCGGATCCGGCCATGCCGGGTAAGGACGCGCTCGTCGCGCTGGCGCTCGGCGTCGTACTGCTCGTACTGGCAGGCGTAATCGCCGTCACGGCCGGCCAGGCGACCGGCCACCTCGTGCGCACGCCGGGCACGGTCGTCCGTATCGTGCAGGACAGCGACGCGATGCGCGCGTACCGGCCGATCGTCGCGTATCTCGCGAACGACGGCCAGCGCCGCGAGGTCGCCGGCAATACCGCGTCGACCATCCCCGCCTACGACATCGGCGAGAACGTCGACGTCCTGCTCGATCCCGTCCATCCCGAGCGCCCCGCGCTGATCGACGATTTCGCGCAACGCTGGTTTCCGGCGGCGGTGGCGGCGCTGCTCGCCGTCGCGTCGTTCGCGATCGGCGCCCTGCTGATCGCCGGCAAGCGCCACCGCATGCAATCCGATGCGCCGCCCACCCGCGCCGAGCGCAAGCAGGCGCGACGCCGCTGGGATATCGCGATCGTGCTGATTCCGATCACGATCGGCACGGGCTTCATTGCGGGTGCCGGTGCGGCCGGCCTGCGTCAGTGGCAGATCGCCCACCACTACGCGCGCTCGACCGGCCACGTCGTCGAGATCGCAAAAAATGCACGGTCAGCCCGCTCGCGCACGTCGCTGTATTCGGCGATCGTCGCCTTCACGACCGACAGCGGACGCCAGATCACGTTCGCCCAGGGCGCGGCGGCGTCGCATCCGGGCCTGCAGGAAGGCGAAGCGGTCAACGTGCTGTACGACCCCGTCACCCCCGAGCGCGCGGTCGTCGACCGCTTCTGGGATCGCTGGGGCCTCACAGCCATCCTGCTCGCAATCGGGGCGCCGTTCCTCGCGGCCGGGCTGTTCGTCGCCGCGACGCTGTGGCCGGACCATCGGTCGCACGAAGTCGCCCCATGACGCTCGCGCGCCGGCCGCGCATCGCCTGCCACGACAACCGGTACGGCGCGCGCGTCACCGCTCCCTGAACGCCTCCACCTTCGCGCGGTTCCCGCACGTGCGCATGTCGCACCAGCGGCGCCCGACGCCACGGCCGCGATCGACGAAGAACCACGTGCACCGGCCGCACTGCCTCACCCGCGCGAAATCGTCGCTGCGCAGCAGTTGCTCGAAGCCGAGTGCAGCCGCGTCGACCCAGCGCGACGCGGCGCGCGCGTCCGGCCGCCACGCGAACCGGCCGTCGACCGCCTCGAACGCGCTGCGCCCGATCGCCTCGCGAATCGCGACGGCGAGCCGGTCCGCCGCGCGCGCGCCGGCCGTGCCGCCGCCTCCGGCCGTCAGGTGCGAGATCGCCGTGTAGGCATCCTCGCGAAAGCGATGCAGCGCCGCCAGCGCGTCCGCGTCGTCCTGCCGCGCATGACGCAGCAGCCGCGCCAGATCGGCCGGCGCCAGCAGCCCCGATCGCTCCGCCCACGCGTGCACGGCCGGCCAGTCGACGAGCTTGTCCGCGTCGCGCGTCTTGCCCGTATCGGCCACCGTGTTGAGGAAATCGAGCGACGGATGGCCGCCGACGAAATCGCCTGAACCCCATGCGTGCGCGGCCCGCGCGGGCTCGTGTCGAGTAACCATTTATTTTCACCTATCGGTTTCACACCCGGACAATCGAGAGTAACCTGTTAACAACCAAAACAGGTTAGCACGGAGATGCCGATGCTCGAACTCGCCAATCACTTCATTTTCGAAGGCCACCGGATTGCCTGGGGAACGATCGGCGAAGGCCCGCCGCTCGTGCTCGTGCACGGCACGCCGTTTTCGTCGCAGGTGTGGCGCCGGATCGCACCGTGGCTCGCGCGGCGTCATCGCGTGTTCTTCTACGACCTGCTCGGTTACGGTCAGTCCGACATGCCGGACGCGGACGTGTCGCTCGGCCGCCAGAACCGGCTGTTCGGCGCGCTGCTCGACGAGTGGAACATCTCACGCCCCCGCGTACTTGCTCACGACTACGGCGGCGCAACCGTGCTGCGCGCGCACTTCCTCGACGGCGTCGCCTACGCGGATCTCACGCTCGTGAATCCGGTCGCAATCGCACCGCAGGGTTCGCCGTTCGTGCGTCATGTCGCGCAGCACGAAGCCGCATTCACCGGACTGCCTGCGTATGCGCATCACGCGCTCGTGTCGGTGTATCTCGGCAATGCCGTCGCGCGGCCGCTGAGCGACGACGCGCTGTCGATCTACCGCGCACCGTGGCTCACGCCCGACGGTCAGGCCGCCTTCTATCGCCAGATCGCGCAGATGCGCCAGCGCTACATCGAGGAAGCCGAGGCGCGTTACGCGCCGCCGGACTTTCCGGTGCGTATCGTGTGGGGCGAGGACGACGCGTGGATTCCGCTCGAACAGGGGCAGGCGCTCGCCGATCGCATCGCGAACGGCCGGCTGATCAGGGTGCCGCGCGCGGGCCACCTGGTGCAGGAAGATGCGCCGGAGGCGATCGTCGCGGCGGTGCTCGACGCATCCGGGCAAGATTGACGCCCGCTGTCGCGCATGTCGCATGTCGCGTGCCGCGTCAGAACACCGGCACGCCCTGCGCGAGCGTCGAGATGAACTTCGCGGTGCGCGGATCGCGCGGGTCGCCGAACAGGTCGCGCGACGCACCGGCTTCGACGATACGGCCTTCCGCGAGAAACACCGCGTCGTGTGCAATCGACGCGGCCAGGCGCAGGTCGTGCGTCGCCATCAGCATCGTCGTGCCTTCCCGTGCGAGCTGGCGCAGCACCTCGACCACTTCCACGGACAGTTCCGGATCGAGCGCCGACGTCGGCTCGTCGCACAACAGCACCTGCGGCGACGGCGCGAGCGCACGCGCGATCGCGACGCGTTGCTGCTGGCCGCCCGACAGCGTGCCGGGCCACGCGTCGGCCTTGTCCGCGATGCCGACCTTCTCGAGCAGCGCGAGCGCGCGTTCGCGGGCTCGCCCGCGCGGCCAGCGCTGCACGGTGACGAGCCCTTCCATCACGTTCTGCACGACACTCAGGTGCGGAAACAACTGGAAGTTCTGGAACACCATGCCGGTCTGGCGGCGCACCGCGAACACGGCGTCGCGCGCCGGCCGCTGCGCCGGCGAAAACTCGATGCGGGCGTCGCCGACCGTCAGCGTGCCCGCCTCGGGCACCTCGAGCAGGTTCACGCAACGCAGCAGCGTGCTCTTGCCGCTGCCGGACGGCCCGATCAGCGCCGTCACGCTGCCGGGCTGCAATGCGAGGTCGATTCCCTGCAGCACACGATGCGTGCCGAACGACTTGTCGATGCGTTCGAGCCTGATCATCGCAGTTCCGCCTGGAACAGCGCATGACGGCCGAAGCGGATTTCGAGGCGACGCTGCAGCGTGGACAGCACCGAACTGAGCAGCAGATAGACCAGCGCGGCTTCCGTATAGAGAATCATCGGCTCGTAGGTCACGGCCGCGATCCGCTGCGCGGCCTGGAAGATTTCCGGCACGGTCAGCACGGCCGCGAGCGACGTGTCCTTCACGAGCGAAATGAATGAATTCGACAGCGCCGGCAGCGCAACGCGCGCGGCCTGCGGCAGGATCGCGCGGCGCAGCGCCTGCGGGCGCGTCATCGCCATCGAGTACGCGGCTTCCCACTGCCCCTTCGGAATCGATTCGATCACGCCGCGGATCACCTCGGCGTTGTACGCGCCGACGTTCAGCGAGAAGCCAATCACCGCGGCCGTCAGCGGATCGAGCACGATGCCGACGCTCGGCAAACCGTAGAAGATCACGAACAGCTGCACGAGCAGCGGCGAACCGCGAAACAGCCAGATGTAGAAACGCACGGCGGCCTGCGCCCAGCGCGGCCCGAACAGCCGCGTGAGCGCCGCGCCGAAGGCGAGCAACAGGCCGATCGCGAACGACGCGAGCGTGAGCGGTACCGTAAACACGAGCCCCGCGACGAGCAGGGGCCGCAGCGATTCCGCCATCAGGTGAAGCCAGGCCGGCATCGTTCAGCCTCGCGTCACGGTTGCGACACGTCGCGGCCGAAATACTTCTGCGAGATCTTCGCGTAGGTGCCGTCGGCCTTGATGTCCGCGAGCGCCTTGTCGATCGCGGCCACCAGCGCGGGGCTGCCCTTGCGCAGCAGCACGCCCGATGCGTCGCTCGCGCCGCCCGTGTCGGTCGCCGCGATCTTCAGTTTCGCGTCCGGCTTGTGCTTGCGGAAATCGAGGTACGACAGCGAATCGTTGATCGTCGCATCGACGCGCCCCGAGCTCAGCAGGTCGATCGATTCGTTGAAGCCCTGCACGGGCACGACGTCCGCGCCGTGCGCGGCCGCGAGCTTGCCGAAATTGCTGGTCAGCGTGTTCGCGGATTTCTTGCCCTTGAGGTCGTCGAACGAGCGGATCGTCGTGTTGTCGGCGCGCACGATCAGCACCGCGCGCGACGTGATGTACGGCGTCGAGAAATCGTATTTCGCCTTGCGCGCGTCGGTGATCGACACTTCGTTGACGACCGCGTCGTAGCGGTTCACGTCGAGGCCGGCGATCAGCCCGTCCCACTTGCCTTCGACGAACTGCGGCTTCACGCCGAGGCGCTGCGCGATCGCGGTCGCGATGTCGACGTCGAAGCCCGTCAGCTTGCCGGTTTCGTCGTGGTACGTGAACGGCGCGTACGTGCCTTCGGTACCGACCCGGAACACGCCGGACGACTTGATCTGCGACAGGTCGTCGGCAGCCAGTGCGCTCGTGACCGAAACGGCCTGCAGCATGGCGACGACCAGGATGGAGCGAAGGAATTTCATGGTGCGGACCCCGAATGATTGGAGGGAATGATCCCGCGGCACACGCATGCCGTTCGAGAGGTCCGCGAATTCTACCGACGCGTCGATGCGCGGCAAAAACGCAAATCGGCTATCGATATGAGCCGATAGAATAACGCGCGCACCGGCCGCGAAACCGGTGCGCGCGGCTTACACGTCACTTACCACGGCAGCGAATACGTCTTCGTATTCGTGAAGCTCTTCATCGCTTCCTGCACGCCTTCCTTGTAACCGAGCCCCGAATCCTTCACGCCGCCGAACGGCGTCAATTCGAGCCGGTAGCCCGGCACCTCGCGCACGTTCACGCTGCCGACTTCCAGCTCGGTGATGAAGCGCGTGATGTGGTCGAAGCGGTTCGTGCAGACCGACGACGACAGCGCATAGTCGGTGCTGTTCGACATCCGGATCGCGTCGTCGATGTCGCGGAAACGCATGATCGGCGACACGGGGCCGAAGGTTTCGTATTTCACGAGCGGCATGTCGGGCGTCACGCGATCGATCACCGTCGGCGAATACAGCGCGCCGTTGCGGACGTTGCCGACCAGCAGCCGCGCACCGCGCGCGATCGCATCGTTCACCTGCTGCTCGCAGAACTTCGCGGCGGCCTCGTCGATCACCGTGCCCATGTCGACCGACGGATCGGACGGATTGCCGTACGACCACGCACGCGTTTTCTCGACCACCAGTTCCGTAAAGCGATCGGCCACCGCCTCGTGCACGAGCATCCGCTTGATTGCGGTACAGCGCTGGCCCGAATTCTTGTAGGAGCCCGACACCGCGAGCGTGCTCGCTTCGTCGAGATCGGCGTCTTCCATCACGATGATCGGATCATTGCCGCCGAGTTCGAGCACCGCGCGCCGGTAGCCCATCCGCGACGCGATCGATTTGCCGATCGACACACCGCCCGTGAACGTGATGAGATCGATCGCCGGGTTCGTGATCAGCTCGTCGGCGATCTCCTTCGGGTCGCCGGTGAGCACCTGCAGCATCTGCGGCGGCAGGCCGGCTTCGTACAGGATGTCCGCGAACAGGTAGCACGACAGCGGCACCTTCTCCGACGGCTTCACCACGATCCGGTTGTTGGTCGCCACCGACGGCACGATCTTGTGCGCGACCTGGTTCATCGGGTGATTGAACGGCGTGATCGCGGAAATCACGCCGAGCAGCGGATCGCGCTGCGTGTACACGCGGCGCTTTTTGCCGTGCGGAGTCAGATCGCACGAGAAGATCTGCCCGTCGTCCTTCAGCACTTCACCGGCACCGAACGTCAGCACGTCGGCCACGCGGCCGGCTTCGTACGTCGAATCCTTGATGCACAAGCCGGCCTCGGCCGTGATCAGCGCTGCAATCTCGGCGGTGCGCGAACGCACGATATCGGCCGCACGGCGCAGGATCGCCGCGCGATCGTGGCGCGTGAGCGTCGGCCGGTAGGCACGTGCGGCGGCAAACGCGCGCCGCACGTCGTCCAGCGTCGCCTTCGGCACGGTGCCGACCAGCGCGCCGTCGTACGGGTTGCGCACTTCGATTACCGCGTCCCGGTGAATCTGTTCCCCATCGATTCGCAGTGCTTCGCGACGAATCTCGCGGACGTCCGTCGATGCTGCAATGGCATTCATGAGTGTGTCCCCTTACGGATGCGTGCGCATCACTGCAGATGGTTGAGCGCGATGTCGATGATGTCGAAGTTGCGCAGCCGCGCGCGGCCCGAGACATCGCCGGCGACCGGCTTGCTGAAGATCAGCGGCACGATCTGCTCGGAGATCCCGCCGTGCGAGCGCAGCGGCACGTCGAGGCCCGACAGGTCGTGCTTGATGCGGCGCGTGCCGAGCACGACGTCCTGCTTCGAGATCACGATCAGGTCGCCCATCCGCGCCGGCGGCAGCTCGAAGCGCGCGCACCCCTCGACGCCCGTCAACACGACCTCGATGCCGTCGACCGCGGCGAGCCGTGCGCGCAGCGCTTCGGTATCGGCCGACGCCGGCACGTAGACGGTCGCGAACGAGCCGAGCGCGCCGTGGTGCACGACGTACGGATCGGTGATCGGCAGGATCACGCGCGCCGCGTCCTCGCCGAGCCACTCGTCGAACAGCTCCTGCAGGTAGATCACGTTCGGCTCGCCGGTTTCATCGTCGTGCTTCGCGTTCATCCCGTGGTCGGCCGTGATCGCGACGATCGCGCCGAGCGCGTCGAGGCGCTGCAGGTAGGTGTCCATCATCGCGTAGAACGCATTCGCGCCTTCCGTGCCGGGCGCGCACTTGTGCTGCACGTAGTCGGTGGTCGACAGGTACATCAGGTCGATCGGGCGCGTCTCGAGCAGGCGCACGCCGGCCGCGAACACGAATTCCGACAGGTCCGCGCTGTACACGCTCGGCGCCGGCTTGCCGACCAGCTCCAGCACGTTGTCGATGCCGTTTTCCTCGATGCTTGCCTCATCGGCCTTTTCCGACGAGAAGCAGATGCCCTTCAGCCCCTTGCCGAGCAGGCGGCGCAGCTTGTCCTTCGCGGTGACGACCGCGACTTTCGCCCCTTGCTCCGCGAAGGTCGCGAGCACGGTCGGTGCGACCAGGTACTTCGGATCGTTCATCAGCACTTCGGCGCCGGTGTCGCGATCGTAGAAGTAGTTGCCGCTTATCCCATGCACCGCCGGCGGCACGCCTGTCACGATCGACAGGTTGTTCGGGTTCGTGAAGCTCGGCACCACGCATTCGCCCTTGAGCGCCGTGCCCGGCTTCAGCAGCGTGCGCAGGAACGGCGCGACGCCGGCCTCGGCCGCTTCTTCCAGATATTCGTACGCGCAGCCATCGACGCACACGACCACCACGGGCCGGCTCATCCAGTTGTAGCGGCGGCCGTTCACTTCCACGGATACAGGCGTTTCATTCATGACGTTCATTCCTTTCAGGTCGAAGGGGTGAGCCGTCGGCGCCCGCGCCGCGCCGAAGGGAGGTGTTTTCCATGCTTGACATTAAAATTGATGATTTGTAGATTGTCAACAACATGCAGAGAACAGAAAGCAAAACAACGGTGCAGCAAGAGGGCTGGTCTCCACTCATCCGCCGCGTGCCGCGGCGCCACAGTCAAGGGGTCTGAAGATGAACGAAGTGCCGGTAAACAAGCGTTTGAACGCATGGGCGGCGGGCGCGGCCCGCTTCGCGCTGGCCGCAGCGGTCGCGCTCGGCGCGGTGCAGGCGGCGCACGCGAAGACGTCGCTGCTCGTCTATACCGCGCTGGAAGACGAGGCGATGAAGCCCTACAAGGACGCGTTCGAGAAAGCGAACCCCGATATCGAGATCCGCTGGGTGCGCGACTCGACCGGCTCGGTCACCGCGAAGCTGCTCGCGGAGAAGAACAACCCGCGCGCGGACGTCGTGCTCGGCCTCGCCGCGTCGAGCCTCACGCTGCTCGACCTGCAGGGCATGCTGATGCCCTACACGCCGAAGGACTTCGACCAGCTCACGCGCAAGTACAGCGACGCAAACACGCCGCCGCACTGGGTCGGCATGGACGTATGGGGCGCGACGATCTGCTACAACCGCGTCGCCGCGCAGGCGAAGGGCATCCCGAAGCCGACGTCGTGGGAAGACCTGACGAAGCCCGTCTATAAAGGCGCGATCGTGATGCCGAGCCCGGTTTCGTCCGGCACCGGCTACCTCGACGTGACCGCGTGGCTGCAGACCTTCGGCGACGACAAAGGCTGGAAATTCATGGACGCGCTCGACAAGAACGTCGCGCAGTACGTGCACTCGGGCTCGAAGCCGTGCACGCTCGCCGGCACCGGCGAATTCCCGATCGGCATCTCGTTCGAGTTCCGCGGCCACGAACTGCAGTCGCAGGGCGCGCCGATCGATCTCGTGTTCCCGAAGGAAGGGCTCGGCTGGGACATGGAAGGCACCGCGATCATGAAGACGACGAAGCAGCCCGACGCCGCGAAGAAGCTCGCCGACTTCATGGCGAGCAAGGAGGCGAACCAGATCACCGCGCGCTGGTGGGCGATCGTCGCGTACCCGGGAGTCGCGCGCAAGCTCGCCGGCATCCCCGACAACTACTCGGACCTGCTCGTGAAGAACGACTTCGTATGGTCGGCGAAGAACCGCCAGTCGATTCTCGATACGTGGCAGAAGCGCTACGGCGCGAAAGCGCAGCAGTAACGTCGCGACCCGCCGCGGGGCCGCGCCGCGCGCCGCCCCGCGCCACCCTTTCCATCGTCGAATCCGGCCCCCGGGCCGCCCCAGCATGGAGGCGCGCATGGCACCTTATCTGAGCGTAGAACGCATCGAGAAGCGGTACAACGACACGCAGGTCCTGACCGACATCAACCTGAGCGTGATGAAGGGCGAAATGATCTGCTTCCTGGGGCCGTCCGGCTGCGGGAAGACCACGCTGCTGCGGATCATCGCGGGGCTCGAGACGCAGAACGCCGGCCACATCACACAGGACGGCCGCGACATCTCGCGGCTGCCGCCGCAACTGCGCGACTACGGGATCGTGTTCCAGTCGTACGCGCTGTTCCCCAACCTCACGGTGTACGACAACGTCGCGTACGGGCTCGTGAACCGCAAGATGAAGCGCGACGCGATCCACGAGCGCGTGCACACGCTGCTCGCGCTGGTCGGCCTGCCCGACAGCCATCGCAAGCATCCGGGCCAGCTGTCCGGCGGCCAGCAGCAGCGCATCGCGCTGGCACGCGCGCTCGCCACCTCCCCCGGCCTGCTGCTGCTCGACGAGCCGCTGTCGGCACTCGACGCGCGGGTGCGCGTGCGGCTGCGCCAGGAGATCCGCGCGCTGCAGCAGCGGCTCGGCGTGACGACGATCATGGTCACGCACGATCAGGAAGAAGCGCTGTCGATGGCCGACCGCATCGTCGTGATGAACCACGGCGTGATCGAGCAGATCGGCACGCCGCTCGAAATCTACCGGCAGCCGGCGTCGCCGTTCGTCGCGGACTTCATCGGCCGCGTCAACACGATTCCCGCCGAAGTCGCGCAGGACGGCACGCTGCGTGCGGGCGCGGTCGGCCTCGACTGTCGCCATGGCACGGCACGCCCGGCGCAAGGCGCGGCGGTGTCGGTCTACGTGCGGCCCGAGGACCTGCGCATCCGCGTGCCGGGCGAGACGGCCGACAACGTGCTGGCCGGCCGCGTCGAGAAGCTCGAATTCCTCGGCGCGTTCTGCCGCGTGAGCTTCCGGATCGACGGGCTCGACGGCCAGGAGATCGTCGCCGATCTGTCGTATCACGACGTCGACCGCACCGGCGTGCAGGCCGGCGCGCGCATCGACCTCGCGCTCGATCGCGAGCATGTCCGCGTGTTCCCGAGCGCGAAGGAGCGACTGCAATGAGCACCGTCCTGACCGAGCGCCGCCGCGGCGCCTCCGCCCCCGCCGACGTGCGGCAGATCACGCACTGGCACGACCGCATCGCGCAGCTCGCGCTCGTCGCGATGGCCGCGCTGATGTCGATGTTCCTGCTGCTGCCGCTCGCGCTCGTCGTGCAGAAATGCTTCGTCGATGCGGACGGACGCTTCGTCGGCGCGCACAACTTCGTCGCGTATCTCGAGGACAGCGGCGTGCTGCGCTCGATGCTGCATTCGCTGACGGTCGGCGCCCTCGTCACGTCGATCGTCGTGCCGATGGCGTTCACGTTCGCGTATGCGCTGACCCGCTCGTGCATGCCGCTGAAGAACGCGGCGCGCACGATCGCGCTGTTGCCGCTGCTCGCGCCGACGCTGTTGTCCGCGGTGTCGTTCATCTACTGGTTCGGCAACGCGGGGCTGCTCAAGCCGCTGCTGCACGGCCATTCGATCTACGGGCTGCCGGGCATCGTGCTGAGCATGGTGTATGCGTCGTTCCCGCACGTGCTGATGATCCTCGTCACCGCGCTGTCGCTGGCCGACGGCCGGCTCTACGAGGCCGCCGACGCGATGGGCACGAGCCGCATCCGCAAGTTCTTCACGATCACGCTGCCGGGTGCGAAGTACGGCTTGATCAGCGCGACGATGGTGGCGTTCACGATGTGCATCAACGACTTCGGCGTGCCGGTCGTGATCGGCGGTTCGTACAACGTACTGTCGACCGACATCTACAAGCTGATCATCGGCCTGCAGGATTTCAACCGCAGCGCGGTCGTGAGCCTGATGCTGCTGTGCCCGGCGCTCGTCGCGTTCGGCGTCGACTTCTTCATCCGTCGCCGCCAGCAGTCGCAGCTCGGCGCGCGCTCGACGCCGTACCAGCCGAAGCCGTCGCGCGGCTTCGACGCCGCGATGCTCGCATACTGCGGCATCGTGTGCGCGTTCTTCATCGCGGTGGTCGGCATCTCGGTGTTCGCGTCGTTCGTGAAGTTCTGGCCGTACCAGATGACGCTCGGGCTGCAGCACTACGAGATGGGGCTGATCGGCGCGGGCATCTTCGACGCGTACAAGAACAGCCTGCGGATGGCCGCGACGGTGGCGCTCGGCGGCACGATCGTCGTGTTCGGCGGCGCCTACCTGATCGAGAAGACGCGCGGCGCGCGCTGGCTGCGCGGCTTCATCGCGCTGTGCGCGATCCTGCCGATGGGCGTGCCGGGGCTCGTGCTCGGCATCAGCTACATCTTCCTGTTCAACGCGCCCGGCAATCCGCTGAACGGGCTGTACGGGTCGCTGTGGCTGCTCGCGATCGTCACGGTGGTGCACTACTACGCGTCGAGCCACCTGACCGCCGTCACCGCGCTCCGGCAGATCGACAGCGAGTTCGAGGCCGTGTCCGCGTCGCTGAAGGTGCCGTTCTACAAGACCTTCGTGCGCGTGACCGTACCCGTGTGCCTGCCGGCGATCCTGCTGATCGCCCGCTACCTGTTCGTCAACGGGATGACGACGGTCTCGGCCGTCGCGTTCCTCTACTCGCCCGACACGCAGCCCGCGTCGGTCGCGATCCTGAACCTCGACGACGCGGGCCAGATGGGCCCGGCCGCCGCGATGGCCACGCTCGTGCTCGCGACCTCGTCGTTCGCGTGCGTGCTGTTCGCGTGCGTCTCGCATCGACTGTTGCGCCGTACGCAGGCGTGGCGCAATCCGCATCGCCGTTGATTCTTTGACCGTATTCACGTGACGTCCCGACTTCATCAAGGAGACACCATGACGCTCGCCGCCCAGCCCATCCTGCTCACCCCCGGCCCCCTGACGACCTCAGACACCACGCGCGACGCGATGCTGCGCGACTGGGGATCGTGGGACAGCGACTTCAACGCGATCACCGCGCGCTTGCGCGAACGCCTGCTGCAGATCGTGCACGGCGAAGGCACGCACGAATGCGTGCCGCTGCAAGGCAGCGGCACGTTCTCGGTCGAAGCGGCCCTCGGCACGCTCGTGCCGCGCGACGGCCACGTGCTCGTGCCGAACAACGGCGCGTACTGCCAGCGCATCGCGAAGATCTGCCGCGTGCTCGGCCGCCAGCTGACGACGATCGACTACAGCGAGGATCGCCGCGTCGATCCGGCCGACGTCGAGCGCGCGCTCGCCGCCGATCCGACCATCACGCACGTCGCGCTCGTGCACTGCGAAACCGGTGCCGGCGTGCTGAACCCGCTGCACGACATCGCGCAGGTCGTCGCGAAGCACGGCCGCGCGCTGATCGTCGATGCGATGAGTTCGTTCGGCGCGATCGACATCGATGCGCGCACGACGCCGTTCGACGCGGTGATCGCCGCATCCGGCAAATGCCTCGAAGGCGTGCCGGGGCTCGGCTTCGTGATCGCGAAGCGCAGTGCGCTCGAACGCTGCGAAGGCAACAGCCACTCGCTCGCGATGGACCTGTACGACCAGTGGGTCTACATGCAACGCACGACGCAGTGGCGCTTCACGCCGCCGACGCACGTGGTCGCGGCGCTCGATGCGGCCGTCGCGCAATACGTCGACGAAGGCGGGCTCGCGGCGCGCGGCGGCCGCTACCAGCGCAACTATCGCGCGCTGATCGACGGGATGCTCGCGCTCGGCTTCCGGCCGTTCCTCGATCCGGCGATCCAGGCGCCGATCATCGTCACGTTCCATGCACCGGACGATCCGAACTACGACTTCAAGCGGTTCTATCAGGAGGTCAAGCAGCGCGGCTACATCCTGTATCCGGGCAAGCTGACCGAGGTCGAGACGTTCCGGGTCGGCTGCATCGGCCACTTCGGCGAAGCCGGCATCCCGGGCGCGGTCGCCGCGATCGCCGACACGCTGAAGGCGATGGGCGTGCGTCGCGTGTCGGCGGAAGCGGCAGCGTGACGTGACGTGATGTAACCCGCCGCATGCACGTTCGCATGCGGCGGCCGTCATTTTTTCGGGCCGCGCGCGGCGCGCCCCTTTTCGACGAACCCTCCCATGCGACCCTTCTGGATCGAACAAGCGCTGTTCAACGACGGCGATCTCGCCCCCGCGCTGCAAGGTGCGACGCAGGCCGACGTGTGCATCGTCGGCGGCGGCTTCACCGGGCTCTGGACCGCGATCCAGGCGAAGCAGCAGAACCCCGCGCTCGACATCGCGATCGTCGAGGCCGACCTGTGCGGCGCGGGCGCGAGCGGTCGCAACGGCGGCTGCCTGCTCACGTGGTCCGCGAAATTCCTGACGCTTCGGCGGCTGTTCGGCGAAGCCGAGGCGATCCGGCTCGTGAAGGCATCCGAAGCGGCCGTGCAGCACATCGCCGATTTCTGCCGTGCGCACGACATCGATGCGGAGCTGCGGCTCGACGGCACGCTGTACACCGCGACGTCGCGTGCACAGGTCGGCACGCTCGCGCCGGTGCTCGACGCGCTCGCCGCGTGCGGCATCCACAGCTACGAACCGCTGCCGCCCGCCGAAGTCGCGCGCCGCTCGGGGTCCGCCCGCAACCTTGACGGCGTCTATTCGCCGATCGCCGCGACCGTGCATCCCGGCAAGCTCGTGCGCGGGCTGCGCCGCGTGGCGCTCGCGATGGGCATCCGGATCTACGAGCGCACGCCGATGCTCGACTTCACGCCCGGGCTGCCGGCCGTCGTGCGCACGCCGTCCGGCAGCGTGCGCGCGGGCAAGCTCGTGTTCGCGATCAACGCGTGGATGGCCAGCCGATTTCCGCAGTTCGAGCGCACGATCGCGGTCGTGTCGAGCGACATGGTCATCACCGAGAAATGCCCCGAGCTGCTCGAGAAAACCGGGCTCGCGGACGGCGTGTCGGTGCTCGATTCCCGGATCTTCGTCTACTACTACCGCACCACCGCCGACGGGCGGCTGATGCTCGGCAAGGGCGGCAACACGTTCTCGTGGCGCAGCCGCATCGCACCCGTGTTCGACCGGCGCTCGCCGTACGAGGCGCAACTCACGCAGAGCCTGCGCGAGTTCTTTCCGTCGCTCGCGGGCGTGCCGGTCACCGCGAGCTGGAACGGGCCGTCGGATCGCTCCGTCACCGGCTTCCCGTTCTTCGGCCGCCTCGACGACGCGCCAAACGTGTTCTACGGCTTCGGCTACTCGGGCAACGGCGTGGGGCCGACCTACATGGGCGGGCAGATCCTGTCGTCGCTCGTGCTCGGCCTCGACAACGCATGGACGCGCAGCCCGATCGTGCGCGGCCCGCTGGGTCATTTCCCGCCGGAGCCGATCCGCTATGTCGGCGCGCACGTCGTGCGCAATGCGATCCGCCGCAAGGAACGCGCGGAGGACGAGAGCCGGCCGCCGGCGGCCGTCGATACGTGGCTCGCGAAATTCGCGAGCGCGGCCGGGAAGGCTGACAAGGCGTGACGATGCGTTGACCTGCGGGATTTGAATGACCCGAAGCCGCAATGAAAAAGGGACGCTGCGAAGCGTCCCTTTTTCATTGCGCCGTACGCGGCAACCCGCGCGAGCGCCGCCGCGCACTTACGCGCGCACGGGCTTCTCCCGCGCCGACTTGCCGGTCGAGGGCAGCCCCTGCTCATGCGTGCGGCGCATGCGCGCGAGACCGTGCGACACGTGCTCGCGCACGAGCGCCACGGCCTGCTCCTCGTCACCGCCCGCGAGCGCCTGCACGATCTTGTCGTGCTCGGCCGCGGACACGGCGATCGCATCCTCCTCGGCCTCGATCGCCGCCTGGCGCAGCAGGCCGAGCTGGCGCACGAGCCGGCGGTAGGTATCGGTGAGATGCGTATTGCCGACGCCGACGACCATCGCGTCGTGGAACTGCACGTTCAGCTCGGTATAGCGCGTGACGTCGTGCGTCTTCGCGGCATCCTTCATCGACTGGATGATGCCCTTCAGCACCTTCAGCGTGTCGGGCGAGATGCGCTTCGCGAGCGCGCGCGCGACCGACTCGTCGAGCATCGCGCGCACTTCGTAGATCTCCTCGGCCTCGCGCAGCGGCACGACGCGCACCGTCACGCCGCGGTTCTTCTCGTTGCGCAGCAGGCCGGCCTGCTCGAGCGCGCGGAATGCCTCGCGCACGGGGCCGCGCGACACGTTCAGCTTGGTCGCGATCTCGACTTCGTTGAGCTTCTCGCCGGGCGCGTATTCGCCGGAGACGATCGCGCGCTCGAGCATGTCCTGGACGATCATCGCGAGCGACTGGCTTTGCAGGAGTTCGATGGCGCTGAGCGCGTTCGGGGCTGTCATGGTCGGGCAGGCAGCAGGGCTGCGGTAGAAAACGAGGGCGCCATATCGGCGAATGATCCTTGTATACCCTCGGCCCGACACATTGTCAACAGTTTTCAGTTTCCAAAAACCAATTCCGCCTGCCGGAATGCCTCCGAAGCGCGACCGGCAGGCAGCGCTCGCGCGGCGGGCTGACTTCGCCCGCCTCGCGCGACGCGTGGCGGCCGTCAGGCCGTCGGGTGCTTCACCGGCCCCGGATCGCTTTGGCTCGGCCGGCCCGTCTCGACGTGGCCCGCGAAGCGGCGCACGACCTTGTCGTCGCCGCCGCGCAGCGTCGTCGCGGTGATCGTCAGATCGTACCAGCCGTGGCTCGACGACAGCTCGAAGTGATCCTCGATGCGCTCGCCCGGCTCCAGCGTGTAGGTCCGCGCATGCTTGTGGCTGTATGCGTTGTCGACCGTCACGCGGCACGTCGCGCGCCCGCTGTTGCGCAGTTGCAGGTACACGTGGCGGTTACGCACGTCGTAGCCGATCCGCGCTTCGGGGTTCGCATGGCGGCCGTCCGCCGCGAGCCGCGTGTTGCCCTGGAACTCGCACAGATAGCCGTTCGGGCCATACGCCGCGAGATGGTAATCGCCGCGCGCGGCCGACGTGTTCCACGTGTCGACGAAGCGGTCGTGCGCGGACACCGCATAGCGGCGCGGGGGCGTCGTCGGGTTGCGGCGGTCGTACACGTAGAACGCGGCGCCTGCATCACCGGTGTTCGCGAAGTCGAGCGACACGCTGTCGTCGTGCCCGCTCACGCGGCTGTGCACGAACAGCTCGTACGGCAGCGCACGTGCCGGACGCGTGCCCGGCTCCTGCGTCGGCATCGACTGCTGCGCGGGCACCTGGTACGCCTGGCCGGCCGTCGCGATGTGCTGCGGCACCGTGAAGCTCACCGTGCGCGTGTCGGGGCGCGCGGAGAAGTCGAATGCCGACGTGAGGTCGCCGCAGATCGACCGGCGCCATGCGCTGATGTTCGGCTCCTTCACGCCGAAACGCGCTTCGAGGAAACGCAGCACCGACGTATGGTCGAACGTCTCCGAGCACACCCAGCCGCCCTTCGTCCACGGCGAGATGATGATCAGCGGCACGCGCGGCCCGAGGCCGATCGGCTGGATGCCGCCCGGGTCGGCGCCCGGCACGAGCGGGCTCATTTCGCCCGGGTACTTGTTCAGGTCGAGCAACTCGTCGCCGAGATTCGACAGCAGGTTCGACGACACGATGCCCTGGCCGCCCACGCCGCTCGTGACCGGCGGCACCGGTGGCACGACGTGGTCGAACAGCCCGTCGTTCTCGTCGTAGTTCAGGATGAACACCGTCTTCGCCCACACTTCCGGGTTCGACGTGAGCGCCTCGAGCACCATGTTGATGTAGAACGCGCCGTCCGTCGGCGATGCCTGCGGGTGCTCGCTGTACTTGTACGGCGATACGATCCACGACACCTGCGGCAGCCGGTTCGCCTGCACGTCGGCCTTCAGCTCGGCGAGCGTGTGGTCCGACGCGCCCTTGTCGACCAGCGGGCCGCTCGCGCCTTCCTTCACCTGGAAGCGCTTGAAGAACATCAGCGAGTTGTCGGTGTAGTTGTCGGTCGGGTCGCCCGGAATGCCCGTGCCGCCCTGGTACACCTTCCAGCTGATCTTCGCGTTCTCGAGGCGTTCCGCGTAGGTCGTCCACGTGTAGCCGTTCACGTCGTCGCGCTCGCCGATGCCCGGGCCGTTCGGCGGGTTGCCGTAGATGTTGCGCGGGTCGACCGTGCCGGTCCACAAGTAGATGCGGTTCGGCGCGGTGTCGGCATGCGCGGAGCAGAAGTACGAATCGCAGATCGTGAACGCGTCGGCCAATGCGTAGTGGTACGTGAGATCCTGGCGCTTCAGGTAGCCCATCGTCAGCACGTCCTGCTTCTGGTTCACCCACTGGTCCCACTGGCCGTTGTTCCAGGACAGGTGGCCGCTGCTCCAGCCGTGGTTGGTGCCCGGCTGGAATTCGGTCGTCTGCTTCGGATCGAGGTAGAACGGCAGCACGTACGGCGCCGACGGATCGAGGCCGCGCGAATGGTAGTTCTTCGTGAACACCGAAGCCGGCGGCTGCTGCCACACCGGCGCACCGCTCGGCAGCAGGTGCGGGCGCGGGTCGTTGAAGCCGCGCACGCCGCGCAGCCCGCCGAAATAGTGGTCGAACGAACGGTTTTCCTGCATGAAGATCACGACGTGTTCGACGTCGCGGATCGTGCCCGTGCGATAGGCGGCCGGCATCGCCAGCGCATTGCGGATCGCGGGCGGGAAGCCCGCGTAGGCGGCCATCGCGCCGGCCGACTGCGCGGCGAGGCGCAGGAAATCGCGTCGATTGTTCGAGGACATGAAGAGAACCCTGTTGTCGGTAGGAGTGGGGCGCCGGTCGAGCGGGGCCGGCGGTGGTGCGTTGCCGTTATTACCCCGCATCGGCGTGTCCCGGCCGTGACCGGTTACCGCAGGTTTCTTTGGGTTACCCCCAGGAATTTTTTCGAAGCGGCGCACGACGCGTCTTTCATCCGGCCGACATACGCGTGCGCTACGCTGACGCGCGATACAGAGGGGAGAAGCCGAGTCGTGTTCGATCAGCTGAAGGCGTTCCACGCGACCGTCCGGCAGGGCAGCATCACGCGCGCCGCGCGCCACCTGGGCGTGAGCCAGCCGACGATCGCCGCGCAGATCCGGCAGGTCGAGCAGGTGTACGGCGTCGAGCTGTTCTACCGCAGCGGCCGCAAGCTCGAGGTCACCGAGACGGGCATCGAGCTGCTGCCGCTCGTCGAAAAGATGATCGCGCTCGAGGCGCAGGCCGACATCATGCTGCGCAACGTCGGCGGCCTGTTCGAAGGCCACCTGCGGATCGGCGCGACGGGGCCGTACTACATCATGGACGCGGTCGGCCGCTTCTCGAACGCGCATCCGTCGATCGCGCTCACGTGCCGGATCGGCAACTCCGAGGAGATCCTGCAGGCGCTGCAGGAATTCCGCATCGATCTCGCCGTCTCGTCGCAGCGCAACGATGCCGACGGCCTCGAACGCAAGGTGATCTCGACCGACCCGCTCGTGCTCGTCGTGCATCGCAATCATCCGCTCGCGCGCTTCGACGCGATCGATCCGGCGCAACTCGCCGACGTGCGGCTGCTGATTCGCGAGGAAGGCTCGGTCACGCGCCGCTGCACGGAGGCGATTCTCGACGCGGCCGGTGTCGCGGCCGTCTCGGTGGCCGAGATCGGCAGCCGCGAAGCGATCCGCGAGGCGATCCTGCACGGCGTGGGCGGCAGCCTGTTTCCGCTCGGCGAGGCCGAACGTCATCCGGATTTGCGCGTGATCGCGCTGCGCGGCGTCGACACGACGATCGACGAATACGTGTACTACCTGAAGGCGCGCCGCCAGAGCCCGGCGATCGACGCGTTCCTCGCGTGCATCCTGCCCGCCGGTGACGACGCGGCCGGAACGGATGAAGCAGGACGAACGGCGCGGCGGGCGAACGCACGCTGAACTGCCGCGCGTTCGCCGGTTCCGCACACTACTGGCGCTTTTCTCGCGCCTTCCCTCGCTTTTTCCTCGTGCCTTCCTTCTGTCGTCGCGCTCACCTCACTTCGGCAGCGCCGGAATCATCCACGTCAGCACGTGCTGCTGCATGAACACCAGCACACCGAGCAACAGCGTGAGAATCACGCTGTGCCAGAAGGTGCGCGCGAACACGACACCTTCCTGTCCTTTCAGGTCCGTCGTCGATACGCCCGTCGCGATGTTCTGCGGCGAGATCATCTTGCCCATCACGCCGCCCGACGAGTTGGTCGCGGCCATCAGCACCGGATCGAGGCCGAGCTGCCGCGCGGCGACCACCTGCAGGTTGCCGAACAGCGCATTGCCCGACGTGTCGCTGCCGGACAGGAACACGGCGATCCAGCCGAGCGACGCGGACACCAGCGGGAACAGCGCGCCGGTCGACGCGACGCCGGTGCCGAGCGTGTAGCTGATCCCCGAGTAGTTCAGCAGGTACGCGAGCCCGACGATCATCATCACCGTGACGATCGCGATCCACGTCTGCCGCCAGGTCTTGACCACGCAATCGAAGAAATCGCCCACGCCGGTGCGCGTCAGCGCGGCCGTGATGATCGCCGAGAGCAGGATCGCGGTGCCCGTGCCGAGCGGCTGGAAGTCCCAGATCGCCGCATACGGCTTGTGATACAGCGACACGAACACCGCGTTGTGCAGGCCCGGCCACTTGATCTTCACGTCGCCGACCGCCGCGACGTTCGCGTGCACCCACACGATCACGACCACCGACACGACGAGCCACGGCAGCCAGCCGCCGAAGCCCGCACGCGCGGCGCCGGCCGTTGCCGGCACGCTGCGCGCGAGCGCGTATTGCGGATCGGGCTGCGGCTTCCACACCTGCAGGAAGCCGATCGTGACGATCAGCGACGTGAGCGACGACAGCACGTCGGTGAGCTGGTAGCCGAGGAAGTTCGACGTGACGAACTGCGCGATCGCGAAACTGCCGCCCGACACGAGCAGCGCGGGCCACAGCTTCGAGATCGAGCGCAGCCCGCCGTATGCACCGACCACGTAGAACGGCAGCAGCAGCGCGAAGAACGGCAACTGGCGGCCGACCATCTGCGCGAGCGTCGCGGGCGGCAGCGACGTGACCGCGCCGAGCACGGTGATCGGCACGCCGAGCGCGCCGAACGCAACCGGCGCCGTGTTGAACAGCAGCGTGTAGGTGAGCGCTTCGAGCGCGGGGAAGCCGAGCGCGATCAGGAGGGCGCTCGTGATCGCGACCGGCGTGCCGAATCCCGAGATCCCTTCGAGCAGGCAGCCGAACGAGAACGCGACGACGAGCAGCACGAGGCGGCGATCGTCGGGCAGGTTGTCGAGCATCCACTGCCGGAACTGGTCGAAGCGGCCCGACTTCACCGCGATGTTGTACAGCAGCAGCGCGTTGAAGACGATCCACATCACCGGCACGACCGCGAGCGCCATGCCCGCGCCGACCGCGTTGAACGCGAGCCCCGCCGGCATCCCCCATGCGCCTATCGCGACCGCGAGGCCCGCGACGAGCCCGGCGAGCGACGCCTGCCACGCGGGGCGGCGCAGCACGCCGAGCGCGATCAGCGCGACTGCGATCGGGATCGCGGCGACGAGGAAGGACAGCAGCAGAGAGTTGGCGACCGGCGTCAGCGGCTGTGCGAAGACGATGCCGGGCGGTAGGGCGTCGGTGGGGTTCATCGTGTCTCCAGATGTCGACCCGAGTTGGCGCTTTAGCGCTTACTCGGGTCCCATGCCTTGCGCTGACGACCCGAGCTGGCAACGGGATGCCCCGGGTTCGGTACAAGGCGATGTCCTGCGGTCACGACAACGATCAGGCGCTTGCGCACGCAACGACGTTGCACGGCCAACCGATCAGTCGCTTAAAAGAGGTTAGGAGGCGCGCGGCGCTTCTACAAGGAGGACAAGCCCGATCCGTGCCGACCCGATACGCCTGCGCCGCCGCCCGCTGACCGGGAGCAGGCAGCCCGCTGTCGTATTCGACAGAAAGCCCGCCGCGCAATGTTGCACATGCGGCAAAGGTGCCTGACGACGCGCGGGATGTTTCGTTGGGCGTCCGAAGCCTAGACTGGTCGCATCGATTCCGCCCGCGCCGGCCATAGCAGGCACGGCACCGGAACCTCATGGAGTGAACACGATGAAGACGATGAAACGGGCGGCATGCGCCTGTGTGCTGATCGGCGCGGCCTTCGCCGCTCACGCGCAGGCCGCGTCGACGCTGACGCGCGCCCAGGTCCGCCAGGAACTCGTGGAATTGCAGGCCGCCGGCTACCGGACGAGCCTCGCGAGCAGTCCCGACTTTCCGGACCACATGCAGGCGATCATGCGCCGCGCCGCGCAGGCGCGCGGCGAGGACACCGGCTACGGCAGCGCAGGCGGGGCAAACGTGGCATCGGGCAAGCCGGCGCTGCCGCACGCGATCGACCGCGGCACGTACGCGCATCACTGACGGCAGATTCAACCGGATCGAGCGCACCACGGTGCGCGCTGACCGGCGACGGAGAGACGCATCGCGCACCGCGCCGACCGGCGCGATGCACGTGCGCAGACATCACACGCTGAAGCGGTTCAGCGTGTAGGCGCGGTAGGCCGCGACGAACGCGTCGAACGATCCGGCCTCCTTCGCTTCGAGCTCGGCCTGCTCGGCCAGCGATTTCGCGGCGAGCGCCTGCTCGGTGCGCAGCGTCTCCGCCGACGGCGGATTCGCGCGGAAATGCGCGGCATGCGCTTCGCTCTGCGCCAGCGCGAACCCGAGGAACGACTGGCCGCGCTCGCGCATCGTGCGCAGCACGCGCGCGGACGGCGTGCGCTCCGGATCGGCGAGCTTCTCGCGTTGCGCGGCGATTGCGCGCACATGCTCGTCGCCGCCGCGGATCTCGTCGAGACGGCGCCCGACGGTTTCGATATCGGCCATCAGGTCGTCCGCCCATGCCTGCAGCGTGACCGGCTGGCCGTCGCGCTGCAGCGTGAGCCCCGGCTTGCGTCCTTCCATCGTCACGCTGCCGAAGTTCGCGTTTGCTTCCTTGTACGCGGGGCAGTCGAGCGCCGGGCTCTCGTCGAGCGCGCACGCGAGCAGGAAGGCATCGATGAAGCGCGCGGTTTCCAGTGCGATGCCGGTCGGCTCGAACGGATCGATGTCGAGACAGCGCACCTCGATGTACTGCACGCCGCGCGACGCGAGCGCATGCAGCGGCCGCTCGCCCGAATACGTGACGCGCTTCGGCCGGATCGTCGAGTAGAACTCGTTCTCGATCTGCAGCACGTTCGTGTTGATCTGGATCCACTCGCCGTCGCGATGCGTGCCGATCGCCTCATACGCCGGATACGGCTCGCTCACGGCTTTCGACAGCGCGTCGAGATAGCCGGGCAGCGTGTTGTAGTCGACGTGCAGCGCGGCCTGGGCGGTCGTGTTCGAGTAGCCGAGATCGCTCATCCGCAGGCTCGTCGCATGCGGCAGGTACAGCGTATCGGCATCGAACGCGTCGAGCCTGTGCGGCTTGCCGCGCAGGAACTTCGTGTCGAGCGCGGGCGACGCGCCGAACAGGTACATCAGCAGCCAGCTGCGGCGGCGGAAGTTGCGGATCTGCGCGAGATAGCGCTCCGACTGGTAATCGACGAGCGTGGCCGTCGAGCCCTCGTCCGCATGCAGGCGCCGCCACACTTCCTCGTGCAGCGAGTAGTTGTAGTGGATGCCGGCAATGCACTGCATCGTGCGGCCGTAGCGATACGCGAGGCCGCGCCGGTACACCGTCTTCAGGCGGCCGATGTTCGACGTACCGTAGTTGGCGATCGGGATCTGGTCGTCGGCCGGCAGCAGGCCGGGCATCGAGTCGTTCCACAGGATCTCGTCGCCGAGCGACGCATAGACGTAGCGATGCAGATCGTCGAGGCGTTCGAGCGTGATCGCGGCGTCGCCTTCCGCGGGCGTGATCAGCTCGATCAGCGCTTCGGAGTAGTCGGTCGTCAGCGACGGGTGCGTGAGCGCCGAACCGAGCGCGCGCGGATGCGGCGTGAATGCGATCATCCCGTCGCGCGTCACGCGCAGGCTTTCCTTTTCGATGCCGCGCAGGCCGTCGGGCAGATGCTGCCGCGTCGGGCCCGAGCTCAGCGCGTCGAGGCGATTCAGCAGCAGTTCGGACTGGCGGTGAGTCATGGTGTTCGACATGGAGACGCAAGTGCGTGACGGCCGCGCGCAGAACGCCGCGCGCGGCCGGCTGGATTGTTGGTCGCTTCGTTGGTAGCGGGCACTTTAACATCTCGCCGAAACACGCGCTTGAGGTGGCGCCGGGCACGGTGCGCGGGCCGGAGCGGGCCGCCGGACGGGCCGGTCGCGGCGGTCGCCACCTCTGCGACCGGTTCCATGCGGCGCCAACGGGCACGCCGGTTACGCGAATTCGTCGGACGGAACGTGATGCGCGAACGGGTGGCGGCAGGTGCAACCCTGCCGCTGAACCGATCGCGGAAAGCGCGGTAAGTGGGCATCGCGCACCCGGCATCCGGCCGACGACGGATGCGCGGAATTGCCGTGACGGCCGGTGTCCGGTGTCCGGTGTCCGGTGTCCGGTGTCCGGTGTCCGGTGTCCGGTGTCCGGCGGTCAGCCTACGCAGGTCGGCATGACCTGCGCAACGGGTTGCATCGCGGCCTCGCCAGGTCGCACCCGGCCGCAGGCCACCGCGATCACCCGCCGCGCGCGCCGCCCGCCCGGTCGGCCACCTCATTCCACAAATGCAGCGCCGCGTACGCGCGCCACGGCCGCCAGCCTTCGGTGCGGTGCTTCTGGGTCGCGAGCCGGTCGAGCGCCGGATCTCGTGCGGAGATCGACTGCATCAGCACGAGATCGGAGGCCGGCCAGGCGTCCGGATCGCGCCATGCGCGCATCGCGATGTATTCGACGGTCCACGGGCCGATGCCGGGCAGATCGAGCCACGCGCTGCGCAGCGTCGCGAGATCGGCGTGCTCGCGATCGACCGGCACGTCGCCAGCCGCCACCGCGCGCGCCACGCCCGTCAGTGCCGCCACCCGCTTGCCCGGCATCCCGATCTTGTCGAGATCGCAGGCGCCCAGCGCGTCGGGCGTCGGGAAACGCCACGCGGGCATGCCATCGTCCTCCTGAACCACACGCTCGCCGGCCCGTTCGACGAGCCGGCCGACGATCGTCGTCGCGGCCTTCACGCTCACCTGCTGGCCGACGATCGCCCGCACGGCCAGCTCGAACCCCGACCATGCGCCCGGCACACGCAGCCCCGGCGCGGCCTCGACGAGCGGCGCAAACCACGGATCGCGCGCGAGCCCGCTGCCGATGGCGGCCGGATCGGCGCCGAGGTCGAACATCGTCGCGACGCGCATGGCGAACGCATCATCGACATGACGCGCGACCGCGCCTTCTACCGTCGCGACCAGGCAGTGCTTGCGCGGATGTTTCGCGACCGTGAGCCGGCCGGCATCGCCGTGCAGGTCGACGATGCGGCGATACACGCCGTCCGCCACCTGCTCGACACCCGGAATCGCGCGCCCGCTGAAAAAGCGCAGCACGCGCGCCCAGTCGTAAGGCGCATTGAAGCGCAGCTCCATTTGCGCGGACGGCGGCACATGGCCGCCGTTCACGATGGAAGTGATGGTTGTTTTTGCGATGCTCAAACTGCGCTGCCCTCCGCAACGGATTCGGTTTGATCGTCGTGCACATGACGCGCTTCGGATGCGAGCAGCGTCGCCTTGCGGCGCACGCCCCAACGATACCCGGAAAGCGCGCCACCCTTCTGTACGACCCGGTGGCACGGGATCGCGAGCGCGACCGGATTCGACGCACACGCGGACGCGACGGCGCGCACCGCGCGCGGCGCACCCAGCGCCTCGGCAATCTCCGAGTAGCTGCGTGTTTCGCCGTACGGAATATGCGTCAGCGCCTCCCACACGCGCTGCTGGAATGCGGTCGGCGCGATGTCGAGCGGCAGGTCGAACGCGTGCCGTGTGCCATCCAGATACGCGCGGATTTGCGCGACGAACGGCTCAAGCCGTGTCGACGCTTCGACCAGTTCGGCACGCGCGAACGCATCCTTCAACTCGCCGACGAGCGCGGCCGGCTCGTCGCCGAACGCGATCCGGCAGATGCCCAGCCCGGTCGCGGCGACGAGCACGGTGCCGAGCGACGTCGATGCGGTCGCATAGTCGATCCGCAGCCCCGCGCCCTGCCGGCGAAACGCCGACGGCGCCATCCCGAGCTCGCGCGGCACCGACGCATAGAGCCGCGACGGCGAGTTGAAGCCCGCGTCGACGGCCGCCTGCGTGACCGGCTGCCCGCTTTGCAGCGCCTGCCGCAGCGCGGCGCCGCGCTGCGCGGCCTGGTACTGCCGCGGCGACACGCCGACCACGCGCTTGAAGAGCCGCTGAAGGTGAAACGGGCTCACGTGCACGGCGTCGCTCAGTTGCTGCAGCGTGAGCCGTTCGGCCTGCGCGTCGAGCACCGCGCACGCGCGGTTGACGATCTCGAGCTCGCGCGGCAGCCCTTCCGGCTGGCAGCGCTTGCAGGGCCGGAAGCCAGCCGCACGCGCAGCGGCCGTATCGGCGTAGAAGGACACATTTTCGCGACGCGGCAGCCGCGACGCGCAGGTCGGGCGGCAGAACACGCCGGTCGTGCTTACGGCGTAGAAGAACGCGCCGTCCGCATGCGGATCGCGCTCGGTGACGGCGCCCCAGCGGGCATCATCGGTCGGATAGGCGGTTTTCATCTGAACCTCGCACTCTCTAGTGTAGATGGTGCCTACTCTAGACATCGGCACGTGCCGTCGCGCCCTGAATCTTGCTCTGTGATTCGGGCCCGATAATCGGGGGCGAATCGACTGAAAATAAATCCGACAAACCGCGCGCGCCGGCTGTTCCGGCGCGGTTTTCGTCATTGTCCCGTCACCATTTTGCTGCAGTGCGGATGCGACAAATCGCCGTCCTGACGTTTTTTTGCATTCGGAATATTGCGTCGCACCATCGCCGTGTGTATAGTTGGAACTGTCTCCTCCATGTCTCCTCCTGATATGGATTAAGCCCGTTCCGCTCTGCGTGAACGGGCTTTTTTTCGTCCGCCGATTGTGCCGCGTTCCGGCCGGCGGCGCAGGCGCGATGCGTCTACACTCGATGCTCGTGGACTGCGAAGGAGAGCCTTGCCCATGAAACCGACCATCCGCGCGATCGATCACATCGTGCTGCGCGTGACCGACATGGCCACGATGACGCGCTTTTACTGCGACGCCGTCGGCTGCCATGTGGAGAAGGAACAGCCCGATCTGGGCCTCGTGCAACTGCGCGCCGGCGACGCGCTGATCGACCTGCTGTCGGTCGGCGGCCCGATCGACCGTCCCGACAGCGGTACGCCCGGCACGGGACGCAATCTCGATCACCTGTGCCTGCGCGTCGAGCCGTTCGATCCCGACGCGTTGATCGCCCATTTCGCCGCGCATGGCGCGCGGCCGGGCGCGCCCGCGGAGCGCTACGGCGCCGGCGGCTACGGGCCGTCGATCTACCTGTTCGACCCGGAAGGCAACATGCTCGAATTCAAGGGGCCACCGGCCGCGGTCGGCTGAACGCGGCCGGTACGCGGGCCGTCACGCGTCCGCGCGCGCCTTCAGCACCGTCCACTCGACCGCCACCGGATCGTGGTCGGCGCTCGAGATCCATGCGGCGCCGTCCTGCACCGTGCATTGCAGGCGCATCGTGCGCTCCGCGAGTTTCCCGAGCGCGGCCGCGACACCGTCGTTCAGCGACAGCACCTGCACGTTGCGCAGGCGCTCGACCTTGCTGCGCACGCCCTGCCACCAGATATCCGACGTCTTCCCGCCGTATGCGATCACCGTGACCTGCCCGGCGCGGCCGGCCGCCTTCGAGATGCGCCGCTCGTCGGGCTGGCCGGCTTCGATCCAGACGTCGATCGCGCCAGTCAGGTCCTTCTGCCACAGGTCGGGCTCGTCGACGTCCGACAGCCCCTTGCAGAATTCGAGCCGCTCGTGCGCGAACAGCGCGAACGCGACGATGCGCACCATCATCCGATCGTCGGTTTCGGACGGATGGCGCGCCACCGTCAGCGCGTGATCGGCGTAGTAATGCCGATCCATGTCGGCGATTTGCAGTTCGGCTTTGTAGATCGTGGATTTCAGCGCCATGCGGAGTCGGCCCGGGCGGGCATTCGGTTCGGTCGGGCCGTGATGATACCGAATGCGGGCCGTCCGGCGCGTGTCATGCGCCACCCACAGCGCAACGGCCCGGCATGGGCCGGGCCGTGTTCGGTTCGCGCCGCCGGCTCATCTGGCCGGCGCGCTCGCGCGTCGTGTGACGGCGCGGTGAATGAGCGGTTACTGCTTGACGAAGCGCGAATCGGTCCAGAGACCCTGCTGATCGCTGTTGTCGGCGCTGACGAACTGCACGTCGCCCTGGTCGACCGACACCACGCGGAAGCGCTGGCCTTCCGGCACCGACAGGCAACGATAGTCGTCGAAGTATTGCTGCTTCGCCTGCGACTTGCCGTCACGCTCGTGACTCAGTACGGAGTCCAGATTGTCTTTCGACAGGCAGCCCCATGCGTTCTTCGTCAACTGGATTTCCTGCTTCGGCTTGACGGCCGAATCGCCGCCGGCTTGGGCAATCGACACCGCGCAAAATGCGCCGACGAGGGCAAAAAGGATACCGGTACGTTTCATCATGTTCTGTCTCCAGGCTTGCGGGCACCAGGCTTGGGTTAGCTATGTGTTTAAAGGTGATCGTGAACCCGCGTTTTTCACTTTAGAAGACCGGCAAGCGATAGCAAGCACATTTGTTGTGCGACCGCAATAGCGGCGGATTGTCGCACCCCGTGCGCAGCCTGTTTTTCTCACCCTGCGTAGACACGACGACGCGCACCGCCCGACGAACAGGCTCGCGCCGCCGGGCGGAAAGCGTTACTCAGCAAGACTTTCATCAAAGTTACAATGCGGCGATTGAACGGTTTGGATAATCCATTTCGCTATCCGGATCATTTTGATGCGCCGCACATAAAGTCATCCGAAACGATTCGACTTTACCGCAACGCGGAATCGCATTTACCTGATACAAGAAAAATGCCAGGTATAAGCGCATCCGTATTTATCCGTACTTCGCCGCATGGTTTCAGCGCCCGCGAAAGCCCCGCCGCAAGCGCATTTGGCCAGCGTGTTTACCCTGCCTTATTCTGGGTAGCTTGCTGGCGTTCGAAATAATCGCGCTGAAAAATGCACATGCGATAAGCGTTGTGATACGCGCCGTTTCCGAAAAATTCTTCCTTCAATTCGGCCTCGTGCTGGAATCCGCATTTCTCATACACGTGAATCGCCGCCGCATTCGACGTATCGACGATCAGGTACAGCTTGCGCATGTTCAGCACCTTGAACGCGTACTCGATCGCAAGACGCGTCGCCTGGCCCGCATAGCCGCGCCCCTGGCGTTGCGGCGCGATGATGATCTGGAATTCGCCGCGGCGATGGATGTAGTCGAGCTCGATCAGCTCGACGAGGCCGACCAGTTCGTCTTGCGCATCGACCGCGACGAAACGGCGCTCGCGCTGGTCGTGCACGTGGCGGTCGTACAGTTGTGACAGTTCCGAGAAGGTTTCGTACGGCTCCTCGAACCAGTAGCGCATGATCTTTGCGTCGTTGTTCAGCTCGTGGACGAAGCGCAGGTCCTGGCGCTCCAGGGGCCGCAGCGCGAGCGTGTTGGTATCGTTCTGGAGTTGCATGTTCATGTCCTTTTTGATGCCGGCGCACGTGCGGCAAGGCCGCATCCGGGCCTGTTTCGCACTGTAAGAAATTGAACGCGGGCGAAGTTCAGAGCCTAGAATGGGAGCAAGGGTTCCTGCCACCGCAAGGAGGCTATCGTGTTCGAGCAAGTCATACTCGGAATATTCCTCGTGCTGCCGCTCGTGATCGTCGCGGCGCTGTTTTCCGACGAACTTTGGCAGGAACATCGGCGCCAGCATCCGCGCGACGAAAACGCACCGCACATCGACTGGAAGCATCCGTGGCGCCGCGTGCGACGCGGGCATTGAGTCGATTGCCGTTCATCCGCGGGGCGTGCCGGCCCGGCCGCCCTGGCATGTGAACGCGTGACGCGCGCTGTTAAGCCCCCGAATTTCGCCTCGATCCGATTCCCACTTGATCCGCTCACTCCGCGAGACGCCGCCGTGAACGACCAGCCCGCCCAACCTCCGCACGACATTCCCAGCGAAACGATCGACCTGCAGATCGCCGACGTGCTGGCGGCCGTCCACTACCCGGCCAACAAGGATGCGATCGTCGATGCCGCACGCGACGCCGGCGCCAGCAACGAGGTGCTGGCGATGCTCGACGGCCTGCCCGAACAGGACTACGCGGACGTGAATGCCGTCACCCAGTGGGTCGCCGGCAACTTCGGTCCCGGCCTCGGGGTTTGAGCGCGCACCCATAACGCGATAGGATCAGGCCGCACCGGTCGCGCAGCGGCCGGTTGCCTGTCGCCCGGCGCAAGACCGGGTGTTTCCGCCTACGTGCCCGGGGAACTCCATGGAAGGCATCCTGATCCAGCACACGACACGCCGTCAGCTCTGGTTCGGCGCCCTGACGGCGCTCGTCATCGTGCTCGCGCTCGGGATCGCCGCGCCGCACGCGAACGTCGAGCTGCCGGCCGTCGAGCCGTTCATGCCGATGTGCGCGCTCACCGTGTTCACCACCGCGAGCATCGCGGCGTTCTTTCTCGGCGCGCAGTTCACCGTGACGCGCCAGCCGGTGCTCGGCGCGCTCGGCGGCGCCTACGCGTTCACTGCGCTCGCCGTCGCATTGCAGCTGCTCACCTTTCCCGGCGTGTTCGCGCCGCACGGGCTGTTCGGCGCGCAACCGCAAAGCGCCGCGTGGATGTGGATCTTCTGGCATGCCGGCTTCCCCGGTTTCGTGATGGTCGCGCTGCTCGCGCGCGAGCGGCTGGCGCGCGCCCCGATCGGCGCGCAGCAGACACGCAGGTGGACGGTCGCGCTGATCGGCGGGCCGGCTGTCGTCGCCGGGGTGCTGTGCCTGTTTGCACTGAACGTGTCGCTGCCGCCCGCGTTTCATCCGCCGGGCGACGCGGCCGTGCTGCCCGTCAATGTCGTCGCGCTGATCGTGTGGCTGCTCAATGCGCTGGCGCTCGTGGCCGTGCTGGCCACCGGCCGGCTGCGTACGACGCTCGACCTGTGGCTCGCGATCGCGGTGCTCGCGTGCCTCACCGACACGACGCTGAACCTGATGAGCACCCATCGCTTCACGGTCGGCTGGTATCTCGCGCGCGTGTTCAGCATGTTCACGCCCGGCGTGCTCGTGTGCGTGCTCGCGTGGGAAGTGACGATGCTGTACCAGCGGCTGTTCGAGGCGCACGCGACGCTGATCCGTTCGTCCGCACGCGACGGCCTGACGGGCGCCTTCAACCGCATGCACTTTAACGATCATTTCCACACGCTGTTCCTGCAGGCGCGACGGCAAGGCGAACCGCTGTCGCTGCTGATGGTCGACGTCGATCGCTTCAAGGCGTACAACGACGCGTTCGGCCACGTGAAGGGCGACGCGTGCCTGATCGCGGTCGCGAATGCGCTGGCCGGCGCGGTGCGGCGGCCGGCGGACATGGTCGCGCGTTACGGCGGCGAGGAGTTCGCGATCGTGCTGCCGAACACGGGGGCGCGCGGTGCGCGGCTGGTCGCCGAGGAGGCGCGCGAAGCGGTACTGCGGCTCGATCTCGCGATGCCGACCGCACCCGCCGGACGCGTGAGCGTGAGCGTCGGCTGCGCGACCGTGTCGCCCGACGATCTGTCGACGCCCGATGCGTTGATCGAAGCCGCCGATGCCGCGCTGTATCGTGCGAAGGATACGGGGCGAAACAGGGTCGTCACCGCCTGATAACGTCTGCGGTTTCAGGGATTCTTCGGGGATTTGTTACGGTCATTGTGACCGGAATAATCCGCCGTTACGGATTGCTGACCAGGGAAACGATCGCTTACAGCCGGTGTTGCGGGCGCTCGCTATGCTGGGTTTCATATTGAACCCATGCAGGTGAACGCGATGAAGAAGACCCTTTTGCTGATTGCCGGCGTCGCCGTGCTGTTGAGCGGCTGTATCGTGGTGCCTGATGGTGGCGGGTATTACGGCGACGGGTATTACCACCATCATCGTCATTGGGACTGATGTGGGTGAGGGTCCGGATGGGGCGAGCCGGCCCCTCTCGCGCGATCAGGCCGGCTTGGTCAGCTCAGCATGCGTCAGAAATATCTGTAGCGCTGCTCGCGTTTCGTAGTGGAGACGCTCGAGGCGCGCGTCCTTTTCAGCGTCTTCGATCAGATTGCGTTCGGTGTCGAACTGGTAGGGCTCGCCCAGTAGTTCGGCCATGTCGATCTGGATGTACGTGCACTCCCCGTACGGCCGCTTGCCGTCGATGTAGGACAGCGGCCAGAAGTCATCCATCTCCAACACCGCGTCGATCGAGTAATCGTCGAGCGTCCTCCAGATGGTTCCCTGCAGGATCGCGAGATGCTCGGCGCGAAAATCGAAACGCCCCGACGCATCGACACCGCTTTCCGGGTAATCGAACGCATCGCGCAATTCCTCGGGGATCGCGTATTGTCCCGGCGCCAACTCGCCCACGGCCGTGACGAATTCGGGTAAGACGTGGCCGAGTTCTGCCAGCGTGCGAATGGCCAGCACGTCATCGTCGGTTTCGAGGATCGCCTTTGCAACATCGATTGTCGCGCCGTCTCCCGTCAGCGGCTGTTCGGGAACGATGGCCGGCGCGCCCGATTCGACCGGCAGCCACCCGACGCGCAACTTTCTCATCAGCGCGACGTGACGGGGCGTCAGGTCGGGATACGGCGCGTCGTCGGCAAAGACGGCGCGAAGAAGGGCGTTGCGTTCAGTCGGATTGATTGACATGGGAGCCCTCGGCGTAGTGCGCACGGCCAGTGTCGGCAGCGCGACGGGATTCAATCAAAAACGAATGACGAGCCACGAAGGGCTGTCGAACTGCAAATGCGCGGGCATTACTTGCCAATACAAAACCTGCTGAAAATCACCCCCAGCAGATCATCCGAAGTGAATTCCCCGGTAATCGCATTGAGCTGCTCCTGTGCGAGCCGCAGTTCCTCGGCAAACAGATCGAGCGACTGCGCCCTCTGCTCCGCATGATCCGCCGCCTGCGCGAGATGCTCCTGCGCAGCCCGCAGCGCAATCAGATGCCGCTCGCGCGCGAGATACACCCCTTCCGCCCCCGCCTGCCACCCTGCAATCCGCAGCAACTCCGCGCGCAGCATGTCGATCCCGTCGCCGCGCTTCGCCGACAGATGCACCTCGGTCAGATCGCCTTCCGCAGCCGGATGCTCGACACACGCCGCCACACCGGTCAGATCCGTCTTGTTCAGCACGCGCACCACCGGCACGCCGCCCGGAAACCGCGCGGCGATCACTTCGTCATCCGCCGTCATCCCGGTGCGCGAATCCAGCAGATGCAGCACGACATCCGCCCGCTCGATCTCGCTCCACGTCCGCGCGATACCGATCCGCTCGACCTCGTCCTCGGTCTCGCGCAACCCGGCCGTATCGATGATGTGCAGCGGAATCCCTTCGACCTGGATCGTCTGCGCGACCTTGTCGCGCGTCGTGCCCGCGATCGGCGTGACGATCGCCAGCTCCGCGCCGGCCAGCGCATTCAGCAACGACGACTTGCCGACGTTCGGCTGCCCCGCCAGCACGACCGACAGCCCTTCGCGCAGCAGCGCCCCCTGCCGCGCGTCGCCCAGCACCTGCGCGAGCTGCGCGCGGATCTTCGCGAGCTTGCCGCGCGCGTCGGCCGCTTCCAGGAAATCGATCTCTTCTTCCGGAAAATCGAGCGTCGCCTCGACCAGCATCCGCAGCGTGATCACGTCGTCGACGAGCGCATGGATCTGCCGCGAGAACGCGCCGTCGAGCGAACGCCCGGCCGAACGCGCGGCGGCTTCGGTGCTCGCCTCGATCAGGTCGGCGACGGCCTCGGCCTGCGCGAGGTCGAGCTTGTCATTCAGGAACGCGCGCCGCGTGAATTCGCCGGGCTCCGCGAGCCGCAGCCCGAAACCGCGCCCCACATCGAGGCAACGCTGCAGCAGCAACTGCATCACGATCGGCCCGCCGTGCCCCTGCAGCTCGAGCACGTGCTCGCCGGTGTACGAATGCGGCGCCGGGAAGTACAGCGCGATCCCGCGGTCGAGCGGCGCGCCGTGCTCGTCGAGGAACGGCACGTAGCTCGCGTGGCGCGGGGCGAGCTTCTGCCCGCACAACGCGTCGATCAGCGGCAACGCGGCCGCCTCGCCGCCGCGCCCGAACGACACGCGGACGACCCCGATGCCACCCCGGCCGGCAGCAGTGGCAATGGCGACGATCGGATCGGAATCGGTAGCGAGCATGGGAATCGAATGAATGGGATGAATCGGGTGATCAGTGAATATGGTGCGCCCGCGCAACACTTCGGGCGTCGGAACGCCGGCATTGTAGCGTGCCGGCACACACGTCACCGGCCGCCGCGCAGGATTCGGACACGCTCGAATTTATCCCGCCGGGGATAAGCCGAGTATCAGCCCGGCGCCATGTCGCAGCCACCGTTTCGGACGAGTATGCCTGCTGGAGGGGCCTAACGCTGCGGCCCTCAATTCCACCACCCACCCCGATCAAGACCGGGATTCATCTGAACGAGCTATGTTTATCCTGAATGGTTGTCTGGGACACGACGGTGGAATTGCACAATCTCCCCCATGCCGACATCCGAAGAAAAAGCCGCGTTCTCGGAACGCCTGAAATTCGCCCTGCGGCGCAGCCCGGAGAAGGTCACCGGTGCGACGGAGCTGGCGAACCGATTCAATCTGCGTCACCGCGGAGCACAGCCCGTTTCGCCGCAAACCGCGCATAAGTGGCTGACGGGCCGCACGATCCCGACGTCGGACAAACTCGTCACGCTCGCCGAATGGCTGCGCGTCGAAGTCCACTGGCTGCATTACGGCCCGTCGCCGAGCGTGATCGAACACCCGACGCCGCAACCGCTGCCGCGCGACGAGCGCTATCCGCCGACGCCCGAGACGATCGAACTCGCGTCGAAGATCGAAGCACTGTCGCCGCACCACCGCTACCTCGTGCAGGAACTGGTCGAGCAGTTCTACGGCGACTCGGGCGAAGCGAAGAAGGGCTGAACCCCCGCTACCGGACCCGCAAAAAGCAAAAAGCCGCATGGGCGAACCATGCGGCTTTTTTCGTGCCTCGCGGGGCGAACGCGCCGCCCCGCGTGTGCAACGGGCGTCAGGCCGGTTTCTTCTTGGCCCCGCCGAGCTTGCGCGTGATGTAGTACTGCTGTGCGATCGACAGCACGTTGTTCACGACGTAGTACAGCACGAGGCCGGCCGGGAAGAAGAAGAACATCACCGAGAACGCGATCGGCATGAACTTCATCATCTTTGCCTGGACCGGATCCGGCGGCGTCGGGTTCAGGCTCGTCTGCACGTACATCGAGACAGCCATCAGCACCGGCAGGATGAAGAACGGATCGCGCTGCGACAGGTCGTGAATCCACAGCACCCACGGCGCGCCGCGCATTTCGACCGACGCGAGCAGCACCCAGTACAGCGAGATGAACACCGGGATCTGGATCACGACCGGCAGGCAGCCGCCGAACGGATTGACCTTCTCGGTCTTGTACAGCTCCATCAGCGCGGCGTTCATCTTCTGCGGATCGCTCTTGAAGCGTTCGCGCAGCGCCTGCATGCGCGGCGTGATTTCCTTCATGCGCGCCATCGACTTGTAGCTCGCCGCCGACAGCGGGAAGAACACGGCCTTGATCAGGATCGTCAGCAGCACGATCGACCAGCCCCAGTTGCCGATGTAGCCGTGGATCTTCTCGAGCAGCCAGAACAGCGGCTTCGCGATGATCGTCACCCAGCCGTAGTCCTTCACGAGTTCCAGGCCCGGCGCGATGCCTTCGAGCATGCGCTCTTCTTCCGGACCGGCGAACAGGCGGGCCTGCACGTCGGCCGACTGGCCGGGCGCGATCGCGGCGACCGGCTGCTTCACGCCGACGCGGTACAGCGTCGGGTCGATCTTTTCAGCGTAGATGTCGCGCTTCACGCCCTGCTGCGGAATCCAGGCCGACGCGAAGTAGTGCTGCACCATCGCGACCCAGCCGTTGTCGGCGGAGGTCACGTAGTCGGCCTTGTTCTTGTCGAGGTCGCTGAAGTTGATCTTCTGGAAGTGCTTCGCGTCCGTGTAGACCGCCGGCCCGAGGAACGTGTGCGAGAACATCGGCGTTTCGACGGCCGTGTTGTCGCGCACCAGTTCCATGTAGACCGTCGGCGTGACCGGTGCCGTGCCGACGTTGTCGATCTTGGTGTCGACGCCGATCACGTAGCTGCCGCGCGTGAACGTGTAGGTCTTCACGACCTTCACGCCGCCCTTCACCGGCGATTCGAACGACAGCTTCAGCGCGTTCTGATCACCCGTCAGCGACGTCGTGCCCGGATTCAGCTGCGTGTAGACGTCGTTGTGGTTCGGGAAATCGCCGCCGAGCAGGCCCGAGCGTGCGAGATACGTGTGGCCGGCCGTGTGGTCGAACAGCGTGATGTACAGGTCGGGCTGCTTGCCGTCGCCCTGCTTCTTCAGCGTCAGCTTCGCGAGCGTGCCGCCGCGCGTGTCGATTTCGCCGTCATACACGTCGGTCGAGAACTTCACGAGCTGCGCCTGGGCGGCCGGTGCCGTCGTCGACGGTGCGGCGCCGGCTGCGGCGGCAGGCACTTCACCTGCGGTCGTCGTCGTCGCGCCCGTGCCCGATGCACCGCCGGCAGCGGCCGCGGGGGCCGTCTGCGTGGCGCTCGGGAAGAACATCGACGGGCGTCCATGGTCCCGCTGCCAGTTGTCGTACAGCATGACAGCTGACATGAAGAAGATCACCCATAGGACGGTGCGTTTGATATCCATGCGTTGTCTCAGAGTCGATGGGACCGCGCGTCGGCTTCGCCGCGAGCGCGAGTGTCGGAGTTGGGCGGCGGGACGAGGTCGATGCCGCCCGCGGAAAACGGATGGCATCGGCACACGCGCCTGACGGCGAGATACGTGCCGCGCGCGGCGCCATGATACTGGATTGCCTCGCGCGCGTAATCCGAACAGGAAGGATAAAAACGGCAACGGTTGCCGAGCATCGGGCTCACGGCAACCTTGTAGAAGCGCAGCAAGGCGATCAATACCGTTTCCATACCTTGGGCGACGCCGTTCGGCGCCGCGTCAAAACCGGCCGGGCAGGCGCGAACGCCGCACCGGGCACGGATGCGTCACTCGGACGCGGGCTTCGACGCACGGCGGGCGATCTCCCGGACTGCCCTGTCGAGCAGTTCGCGAATCTCGGCCGCACACATCGCCGCGAGCGGGGCGGAAGCCGCGCTCGGCAGCGCTTTCTTGTCGAAGCGCGTGTGCTGCCGCAGCAGCAGGTCGTAACCGGCGAATTCGGCCCGGCGCAGGCGAAACTGATCGCGCGCCAGCCGCTTCACGAGGTTACGTGTTACTGCACGCGGCGCATACTTCTTGCCGACGACGAGCCCCAGACGCGCGGGCTGACCGGTCGGCTTGCCGTAAATCACGAAGTGCGCGGAGCGCCGCCAGGGGCGCAAACGAAAAACGGATGAAAATTCATCCGTTTTCAGAAGTCGCGCAGCTTTCGGGAAGGCGGCTTTCGTCTGCGACGGATTCGCACCCGGCTCGACGGCACCTTCCGCAGGACTGCGGACGGCGGACACAGCGCGCAACCTGCCTTAGATGGCGAGGCGCTTGCGGCCCTTCGCGCGGCGAGCGTTGATGACCTTGCGGCCACCTGCCGTCTTCATGCGGACACGGAAGCCATGGGTGCGCTTGCGGCGCGTCACGGACGGTTGGTAAGTACGTTTCATGATGTTCTCACTTGTTCGAGAATGTCGAAATTCAGGGGACCGCGTGCCCTTAACCGTAGGCATTCGGGCGAACGCAATCGCCGGGAATACAGGATTGGTTTTCGCGGAACCCGCTATTTAAACCGTTTTTCCGTTGACGGTCAATACTTTAGGAGTCGATTGCCTGTGCCCACCCCGAGCGATCCGGCCCCGCGCATCACACAACCGGCCTGTGGATAACTCGCTCTGTGGCCGCGTTTGGCGGTAGAATCTCGCCTTATCTCCAAGAATCCCGCACGCCGCTTCGGCCCGCGCCTGCCCCTCCAACACTGTGACGCAGGCGTCCGAGGCACGCTCGCACGACCGCTTCGGGCCTTGTTGCGCTACCGCGACAAGGGCGCCGGCGAGCCGCGCTGTGCACGCAAAAAACGACAGTTACTTGATGAACGATTTCTGGCAACACTGTTCCGCACTGCTGGAGCGCGAGCTGACGCCCCAGCAGTACGTGACGTGGATCAAACCCTTGGCCCCGGTGGCCTTCGATGCGTCGGCGAACACGCTGTCCATCGCCGCGCCGAACCGCTTCAAGCTGGACTGGGTCAAGAGCCAGTTTTCGGGGCGGATCAGCGATCTGGCCCGCGAATTCTGGAACACGCCGATCGAAGTCCAGTTCGTCCTCGATCCCAAGGCAGGCATGCGCAGCGCCGCCGCCGGCGCAGCACCGGCCGCCCCGCGCGCGCCGCTGGCCCCGACCGGCCCCGCCGCGACGGTGGCCGCGATCGCCGCCAACCTGACTGCGAATGCTTCGGCAGCGCCCGCCGCGCCGGCCGACGTGCCGATGACGCCGTCGGCAGCCGCCGCGCATCACCTGAACGCCGACGACGCCGACATCGACCTGCCGAGCCTGCCCGCGCACGAAGCGGCCGCCGGCCGCCGCACGTGGCGCCCGGGCCCCGGCGCCGCGCCGGCCAACGGCGGCGAAGCCGATTCGATGTACGAGCGCTCGAAGCTGAACCCCGTGCTCACGTTCGACAACTTCGTGACCGGTAAGGCGAACCAGCTCGCGCGCGCCGCCGCGATCCAGGTCGCGGACAACCCGGGCATCTCGTACAACCCGCTGTTCCTGTACGGCGGCGTCGGCCTCGGCAAGACCCACCTGATCCACGCGATCGGTAACCAGCTGCTGCTCGACAAGGCCGGCGCGCGGATCCGCTACATCCACGCCGAGCAATACGTGTCGGACGTGGTGAAGGCGTACCAGCGCAAGGCGTTCGACGACTTCAAGCGCTACTACCATTCGCTCGACCTGCTGCTGATCGACGATATCCAGTTCTTCTCCGGCAAGTCGCGCACGCAAGAGGAGTTCTTCTACGCGTTCGAGGCGCTGGTCGCGAACAAGGCGCAGGTGATCATCACCAGCGACACGTATCCGAAGGAGATTTCGGGCATCGACGATCGCCTGATCTCGCGCTTCGACTCGGGCCTCACCGTCGCGATCGAGCCGCCCGAGCTTGAGATGCGCGTCGCGATCCTGATGCGCAAGGCGCAGTCGGAAGGCGTGAACCTGTCGGAAGACGTCGCGTTCTTCGTCGCGAAGCATCTGCGCTCGAACGTGCGCGAACTCGAAGGCGCGCTGCGCAAGATCCTCGCGTATTCGAAGTTCCACGGCCGCGAGATCTCGATCGAGCTGACCAAGGAAGCGCTGAAGGACCTGCTGACCGTGCAGAACCGGCAGATTTCGGTCGAGAACATCCAGAAGACCGTCGCCGACTTCTACAACATCAAGGTCGCCGACATGTATTCGAAGAAGCGCCCCGCGAACATCGCGCGGCCGCGGCAGATCGCGATGTATCTCGCGAAGGAACTCACGCAGAAGAGCCTGCCGGAAATCGGCGAGCTGTTCGGCGGGCGCGATCACACCACCGTGCTGCACGCGGTGCGCAAGATCGCCGACGAACGCAGCAAGGACGCGCAGCTCAACCACGAGCTGCACGTGCTGGAACAGACGCTGAAGGGCTGAGCGCGACGCGCGCTTGATAATTCGGCCTCCGCCCCAATTTAAGGGGGGCGGTTCGGTTTTGAGGCACAATACTGGTTTGACCGCCCCGGTGGTGGCGGGCCAAGAGCCCGGCCGGCGGGGCGCTGCGAGGCTGCTGCGCTGCAGGCCGTTACTCAACGAAGGAACTCTATGCAACTGGTCAAGACCGAACGAGACACCCTCCTCAGGCCGCTGCAAACGGTCAGCGGCATCGTCGAACGCCGCCATACGTTGCCGATCCTCGCCAACCTGCTGATCACCAAGAACGGCTCGGACGTTTCGTTCCTGTCGACCGACCTGGAGCTGCAGATCACCACGCGCGCCGATTTCGGCGTCGGCGGCGACCAGGTTGCGACCACCGTCGCGGCGCGCAAGCTGCTCGACATCCTGCGCGCGATGCCTGACGGCCAGGTCACGCTGTCGCTCGCCGACAAGCGCCTCACCGTTCAATCGGGCAAGAGCCGTTTCGCACTGCAGACGCTGGCGGCCGACGAGTTCCCGACCGTCGCGCAGGCGAAGGATTTCGGCGCAACCCTGACCGTCCCGCAGAAGTCGTTCCGCCAGCTGCTCGGCATGGTGCACTTCGCGATGGCGCAGCAGGACATCCGCTACTACCTGAACGGCATGCTGCTCGTCGTCGACGGCGACCAGCTGATGGCCGTGGCCACCGACGGCCACCGCCTCGCGTTCTCGTCGATGAAGCTCGAAGGCGGCACGTTCGGCCGCCAGGAAGTCATCGTGCCGCGCAAGACGATTCTCGAGCTGCAACGCCTGCTCGAAGACATCGACGACACCGTCACCATCGACATCGCGCAAACCCAGGCCAAGTTCACGTTCGGCCAGGTCGAGCTCGTGTCGAAACTCGTCGAGGGCAAGTTCCCCGACTTCCAGCGCGTGATCCCGAAGGCGCACAAGAACACGTTCGAAATCGGCCGTGAAGAGCTGCAGCGTTCGCTGCAACGCGCGGCCATTCTGACCTCGGACAAGTTCAAGGGCGTGCGCTGCATCATCGCGCCGGGCCAGCTGAAGATCATGTCGACCAACGCCGATCAGGAAGAAGCGCAGGAAGAACTGGAAATCGCCTACCAGGGCGATACCGTCGACATCGGCTTCAACGTCACGTATCTGCTCGACGTGCTCGCGAACCTGAAGGTCGACACCGTGCAGGTGAGCCTCGGCGACGCCAGCTCGAGCGCGCTGATTACCGTGCCCGAGAACGACGAGTTCAAGTATGTCGTGATGCCGATGCGCATCTGACGCGCTCGACATCGCGACACACACCAGGGGGCGGCAAGCCCCTTTGGCGTTTTTATGGCGAACCGACAACCCGTCCCTTTGGTGCCCTAACGGCGCCTCGGTCGGGCCAGGAAAACTGGAGCGGCCCGGCGTTTTCGCAAGGAAACGCACCGCGCCGCCGCTTGAGTGGCCTCGCAGAACCGGAAGATATCCATGAGTGAACAGCACAATTCGCAACCCGATAACAGCAGCTACGGCGCCTCGTCGATCCAGATCCTCGAAGGTCTGGAAGCAGTGCGCAAGCGCCCCGGGATGTACATCGGCGACACGTCGGACGGCACCGGTCTGCACCACCTCGTGTTCGAGGTGCTCGACAACTCGATCGACGAAGCGTTGGCCGGGTACTGCAACGACATCCACGTGACGATTCACGCCGACAACTCGATTTCCGTGACCGACAACGGCCGCGGGATTCCGACCGACGTGAAGATGAACGACAAGCACGAGCCGAAGCGCAGCGCCGCGGAAATCGTGATGACCGAGCTGCATGCCGGCGGCAAGTTCGACCAGAACAGCTACAAGGTGTCCGGCGGCCTGCACGGCGTGGGTGTGTCGTGCGTGAACGCGCTGTCGAGCTGGCTGCGCCTCACGGTGCGCCGCGACGGCAAGAAGCGGTTCATGGAGTTCCATCGCGGCGTCGCGCAGGATCGCGTGCTCGAGGTCGTCGATGGTGTCGAAGTGTCGCCGATGCTGGTGACGGGTGACACCGAGAACCGCGGCACCGAAGTGCACTTCATGGCCGATCCGACGATTTTCGGCACGGTCGAATATCACTACGACATCCTCGCGAAGCGGATGCGCGAGCTTTCGTTCCTGAACAACGGTGTGCGGATTCGCCTCACCGACTTGCGTTCGGGCAAGGAAGACGATTTCGCGTTCGCCGGCGGTGTGAAGGGCTTCGTCGAGTACATCAACAAGACGAAGACCAACCTGCACCCGACGGTGTTCTTCGCCAACGGCGAGAAGGATGGCGTGGGCGTTGAAGTCGCGATGCAGTGGAACGACAGCTACAACGAAAACGTGCTGTGCTTCACGAACAACATTCCGCAGCGCGACGGCGGCACGCACTTGACCGGCCTGCGGGCCGCGATGACGCGCGTCATCAACAAGTACATCACCGACAACGAAATCGCGAAGAAGGCGAAGGTCGAGACGACCGGCGACGACATGCGCGAAGGTTTGTCGTGCGTGCTGTCCGTGAAGGTGCCGGAGCCGAAGTTCAGCTCGCAGACGAAGGACAAGCTGGTTTCTTCCGAGGTTCGTGCGCCGGTTGAAGAAGTTGTGGCGAAGGCGCTGGAAGAATTCCTTTTGGAAACGCCGATCGACGCGAAGATCATCTGCGGCAAGATCGTTGAAGCGGCTCGTGCGCGTGATGCTGCGCGGAAGGCTCGCGAAATGACGCGCCGCAAGGGCGTGCTCGACGGCGTCGGCCTGCCCGGCAAGCTCGCGGACTGCCAGGAGAAAGACCCGGCGAAGTGCGAAATCTACATCGTCGAGGGTGACTCGGCAGGTGGGTCGGCGAAGCAAGGGCGTGACCGGAAGTTCCAGGCGATCCTGCCGCTGCGCGGCAAGGTGCTGAACGTCGAGAAGGCGCGCTACGACAAGCTGCTGTCGTCGGAGCAGATCGTCACGCTCGTGACCGCGCTTGGGTGCGGGATCGGCAAAGAGGATTACAACCTCGACAAGCTGCGCTATCACCGCATCATCATCATGACCGACGCGGACGTCGACGGTGCGCACATCCGGACGCTGCTGCTCACGTTCCTCTATCGCCAGATGCCGGACATGATCGAGCGCGGCTATGTGTATATCGCGCAGCCGCCGCTTTACAAGATCAAGGCGGGCAAGGACGAGCGGTATCTGAAGGATGACGTGGAACTCAACGCGCACATGCTGCGGTTGGCGCTGCAAGGGTCGGAGCTGGTGCCGGGTGAGAACGCGGCGGCGATTTCGGGCGATGCGCTTGGGGAGCTCGCGCGGTCGTATCTGCTGTCGCAGAGCGTGATCGAGCGGTTGAGCCGGTTGTATGACCCGGCCGCGCTGGAAGCGGTCATGGACGGCGTGGTGATCGATCTTTCCAACGAAGAGTCGACCGAGGCTTCGGCGAAGGCGCTGCACGCTGCGTTGCATGATGAAGCGCTGAAGAACGAAGTGCGCGTGGTGCCTTCGTATGACCCGGTTCGCGAACAGCGCGCGCTGCATGTCGAGCGGACGCATCACGGCAACGTGCGCGTTTCGGTCATCGACCAGGAATTCCAGCACACGGCGGATTATCAGCAGCTCGTGACCACCGCGAATACGTTCAAGGGGCTGATTGGGGAAGGTGCGGTCATCAAGCGCGGTGAGCGCAGCATGGCCGTGGCGGACTTCAAGAGCGCGATGAAGTGGCTGCTGGCGGATGCGGAACGGAACGTTTCGAAGCAGCGGTATAAGGGGCTCGGCGAGATGAACCCCGAGCAGCTGTGGGAAACGACGATGGATCCGGCAGTGCGGCGTCTGCTGCGTGTGCAGATCGAAGACGCGATTGCTGCGGATGGGATCTTTACTACCCTCATGGGGGATGATGTGGAGCCGCGGCGGGCGTTTATTGAGTCGAATGCGTTGCGGGCGGGGAATATCGACGTTTGAGCGGTGATCGCACGCGTAGGGCGCCAGAGTAAGTGTGGCTGGCGCCACCGTTGTGCGATTCGGCGACAAAGTTTTTGCGACTGCCCTACACGTAGTGAAATCCGGCTCGTTACCAGTCTTCTAGATCTTGATCCGTGGTGTCGGCGCCATAAACAGGTGAAAATCGCACCCAAGGATCATGGCAGGCCCTGATTGCTCATAGAGCACAAACGCCCGGCACGACCGGGCCCCTCTTCGATGAGACACTACACGACACGGCCGCGCACCTTTGCCGAGGACACTTACTGTGAAGTGAGAGCACTCGCGGTGTTGTTGCCTTGTGATATTATCAGTATCCGATATCATGGGGAGATACCGTATGAGGACTGTGGTTGGAATTCGCGCCTCTGAGCCCAAGATACAAGTCGAAAGTCTCAACGAATCGCCAACTATTTGGTTTGATTCTTGGCGTCAGCTTGCCGGCGTTTTGTCTGATGAGAATCGGGCATTGCTGCGCACCATGAAAGAGCATCAGCCTCGAACCGTGCTCGAGTTATCTACTCTTTCCGGCCGTGCTCCAAGCAACCTTTCTCGTACATTGAAAACGCTTGAAGGGCATGGACTTGTGCGATTGCATCGCTCGGCTGCGTCGCGAGCTATCAGACCGGAGGCCATGTCGACCGAGTTTCTTGTGGTGCTCGACTAGTCCCGCTTGTTCGTACAACAACACCACCAGTGGGCAAGGATGGACAAGAAGGAACTCAGCGAGCGCGACATCTGCACGAAATATATTACCCCTGCCATTCAGCAAGCTGGATGGCAGATGCACCAATTCCGCGAGGAAGTCAACCTCACTGACGGTCGTGTCGTGGTGCGAGGCAAGCTCGCTGCGCGAGTGAAGAACCCTACAGCTAAGGGCGGCCCTAAGCGCGCTGATTTTGTACTTTATGCCCGGCCCAATGTCCCGATTGCCGTCATAGAAGCTAAGCAAGCCAAGTTTTCTGTCGGCCACGGCATGCAACAAGCTCTAGCCTACGCTGAGATGTTGGACGCGCCGTTCGCCATCAGCAGCAACGGCGATGGGTTTTTGTTACACGACCGCACAGGACTGACACAACCCGTCGAGCGCGAACTGTCGCTCGCCCAGTTCCCTGCGCTCGTTGAACTCTGGCCCGTGTACCAGCAATGGAAAGGGCTCACCGATTTAGCCAGTATCAAGCTGGTCGAACAACCGTTTTACGCCGATGGTAGCGACAAGGAACCGCGCTACTACCAGTGCGTTGCCGTCAACCGTGTGATTGAGGCCATTGCCAAAGGCCAACAGCGAGTGTTGCTGGTCATGGCTACCGGCACGGGCAAGACCTACACGGCCTTTCAGATCATCTGGCGGCTTTGGAAGGCCAAGGCCAAGAAACGCATCCTGTTTCTGGCAGATCGCAATATCCTGGTCGATCAAACCATGCAGCAGGACTTCGCTCCCTTCGGCGAAGTAATGCACAAGATCACCAATCGCGAAGTCAAGAAGCATTATGAGATCTATCTGGCGCTCTACCAGGCTGTGACTGGCCGCGAGGAATGGAAGCAGATCTACCGTCAGTTCCCGGTGGACTTCTTTGACCTGATCGTAATTGACGAATGCCACCGCGGTAGCGCCGCCGACGATTCTGCCTGGCGAGAAGTGTTGGACTACTTTAGCGGCTCCACCCACCTTGGCCTAACGGCCACGCCCAAGGAAACCAAGGAGACTAGCAACATCGCTTACTTTGGTGATCCGGTTTACACCTATTCACTCAAGCAAGGCATCGAAGATGGGTTCCTTGCCCCGTACAAAGTGATCCGCATTGCCACTGACGTCGACGCCGTGGGTTACACCCCAGTGAAAGGCAAGATCGACAAACTGGGGCAGGCTGTCGCACTGCGGCAATACAACACGAAAGACTTCGACCGCAACCTGGTGTTGGAAAAGCGCACCCGGCTGGTTGCCCGCAAGGTTTGGGAATACCTTCAAGCCACGGACCCTCTGGCCAAAACCATCATCTTCTGCGACGACCAGGATCATGCTGAACGCCTTCGTCAAGAGCTCGTGAAGCTTATCCCGGCCGCTGCCAGTAATCGCCGGTACGTGATGCGAATCACTGGCGATGATGACGAGGGCAAAGCTCAGCTTTCCTACTTTATCGACAACGATGAACCTTACCCCGTCATAGCCACCACCTCGAAGCTGCTCACGACTGGCGTCGATGCCAAGACGTGCAAGCTTATCGTGCTGGACCAGAACATCAATTCGATGACCGAGTTCAAGCAGATCATCGGTCGCGGCACCCGCTTGCGCGAGGACTATCAGAAGCTCTACTTCACCATCATGGATTTCAAGGGTGCCACGCGCCTATTCGCCGATCCCGACTTCGACGGTGAACCCGTTGCTATCTACGAACCTGAACCGGACGAACCAGTCGTGCCGCCGGATACAGTCACACTGCCCGGCCCCTCCGAGATGGACGCGCGCCCCTATGGCTCTGGTTCAGTAGGCGACGACGACAACACACCTGACGGAGATGCAGGTGAAAGCGAAGGTCGCGTTAGGTATGTCATCGACGACGTAAACGTGAGGGTGGCCGTAGAGCGCTCTCAATACCTAGACGCTAACGGCAAGCTTATTACTGAAGACTACCGCGTCTTGCTCAAAGACGACATCAGGAAAGCTTTGCAGGCCGAGTTCGGCAGTCTCACCGAATTCTTGCGCCGCTGGAACCGTGCGGAGCGCAAGCAGGCCGTGCTGGAGGAGTTGGCGGAGCACGGAATCCCGCTGGAGATATTGCAACATGCCGTGCCCAACGGGGTTGAGTTCGATGTCTTCGATCTAGTTGCCCACGTTGCCTTTGAACAGACCCCGCTGACCCGTCGAGAGCGAGCCAACAACGTCAAGAAGCGCAACGTGTTTGGCCAGTACGGCGACCAAGCCCGCGCCGTGCTCGAAGCCTTGCTCGACAAGTTTGCAGACCACGGCGTGCAGGACATTGAGGATACCAAGGTATTGGAGCTGCCGCCTTTCGACCAATTTGGCAGCAAGACGCACATCCGGCGCAGCATCTTCGGCGGTGTCGCGCAATACAGCCAAGCCGTGCAAGCGCTCGAACAGGCGCTGTACGACGTTCCCGAACAAAAGCAGGCTTGAAGACCTCAGGCCATTTGATAGAGAACTATGCGATGAATCTCAGCAGTACCATTAAATCCATCCAGGACATCATGCGCAAAGACGATGGTGTTGATGGCGACGCTCAGCGTCTCGGCCAGCTCACTTGGATGCTTTTTCTGAAGGTTTTTGACCAGCGTGAACTGGAATGGGAAGACGATGATCCGAATTACCGATCGCCTATTCCCGAGTGTCTGCGCTGGCGCAATTGGGCAGCCTACAAGATTGATGACGCCGGCAAAAAGCAGCACAAGATCGATCCCAGTGCGGTGATCAGCTTCGTTAACAACGAGCTGTTTCCGACGCTGAAAGAAACCGACCCTAGTCTGAGTCGCCAACACAAAGTCATCAAACAGGTTTTTGAGGACTCCAATAATTTCATGAAGTCGGGCCCGCAAATGCTGGCCGTAATCGGGAAGCTTGAAGACGCAATTGACTTCAACAATTTCAAGACCCGTGCCAGCTTAGGGGACGTGTATGAGCAAATGCTCAACGACCTGCGCGGTGCGGGCAATGCTGGCGAATTCTATACGCCGCGCGCCATCACGGCCTTCATGGTCGCGCAGATAAACCCAAGTCTGAAAAGACGCGAGTCAGTGTTGGACCCGGCATGTGGCACGGGCGGCTTTCTGACAGCTGCCATCGATCACTTCCGCAATGAGCTGAAGCGAATGAAATCCCCGCGTCCTGACGACAAACGGGCCATCGAGAATTTGATCCGTGGCATCGAAAAAAAGCAATTGCCACACCTGCTGTGCGTCACCAACATGCTGCTGCATGAGATTGACGTGCCAGATCAGATCGAGCATAAGAATACGCTCAGCATTGGATGGAACGAATGGCGAGCTGATCAGCGCGCTCACTGCATCATCACCAACCCACCCTTTGGCGGCTATGAAGATGACCGCGTCGGGGCCGGTTATCATCATCCCACCAAAGAAACTGCCGACCTGTTCATGCAGCTTATTATCAAGCTATTGGAGGAGAATGGCCGTGCCGCCGTAGTGCTGCCTGATGGATTCCTGTTTGGAGAAGGCATCAAGGGTGAAATCAAACGCCGACTAATGCAACAATGCAAGTTGCACACCATCATCCGCCTACCCAAAGGCGTGTTCGCGCCTTATACCTCGATCAAAACCAATTTGCTGTTCTTCACCAAAGGCAACCGAGTCGATGACGGCAGCGAGCACTTCCATACCGATGCCATATGGTTCTACGAACACCCCTACCCGCCGGGCTACAAGAGCTATTCCAAGACCAAGCCTATCCAGCTTGAAGAATTCAAGCCCGAGCAGGAGTGGTGGGGAAGCGAGGCCAACGACTTCGCAGATCGAGTGGAAAACGAATTCGCATGGAAGGTGGACTTCAAGGCCCTGCGCGAGCAGGCTGAAGCCGCTGCCGCACCGCACTGGCAACGCGCTGAAAGTCTGAACAACCAGTCTGCCACACTTGAAAGTGATGCCACGGACCTGCGCAAGAGCCTGGCGGGCTGTACCGATACAGCGTACCGCGAAAAAGTTGAAGCCGAGATTGCGGAGCTGCGAGCTCGCGCCGAGTCCCTGCGTCTGCAAGCCCGGGATGCTCAAGCGGCGGGCGACCGCCTGTACTGGCCCATCTACAACTTGGACATCAAGAACCCCAATGCGCCAGAAGCGGAATCTCACGACCCTGATCTGCTGTTGGGAAAGTACATAAAACTACTCAGCGATATCGAAGAAACCGAAAATCGGCTCAAGAGCGAGCTGGCTGGCGCACTAGCGCATCACTTCAGAACCGATACTGTGGCAGCAAGCGGTGTAGCCGACGTAGCCGAACAGGCACAAGGGAAGCGGGAATGAGCCGGCACGACGGAGGGAAGGTCTGATGGATGCACAGCAGTTCTTGGCAGCGTTTGGGCATGTGGCGAACGCACCTGGAGGGATTGGTCAACTTCGAGAGCTGGTCTTGCATTTGGCTGTATCTGGAGACTTGACTTATGGCGATTCTCCTGTCGACGCGTCGCCATTGCTCGACAGCATTGATGAACGCAAGCGGAATCATCCCGACAAAAAGAAGGTCGTCGCAAAACAGGCACCGATTTCTCGTACGAGTATCAATGCACCATCGCATTGGGCCGTTTGTCGACTGGGTGATATCGCGCTGACCATTACGGGAGGCGGAACGCCGTCAAAGAGTCACCCTGAGTACTGGGGTGGAGACATTCCGTGGGCGAGCGTCAAGGATTTGAAGGACCTGAAATTCCTCGATACCACTGCAGATCACATCACAGAAAAAGGGCTGACACACAGCGCGTCCAACCTCATCCCCCCCGGCCGGGTCATCGTTTGCACACGAATGGGGCTCGGCAAGGCTGTGATCAACCGCGTTGCGCTGGCTATCAATCAAGATTTGAAAGCACTGGAATTGCCTCCTGAGGTTAGTGCCGACTTTTTCTTGATTCTCTACAAAACGCGCCATTTGAAAGGGACTGGAACGACCGTCTCCGGCATCAAACAGGATGACCTTCTGGCACTACCAGTGGTATTACCCTCTGTCACGGAGCAAGTCCACATCGTCCATCAAGTCAATGCCCTGATGGAATTGTGCGACAAGCTGGAAGCACAGCAACAAGCACGCCGAACACTGCAGAACACCCTACGTCAGGCCAGCTTGCAAGCCGTCGCCATTGCCAGCAGCTCAAACGAGCTGCAAGCCACCTGGACACGTCTGGCCGTGAACTTCGGCCGGCTATTTCACGCACCGGAAGATGTCGTGGCATTCAAAGGGGCCATCCTGGACCTTGCTATGTCTGGACAGTTGGTCAACCCTGAGCATCATCAGGCGTCGAGTGGCACGGAGCTGATCGAAAAAATCGCGGCCAAGCGGATTGCGTGGTCACAGACTGCGGCGGGGCAAGAGCAGAAAGAAGCTTTGTCGATGTTGAAAAAGCTTCGAATCCAAAACGCGCCCGAGCCTGATGTCACGTTGCCAGATCGTTGGGTATGGGCCACGTTGCTGCAAACGGCAAAAGTGATCATAGACTGCGACCACAAGACGCCCAGTTACTCAGCAACCGGCATCCATCTCATCCGTACAACAGACATTCGCAATGGACGCATGCACCTTCATGCAACCAAGAAGGTGACAACAGAAAGTCACCTCACCCGGTCTAAGCGACTGACACCAGAACCTGGCGACATCTTCTTCACCCGCGAAGCGCCGATGGGTGAAGCGGCTATTGTGCCGAACGGGCAGACTGTTTGCCTCGGCCAAAGGCTCATGCTCGTCAGGTTATTTGGCGATCTCTTCAATAACCGCTTCCTGGTCTACGCGATCCAAAGTCCCTCTTTCCAGAAGCGCATGCAAACGGCTGCGATTGGTATGGCAGTAAAACATATTAACGTCGGTGATGTTGAGAATTTGATGATTCCCGTGCCTCCGCGCATTGAACAGGATCGGATCGTATCGGCCGTCGATGCACTGTTTGCCTTGTGCGATCACTACGCAGATCAATTGTCCGGAAAGCTGCGAATGGCCAGCCATCTGGCCACCAGTACCGTCGCTAAACTAACTGGCGCTACCCCAACCGAAGAACCCATGAAGGCCCCTCAAACTGAACTGATCGCCCGACTGTGCCAGGGCAACACGCCTGACCTCAAGGCTCAGGCTCCTTTGGCCACCATCCTCGCCCGCCATCAAGGTGAGATGCCCGCCAAAGACCTTTGGCAACGCTTTGGGGGCGAGATCGATGCTTTCTACGCGCAGCTCAAGACTGAGGTAGCCCAAGGCTGGATCTTGGAGCCTACCGTGGGCGAGGTGCGCGAAGTGCAACCAGCATCGGCAGGAGTTTAAGATGCAGTTGCAGCGCCTGTGCCTGCCGCACTTCCGCAATCTGCGCGGGTTGGACGTCAGCTTTGCCTCACACCTTCCGCCCGCCGAAGGTTCAGCACTGGATACTCCGCCCCGCCCCATCCGCAGCTATGCAATGATCGGCCAGAACGGCACGGGCAAATCCAACCTGATCGAAGCGCTGATCACCATCTTCCGCGACATCGATCTCGACCGGCCCCAAGCACCGTTCGACTACGAGCTTGCCTACAGTGTTCGTGGCCACCAGGTGCGCATTGTGGCCGACAGTACGCGCCAGAAGCTGCCATTCGTATGGGTGAACGGTAAGTCCGAGTCCCAGGGCTTTTTGGTCAAGCACGCGCGTGAGTATCTGCCGTCGCATGTGTTTGCCTACTACTCGGGCAAGAACGAACGCATGGAAGCGCTGTTTCGCACGCATCAAGATCGCTACAAGCAACTGCTGCGACAAGATGGCGATGATCTGGTGCGTCGCTTGTTTTACTGCCGTAGTGGCCACAGCCAGCTAGTGCTGTTGGCTTGTTTGCTGTCTGACGACCCCATGTTCAAGAAATTGCTGGGCAAGTTGAACATCGAAGCCATCGAATCCGCGCTGTTCGTGCTGAAGAAGCCATATGCCGCTCGCGATCTGGACGAGCAAGACATCGCGGAGGGCGACCCGCGTTTTTGGTATCAGCGCGGCACAGTGGTAAACGACTTTCTGGATAAACTGTGGCAGGTGGCGTGGGCGCCTGTACAGGAAACCCGACAGGTCGTCACCGACTTCCGTCGCCGGCCCGAAAAGCAGGAGCTGCTTTATCTGTTCGTGCCCGATCAGGCTCGCTTGAAGGACCTAGGCGAGAAAATTGGCACACCTGAGAGATTCTTCCGATATGCCGAGGCCGCCTACATCGGTGACCTCCTGGAAGAGGTACGTATCACCGTGAAAAAGCGCACCGGCCATGGCGGTGATGTGGAGTTTAAGCAATTGTCAGAAGGTGAGCTGCAGATGCTCACTGTGCTGGGCCTGATGCGCGTCACGCGTGAGGATCATTGCCTGTTCCTACTGGACGAACCCGATACCCACCTGAACCCGTTGTGGAAGCTGCGCTACTTCGATGACATCGAAAGTGTGCTGCAACCCGGTGACGGCGCGTTGCAGGGTGAATCTCAAATCGTTATCACCACCCATGACCCGATGATGGTGGGCAGCCTGCGGCGCGAGCAAGTGCACATCTTGCGGCGTGAGGGAGAAAAGAGCGTGGTAGACGTGCCTCACGAGCACCCGCAAGGCATGGGCGTGGCTGGCCTATTGAAGAGCGAGCTGTTTGGGTTGCCTTCGACCCTGGACCAGCAAACACTAGACGATCTGCAACGGCGTAACGAACTGTTGGCCAGGCAAAACAACGAGCGTTTGACCCCCGCCGAAGAAGAAGAACTTGAGCGCCTGCGTCACTATTTGGAAGAGCTAGGCTTCTCACGCGAGTACCGCGACCCGATGTACAAGTTGTTTGTACAGAAGATGTACGAGGCCAAGTCGCAGCCCATCAACAAGCTATTGACGCCCGAAGAGCTGGCCGAGCAAGAGGCCCTCGCATCCGCCATCATCAAGGAGCTGGTCGCCAAGGAGCGCAAGGGCGAGCTAGCAGAGCTGGCCAAGCTTTTGAAGCACGGGGGAGAATGAATCATGCGCAAAATCGTGATTCTCCCTGGACAGATACCTCCGCAAGACTGGCTGGACGAGGCACACCAAGTGACCGATGCTCTGGCCGCTGCGCAAAGTGATGACGAGCGCAATGCACTCATCGAAAAGCACGCCAAGCTGTGGCGCGATGAGCGCATCCGCGGATGGCTGCTGAGCCTATTTCACAATAAATGCTGGTACACGGAGGCGCAGGAGACTGTTTCGTCCTACCATGTTGACCACTATCGCCCTAAAGGCCAGGTGACCGACATTGGGCGCACCAAACCTGAAGCTGGCTACTGGTGGCTCGCGTTTGATTGGCATAACTACCGTATCTGCGGCCAACTCATCAATGTCAAGAAGAGCGATGTATTTCCGCTTGTGAATGGGCATCGAGCCACGCATGGCGAGGACGGCAGCCTACGACTGGAGGCACCAACCTTAATCGATCCTACCACCGATGATGCCAGGCTCATTAGTTTTGAAATGGACGAGGACGGCTGCAGGGCTGTGCCCATGCCTGGCGCTGACCATGACGATTGCGCGCGTGTAGAGGCAACTATCGAGATCATTGGGCTCAACCGCCTAGACAAACTGAATCAGAAAAGAGCAGATGTTTGGCGGGATTGCCAGGAAAAGTTGACCAGTTACGAAGTTGCTGCGCAAGAGCCGCCTGCGCTGAAGAAACTACGGCGCGCACTCATCCTCGATGACCTAAAAAAACGGGTGCGGTATGAAAGCGAGCTGTCGTCCGTCGCGGAAGCATGTATCCGGAAATTGGGAACCGATCTTGTTAAAGCGCAGGTTTATGGCTGATACCCGCCCGTCAGTGCGAACAATGACAGCCGCGTCTTCCTACTCGTTAGCGCGTGCTATGTGACCTGCCCCCTACAAACAGGGCTAGCCGGAGTCTAGTAAAGTTCGTTCTCGGAGACGAAGACGAACATGAAGAAGCGCTTTACGGAGCTGTGAACGCTCGACCTTGCCATTGAGGTGTGGCGAGCGTGGCGGGATCGGTCGGAATTTGATGCATTCGCTCATCAAGCGCCGCTGCACCGACTCGGCGAAAAACTCACCGCCTCGGTCTGGATACGCTGGATCGGGAACGGCATCTCCTCAATGACGCGATCAAGAAAAAGCAGCGTATTGCGGGCATTTCTACGTCGGTATATCGCCAGTACCCGGAATCTCGAACAGTCGTCGATCGCCGTGTATTGGTACGCACCTCGAGCGATTTTCATCGTGTCCATCTGGACGCGGTCTCCAGGCACCGGCCGGCAATAGCGTTTCGGCTGCGCCGGTCGCCTAGATCGAATCAACGGCTTTACACCCACCTCGCTCAAGATCTTGTGAATGGTCGCGAGAGATAGTTCTCGTTGCTGGTGCAGCCGCAAATCACTCTGGATTCGCCGTGCGCCTTTGCGTTCGGCACGCAATCGGAGGATCGTCGCCCGATCAGCCGCGGAAACCTTCTGGTTTGGGCTGCGGAGTGGACGCCGGCTTCGAGACTGGAGTCCCGCCTCTCCAGCTTCCTGGTAGCGGCGTAGCCATTTGCGAAGTGTCGGTCGAGATATGCCACATCGCGCGCACACGAGGCCGGCATTGCCGGTCTCGCGATACATGCGTACCCAACGTAATTGCGCTGCGATTTCTCGGTCCATCGCTTCATTTTAGTTGAAACGATGTCTATGAATCACATAGCTAACAACCCCATCACCATCGGTCCTCAGCTCCCCTCAGCCGATCTCGATAGCGAATATCCCTCGTCCGAATCGCATCGAGCCACTCCGCCCACTGCTCTCCACTCAAATAGGCACTCGTCGGCGGTCGTCGCCTATCAATAAAGGTGTCCTGCTCAGCCAAACTCAGACGCTCCCAATACCGATCCCATACATTCTCATACCAATACTGCGCATCTCCCTGCAGGTTGTATATCAACGGCCCGAGCTCGTACCACGCCAGCCACGGCGGTGGCGGATTGAATCCGGATGCCGAAACTGAGCGAACAAGCTCGACATCGTTCGTCAGCAAACTGACCTGCTTCCCGGAGAAGCGATCAACACTGGAAAAGAATGTGTGCTGCGTCGCATCTCGCGCGAACTGTCTCGGCCCCACCCGCTCGCTGCCCGCTGCCACAAGATTGACGTAGACCGGGAACTGTTCGACTTCGACATCCTGCGTCACGCAGAACGCTTTGACGCCAAGGTCTCCCATCCATACTGCACCTGGATAGTCAGGAAACGACTCTGATCGCAGTGCCGTCGACGTTCCCGCAAACGTCTCGCGCAAATACGCAAGATCCGCCTCAAAAAGCTGCTCGATCGCCACCTGTTGCTGCTCGAACAACTCTCGCGACGCACGCCTGCGTTGGCGCGCCTCAACGAAATCGCCAAGCATTCTCTTCAAGGTCGACACATCCTCACCCCTTCATTCGCCGACGACCTCGTCGGCAGCAAGACCGCCCCCGAAATACCCGATGGAGCCAAAAACAACGCCACCGACGAGCCCGGTTATCACGGCACCCGGTCCAGTCTCGATACCGACCAGCGCCCCAGCAGCCGCGCCTATCTTCCAACCGGCAATGGCGCCACCCCAACCGCCCATTTGACGAATCACCTCTTTCTCAATTGGCTTCACGGACTTCGCCCGGAACGACTGGTTCGTTGCAACGGCCAGATCGTACGCGGTGAATCCGATCCCGACGACTTGAACCACACGCGCGAATTTAACCAGCCCGAGTGTCACCGCCAGCCCGCGCTCGGTGTAAATCCCTGACGGCGGAACCATCGGATTCGGCTTAATGAGAACCTCCTTGTCGAGCCCCTCCGCGTAGCTCTTGATCCGGGCAATCCTGTTTTTCAGGTGAGGGTACTCTGCCGCATATCTATCCAGCTCCAGCTTGATCTCCTGCGTCGTTACGAGCTTGGCGCCTGCCCGCTTGGCCTGGGCGATATCGACGTAAAGCACCTTGCCCTTGAATCGATCGGCTCCTCCAGGAAAGTCGCTGCTGGTAGAGATGTAGCTCGTCAACTTGTCATAGCCCATGACGTGTTCGGCAACGCTGGCGGTCGAACCCGGCCCCTTGGGCCACAGCCCGTATTTCTCGGGATGCACCTCCCGCATCGCCTCGATCGGCCTCAGCTGAAGAGATTGCAAGTATGGATCGTGAATGGTCGTGTAGCAGCGCCGAACGAGGAATCCATCTTTACCAGGCTCATCCACCACCACCAGCACGAATACGCGAGCAGGCATCAAATGCCCGAGGACGTCGTACTGCGATCCCGATCGATCGTTTGTCGGCGTTCGATAGATGTAGTCGCTCATCGCTCCCACCTTTCCAGCGCCTGAATGCCCACCGCGATGTCGAGTTGCTGAGGATTCTCCGTGTATACGCGCCGACAGCATCCCTGACTGTCGGTCAGCCCTTTGTATGTCGCACCAGATGCAGAACGAATGTGATACGGAACACCGGATATTGGATTACCGGCACGATCTACGACTCGCACCTGTTCGTCATGCGAATCTCGGCAATGTTGAGGTAGTGGATTTCCTCCGGGACCAAAACCCATCTCGGCAAGTTCGCCTGCCGTGAAATTCATAGACGCCGTCTTTTGAGAAGCGTGCATGACAGGGCTGGGGTGGCAGCGGCAAGCACATCGATCACCATCAAGCGCAGCATGCTTGCCCATGATCGCGTCGTGCCGCCGCGGTCCGTGAGCGACGACGACACCTATTGAATCGCACGCGGAGCAGTAAACCTCCGCGCCTAGAAATGTCACCGGAGTGCCATGATGTACGAAGAACGTCATGCCCTCCAAAACGACCCCGCCGTTCGACGACCGGTCTCCTTTCTTGAGATAGAACCGTCTCATTTCTCTTCGCCTTATTTTATTAGGTATGCGAAGTCATATCATGGCCTTCATCAGCAAACCATTGGACGCGTACGAAACTCTTTTCGGAAGTGGAAGCGCATCATTCCGATGCATCTGCCGCTCGGCTAGTTCGTTTGCAACACTGATTTATGAGATGCGATACGCACTAAACTTCTTATTGCTTCACCGATACGGAGAAGCGATCTGCTCCACAGCGCGAATCGGAAGAGAGGCTGGCACGAGCAAAGCTGTAAAAGCGCGGGCCGCATGGGCTGCCACCCATACGACCCGCTGACCTCAACCAACTCATCACAGGAGTCGGAAGATGGCTAACGCCTATAGTAAGTCACGTCCCAAGAAGCTCAAACAGTATCCCGAGGTTGAGCTGACCCTCGGCAACAAGCCGGACCTTCCCCAGGATGGCCAACCGTACATGCCATGGATGCGCGCCATCGACGCGCATTTCGAGATGTTCGGATTCAAACCGGGTGATCGCGTCTATCTCCGGTTCAGCTTTGCTTCCCGAAGGGTCATCATCACGCCCGACTACAGCGCGCTGAACTGGCGAGAGCAGTCCTATGGTGCAGCTGCCCAAGAAGAGGATAAGGAAGAGGAATACACAGCGCTGGCCGCTTTGCGCAACTCTACTGCCTGGTGACGGCTCGGCGTGAGGCACTTCGGAACACGCCTTGATGCAAATGGTCTGCGGCGGCGCTGCAAGTAACTTCAACAACCGTCACAACAGACGAAAAGTTGCGTTCCGCTCTCTCGGCATTCGCCGGCATCGCAAGCATCAGCGCATGCAGCACGACAAGCATCCATGCCGAGTACTCCGCGCACATTTCCGCTGCGCCAATGCAAAAACCCCCGCCTTTCGGGCGGGGGTTTCTGGCTTAGGGAGCCTGACGATTACCTACTTTCACACGGGAATCCGCACTATCATCGGCGTAGAGTCGTTTCACGGTCCTGTTCGGGATGGGAAGGGGTGGGACCGACTCGCTATGGTCATCAGGCAA
>NZ_JAIZQO010000017.1:0-120329 GCF_020419725.1 Burkholderia sp. AU38729 | reverse complement strand
GTGATCCGTTCCGTTACAGCCATCGCAGCCTCCGGCGCCGGACACCCGGCGACCGAACAGCTTACGCGGCCCGAAAGCGGACATTTCTATGTAGCCAAAAGCGGACATTTCAATCTAGCCACTACAAACAAAAAAATTGATCATACGCATTATGTCAAATAAAAGATGAGAGGTTGCGGACATCATCAGGAACACGGCTTCGCTCGACGACCTTTGGACGGTTCGAATCACTCGATTAAAACAATGACGAAATAACAGCAGTACCGACAACCCAGTCGTGCGTCCAAACCCTTTTCCCTATCACTTTTCAAAACCTGCTCGAACACTCAACCGGTTTGCTACACTGCCTGACACTCGCCATCCATCGTCCGAATTGTTTCTCGATAGCTTGAAAATTGATTGACTTGAAATGAATTGATTCCGGATATTTACGATTTCGAAGGCAGTCAGACCATATTCATCCACACCAAAGGGTTCCAGATTTATGGCAGTCGATCTGCAGGCGTCCCAATCCCGTCGAGCACATCTCGATCGTCTTTTGAGTTTCCTAGACGAAGATTCCAGTAATATCAATCTGCTTGCGGATACCGCGATTGCCGCATTTGACGCCAGCCAGTTCCGACTCTGCAATGAACTCCTGGCACGCCACGAAACAATACAGCCTCTCACGCCATCGCTCGTCAATGTAAGGGGCCTGTCGGCCATGTCGGAAGGACGGTTTGAAGCCGCTCTGGCCGATTTCCGGACACTCGTCGAAAATGATGCGAATCCCGTCGTCGGCTACAACCTTGCCTATGCGAGCGCCATGTGCGGTACTTTCGAACCTGCGGCCGACTTGAATCCGGCCTGTCTCGAGGAGGTCCCCGGCGCCGCCCTGCTGAAGTTGCGAGCCCTTCATCACCTGGGCCGTTTCGACGAAGCCGTTCGAATGGGCGCCCTGCTGGCGGATCAGGCCACCCCGCCTTCCGGGTTCACCGGTGCCTACGCGTCGCTATTGTTCGATCTGGGAGATCTCGCGAATGCGCGTCGCCATGCGGAGCGTGCGCCGGATTCTGCCGACAGCCTCGTGATCATCGGATTGGCCGAACTCGAAGCAGGCAACCTCAACCGTGCAACCGAACTGCTTGAACGAGCGGCCGACTGCAATCCGCTCGAAGCACGTGCCACGTTGGGGCGAGGCCTTTGCCTGCTCGCTCGGGAGCACTACCAGGATGCGGCAGTGGCGCTCGATCAAGCTGCGGGGCAGCTTGGCCGCCATGCCGGTTCCTGGCTTGCGGCCGGCTGGGCCTGGCTCTTCGGTGGGCACCCGGACGTGGCAAGCGAACGCTTTCAGCACGCGGCTGCACTCGATCGAGGATTTGCCGAGGCTCACGGCTCGCTTGCCGTTGCGTTGCACGTTCAGGGGCGTCGAGACGATGCCCGGCACCACGCAGAAATCGCGCTTCGTCTCGACCCGGCTTCCCTGTCCGGCACACTGGCAAAAACCCTTGAACTCGAAGCGGTAAACAACATCGAGTCGGCTAACGCCCTCAAGGATGTCGTGCTGAATCGTCCCCTCGGGACGACCGGCCGCACGCTGGCCCAGTCATTGACCGAATTTGGCCTGAAGCGGACTCACGATCCAGTGTAAAGCGCCTGTCGTGCACCGTCGCCCTCATCTCGCCCCCGACCCGATGCACGACGGGGCGTAGCCGCTCGATTGCGCTGCATGTAATGCGGCTACATCCCCTCGCCTCACCATCATTCCGTCGCATCAGTTCGGCCTGGCCGTTTGTGCGTCAGATTAAACACCATTCAAAGATAATTTTTTGGGCGAAGCGTATTTAACAATATTTAAATAATTAACAGAAAGCGCCTGCCCATCGGCATTAGCAACAAGGAGTTGATTCTCGACAGAGATTAAATCCTTTCGGTATTGTTGACATCATTACGATTGCACTTCAGTATTGCGAAACAATCGTAATAAACAGTAACATCCCCGGGGGATTGAGAGAATGTCGAGCGACAACGCGCTGGGCCTTATGGCCCAGTTAATGTGGACAGGCTTGCTTGTCGCGGGTCCCATTCTTCTCGCCGCTCTCGTAACAGGTCTGGTCATCAGCCTGTTTCAAGTCGTCACGCAACTTCAGGAAATGAGCCTTTCTTACGTGCCGAAACTGGTTGTCGTCGGTTTCGTCATTGTCTTGCTCGGTTCCTGGATGTTGGCCCGGTTGACTGGCTTTACCCAATCTCTCTTTAATCTCATTCCAACGCTGGGCTAACCATGGTTGCCAATCCGAGCATCGGATGGGCTGCTGCGACGCTGTTGCTGTCGTTGCGCATTGGCCCGGTGTTTGCGCTCGCCCCGCCCTTCTCGCAAATGGTCACGCCCATGCGGGTCAAGGTCGTCGCGACACTCACGTTGTCCGCCTGTCTCGCCACGACTGTCACCTATCGGGGGCCGGTCGATGCCGGCATGCTTCCCGTTGCAGCATGGGAATGCCTGCTTGGGCTCGCGATCGCCTTTGCATTCCAGGCCAGTTTTGCGGCCCTCTCGTTCGTCGGGCGTGTCCTGGACGTTCAGGCGGGCTATGGCCTGGCGATGATCATCGATCCGGGCTCACGCAGCCAGGCGCCGCTGCTCGGTTCGATCCTGACCATGACGGCGGGCGTCATTTTCTTCGCCTCCAACGGGCATCGCGACCTCCTGCGCCTGCTTTTCGAGCTCACGCAGTCGTTTCCGCCCGCGTCCGTCCACATCATTGGCGATCCGGCGTCGTTCACGTCGTACTTCGGCTCGCTGACCGCCATTGCGCTGGGCGCGACCGCCGCCGTCATGCTGACGCTGTTCCTGACCGATCTCTCGATTGCATTCCTGGCCCGCGCACTGCCCCAAATGAATGCGTTGATGCTCGGCTTTCAGGTCAAGGCGTTCGTCACGCTCGCAGCGATGGCGCTAGCAGCCGGCACGCTCGCGCCGGTCGCGTTGCGCCTCGTGCGGCTTGCGCTCGACTTCGTTCCGACCACGTTCCGACACCATGGCTGAACAAGACGAGAACCGGTCCGAAGCCGCCACGGCCTATCGTCTCGAGCAGGCGCGCAAGAAGGGCATGACGCCCAAGAGCCAGGAACTGGGCATGCTTGCGAGCCTTGCTGCCTGCGCGACCTATCTTTGGACCGACGGCGTGCATCTCGCGGCCGCCATCGCGACCCGCGGTGTTCGCCTGCTTGCGGAGATTCCAGCCGTCGCGCATACGCCTGGCGCGATGGCCACATGGCTGATGACCGCCGTGCTGGACGCCTTTCGCCTGATTGCGCCAATGGCGTTGCTGTCGATGGGCGCCGGGCTGCTGGTCGCGGTGCTGCAAACCCGCTTCCTCTTTGCGCCGGCCGCCGTCAAGGCAGACATGTCGCGCCTCAACCCCGTTCAGGGGTTCCGGCGCGTCTTTTCGCTGCAGACGCTCTTCGACTCGGGGCGCACACTGGTCAAGATGGCTGTGTACAGCTTGATCGCTTGGTTCTGCATCCTGTCCGTGATTGAGACCGTCGCACATACGCCGCTTGCCCCGCATCGCATGGGCGAGTTGATGCTGACGTCCGGCGTGAACTTCTTCGCGAAGCTGCTGATTGCGGCCACCGTGTTCGCGGCACTCGATTTCGTGGTCGTCCATCGCGTCTTCGCAAAGAAGATGCGCATGAGCCGTCACGAGATCAAGCAGGAATACAAACAGCGCGAAGGCGACCCGCGGATCAGGAACCAGCGTCGGAAGATCCGTCGCGAGCTGGTCCAGAATGCCCGCAGCCTGCGTAGCGTCCGAAACGCCGACGTCCTGATCACGAATCCAACGCACTATGCAATCGGCCTGAAGTACGTGCCGTCGCAAATGGCGGCCCCCAAGGTGATCGCACGGGGCGCCGGTGATTTTGCGCAGCGGCTCAAGAAGGTCGCGTTCGTCTACGGGATTCCTGTCGTCGAATCGCCGGCGCTGGCCCGGCGGATCTTTCGTGAAACGCGGGTTGACCAGGAGATTTCCGCCGGCTCGTACCGCGACGCCGCATCGGTCTATCTACGCATTCGCCGCCGCAACGACGAGGTCAACGCATGAGCGCACTCGTGTCCCGCCTCGGCCGGCAGCAGGATCTCGCGCTCGTGCTCGCGGTCATGGCGATCCTGCTGATCCTTTTTGCACCCATTCCGTCCGCCGCGCTCGATCTGCTGATCATCACGAACTTCGCGTTCGCGTTCACGATCCTGCTGCTGACGATCTACGTTGTCCGACCCGTCGACTTCTCGACCTTCCCGTCGCTGCTGCTGATTGCGACGCTCTTCCGGCTGTCGTTGAACATCGCGGCGACGAGACTCATCCTGTCCGGTGCCGAAGCCGGTCAGGTGATCGGTTCGATCGGCGAGTTCGTCGTGCAAGGCAACTTCGTCATCGGGCTGATCATCTTCTTCATCCTGATCGTCGTTCAATACGTGGTCGTGACGAACGGTGCGCAGCGCGTTTCCGAAGTCGCCGCCCGGTTCGTGCTCGACGCGATGCCCGGTCAGCAGATGAGTATCGACGCGGACCTGAACATGGGCCTGATCGACCAGGACGAAGCGCGGGCCCGCAGAAAAGCGCTGGAGAAGGAAGCCGCGTTCTACGGCTCGATGGATGGCGCGAGCAAGTTCGTCAAGGGCGACGCGATTGCCGGCATCATCATCATGCTCATCGACATCCTGGGCGGCTGGGCAGTCGGCGTCGCGCAGATGGGCATGTCGCTCGGCCACGCTCTGCAGAAGTTCACGTTGCTGACGATCGGCGACGGCATCGTCACGCAGGTGCCCGCGCTCGTGATCTCGGTGGCGACCGGGATCATCGTCACGCGCTCGGCATCAGACGGCGAACTGAGCAACGAAGTGTTTCGCCAGCTCGCACAGTTTCCGAAGATCCGGTTCCTCGTGACCGGCGCGCTGATCGGCCTGCTGATCCTGCCGGGCATGCCGAAATGGCCGATCCTGATTCTCGCGCCGGTGGTCTTCTTCGCGTGGTGGTTCGCGCGCGGGAAATCGGCCGAAGCCGCCCCGGCAACGGCCGGCGTCGACGCTCCAGCCACGTCCGCTGCCGCAACCGACGCGCAAGCGTTGCCCGTCGCGCCTGTCGAGGTCGGCTTCGGCCCGGAACTCGCGCGTGCATGGATTCCGCTGCAAGGCGTGCTCGCTGAACGTATTGCCGCGTTCAGGAAACAATACGCCGAAGAGATGGGCGTCACGATCCCGGCCGTGACATTCCGCGACGCCGCGCAACTGGGATCGAACGACTACCGGATCGCGCTGTACGGCAATCGCTTCGGCCAGGCTGCGCTGCATGCCGACAAGACACTGGCAATCCACCCCGGCGGCAAGAACGGCGACCTCCCCGGCATCGCAACGCGCGATCCGGCATTCGGCCTGCCCGCCCTGTGGATCGACGAAGCGCAGCTGTCTCGCGCATCGTCACTGGGCTATACGGCCGTCGACCCGATGACGGTACTCGTCACGCACGTCACCGAAGTCATCCGCGCGAACATCTCGACACTCCTGTCCCGTACCGACGTCGTCACGTTACTCGAAGGCGTCCGCACGCGCTCGCCCGGGCTCGTCGAGGAACTGGTGCCCAACATCCTGTCGGTCGGCGACGTGCAGGCGGTGTTGCAGGGCTTGCTGTCCGAGCATGTCCCGATCCGGAACATCGACCAGATCGTCGAAGTGCTCGCGGATGCCGGGCGGCACGAGAAGGATCCGGCCATGCTCGGTGAGCGCGTCCGCCAGAAGCTCGGACACAGCATCTGCCAGCGCCTGGTCGGAGAAAAGGAAGCGCTCGCGGTGCTGACGCTCGATCCGATGCTCGAGAACACGATCGCACACAACCTGCAGGGTGCCGACGGCAACAGCGCGTTCGTGCTCGATCCTGGGCTGGCCGAGTCGTTCCTCACGCGGCTCGCCGAACAGGTCGATGCGATGCATCGCCAGAATCTGGCTCCAACGCTGCTGTGCCGGCCCGAGCTGCGCCGGCACCTGAAAGTTTTTTCACGCCGTATCGCCCCTCGCCTCGCCGTTCTGTCGATGAACGAAATTCCGCACGCGATCAATCTGCGCTCGTTCGGGATGGTCGGCATCGACCGTACCGCTCCCGCGGCATGACCGCCCCGATCTCATGAACGATACCCGTCTCGCCCATGGATAACCTGATGACAACCGCCGTCGGCCTGATCTCGTCCGAGACACGCCAGGTCGAAACCGCCGCCCAAAACGTGGCGAATCTTGCCACACCGGGCTACAAGCGGCTGATCACGTTCGCCGACACGTATTCGCAGGCCGAGTCCTCGGCGCGAATGGTGGCACCGCGCGCATCCGCGCGCGACGTCGCAACGGACTTCACGCCCGGCCGAATGATGCACACCGGCAACCCGCTGGATCTCGCGCTGTCGAGCGGCGGGTTTTTCGCGGTTTCCGCGCCCGAAGGCACCGCCTATCTGCGCGGAGGCTCATTCCGGCTCGACGCCGACGGCCGGCTCGTGACGCGACAAGGATGGGCGCTGCAAGGCAGCGGCGGCGGTGACGTCGTGGTCCGTTCGCAGAACTGGCGGATCCTCGCCGACGGCACCGTGCTCGACGACGGCCAGCCCGTCGCCGTGATCGGCACCACCTCGTTCGCCAATCCGAATCAGCTGTCCCGCACCGCCGACGGCCTGTATCGCGCCAACGGCGCCCGACCTGTCGAACTCGTCGATCCGCGCGTGATGCAGGGTTATCTGGAAGCGTCGAACGTATCGAACGCCGACGAGATGGTCCGGATGATGGGCGCGATGCGACGCGTCGAATCCGGGCAGAAGCTCGTTCATGCGTACGACGACATGATGGGCACTGTCTTGCAACGTCTGGGAGACATGTAATCGTGAACAACGTGTTCTACATCGGCGCGACGGGTCTCAACGCGCAGCAAACCGCCATCGACGTCACGGCGAACAACATCGCGAACATGACCACGCCCGCGTTCAAGCGCGGCACCGTCGCGTTCTCCGAACTGCTCACGACCGTTCCGGCGCCGCTCGTGCGCGACTATGTGAACGAAACCTCGAGCGTCGCGGCGGGCGTCAGCGCGGATCCTTCGCTGCATGTCTATACGCAGGGCGAATTGCGGCCGACCAACAATTCCCTGGATCTGGCGATTCGCGGCAACGGCTTCATCGAGCTGGCGTCCGATTCCGGGCAGTCTCTTCTGTGGCGCGGCGGTACGCTGCGGGTCGGATCCGATGGCTATCTGGCAACCGCGGACGGCCAGCGCCTGAAAGCGATGATTTCAGTGCCGCGGGATGCGTCGGCGCTCACGATCTCGCAGACCGGCCAGGTTCAGGCGACCGTGCCCGGCCAGACCGACCCGCTCGAGATCGGCGAAATCGAAATGATGGTGCCCTCCGACGTGCGCGCGCTCGAATCGGTCGGCGGCGGCGTCTATCGTGCACGGGACGACGCGTCGTCATTGACGCGCGTTCGCCCCGGAGAGGACAACGCCGGCGTGCTGGTCCAGGGCTTCAGTGAAGCATCGAACGTGTCGATGTCGGATGAACTCGTCGGCCTGATGCTCTATCAGCGCACCTATGCGGCCAACGCGCGGCTCGTTCAGGTCGGCGACGAGCTGATGTCCATCGCGAACGGGCTCAAGCGATGACGCGCCGCCTGTCTCGCCGGCATCGGCCGCACGCGCCGCTTGCGGCACGCGTCCGACTGCTTTGCATCGGTGCACTTGTTCCCGCGTCGGTACTCGGCGCCCCGGCGCCGGAATCCGCGATCCGCTTTCGTTCCGCCGTGGTCGTCGATCGTCCGACGGTCACGCTGGCGGTGGTCGCCGATCTGACTGCACTGCCCGATTCCGTCGCGCAACGCGCAGCGACCGTCCCCGTGATGTCGCTCGCCCGCTCGGCAACCGACGTTCGCGTGGATGCGCGCCGGCTGGCCGAATCCGCGCGACGCGGAATGCCGATGCTCGCCCCGTGGCTCGGCAACGTGCCGGCCGCGAACGTCGACATCTCGCTTCGTCAGGCTGGTGCCGTCGGCAGCCCGGCCTCGCTCTCGTGCGTGACCCTGCTCGCAGATCTTCCCGTGGACGCCAGCCCGTTGGCCGGTCAGGTCCGGACTGCACGCTGTCCGGACGACGGCGCCGCGCGCGTCTGGCGCTACGACGCGGATTCGCATGTGGTTCGCGCGGCCCGGGATATGGCCGCGGGCGAGGTCGTGCCAATGCCCGCCTCGTCGCGTCTGGCCGCCGTCCATCGCGGCGGGCGCGTGTTCGATACCGTACAGGTGGGCGCCGTGACCGTCATGCGATCCGGAACGGCACTGGCTGACGCGGCGCCGCGCCATGCCGCCCCCGTACTGACGGGCAACGCGGACATCCAGGTTTGGCGGGCTCCGTCCGTCGAAAGGGGACGCTGACATGCACCGTCTCGTTTCCTTCATGCGCGCGGCCGTTCTTGCGTCGCCCCTGCTCGGTGCGATCCCCGCACCGGCGGCCGACCTCTATCAGGGATCGACTTATGAATCGCTGACGGCGGACCGCCGCGCGTCGCGGCCGGGCGACATCGTCACGATCCTCATCTACGAAAATTCGAGCGCAAGCAACACCGCGGACACGTCGACGAAAACCGGCTTCGGCGTGCAAGGCAGTGTGTCGACGCTGTACGCGGGCAAGAATTCCGCGCAAATCGGCCTCGGCGACAACTACGGCGGCAAAGGCCAGATCCAGCGCACGGGCCGGCTACTCGCCCAATTGAGCGCAAGCGTCACGGGCGTGACGCCGAGCGGCGATCTCGTCGTCGCCGGCACGCAGGACATCGACGTCAACGGCGAAAAAACACGCATCCGCCTTGAAGGCCGAATCCGGCCGATCGACATTGCCGCGAACAACACGGTGCTGTCGACACGGTTGGCCGACGCGAAGATCGACTACACGGGCGAAGGCTTCATCACCGATCGCTCGCGACCCGGCCTCATTCCCCGCTTCCTCGGATGGCTTGGCCTATGGTAAAGCGCGTCCTTATCCATGCCGCGTGGCTGCTCTGCGCGCTTTCGACCGGCGCCGCTGCGGCCACGGCCGAGGTCCGCCTCAAGGATCTCGGCCGCTTCCTCGGCTGGCGCGACAACATGCTCGTCGGATACGGGATCGTGACCGGCCTGTCTGGCTCGGGCGATTCGCCGCGCAACCAGGCAACGCGCCAGGCGATGACGAACCTGCTGTCGCAGTTCGACCTGAACCTGACTCAGGATCAGTTGCAGAGCCGCAACGCCGCGATGGTCATGATCACGGCGTCGCTGCCGCCGACCTCGGATGTCGGCGACAAGCTCGACGTCAACGTGACGTCGATGGGCGACGCGCGCAGCCTGTCCGGCGGCACGCTGATCATGACGCCGCTGCGCGGGCCGGACCGCAAGGTCTACGCGCTCGCGCAGGGTGCGGTATCCGTGGGCGGCTATCGCTACGACGCCAACGGCAACTTGCGGATGAAGAATCACCCCACCGCGGGCACGATTCCCGAAGGCGCGACCGTCGAGGTGCCGGTCACGGCCGACCTCGTCAATCGCGACGGCTACCTCAGCTTCATCCTGAAGGATGCCGATGCGATCACGGCGGAGCGCATCGCCTCGCAGATCAACCGTTCGCTGGGCGGCGGTACCGCGCGTTCGACTGATGCGCGCACCGTGCGAATCCGTGCACCGCTGGACGGTGGTGGGCTGAACGGCTACGTGGCCCGCATCGAGTCTCTCGCCGTCGCCCCCGACCAGCGCTCGCGCGTCGTGATCAACGAGCGTTCCGGCACGGTCGTCGCGGGTGGCGACACGCACATCGCGCCGATCACGATCTCGCACGGCGACATCAAGGTGACCGTCGCCACGCAGTACAACGCGTCGCAACCCGGTCTCATCGGGATCACGGGACCGAACGTTCGCAGCCTGGTCGTCGGCAACAGCGAGCTCTACGTCGACGAACCCGGCCAGACGGTCGCTGGATCGTTCCCGCAGGGCAGCGTCGGTGATCTCGTCCAGGCGCTCAAGGCGAGCAGGATCAGCACGCGCGACGTGATCGCGATCCTGGAAGCGATCAAGGCCGCCGGCGCGCTGCATGCCGACATCATCGTTCAATAAGGAGAGGGATCCATGTCCATCGATCTCGTCGCGTCGATCGCCACCCAGGCGCTCGATGGGTTGTTCGCCCGACAGGCCGCTACTGCACAGAACATCGCGAACGCCAATTCCGTCGGCTATGTGCCGGTCCGTGTGTCGTTCGAGGACGCGTTACGCGACGCCGCCGAAGCACGGCCCGGCGACACGGACGAGGCACGCCTCGCACGGGTCCGGTCGGTCGAACCGTCGATCGGCGCGCCACTGCCGATCGACGTCAACACGGTGCGCCTCGACGACGAAATTGCATCCGCATCGGAAACCGCGGCGCGCTACGCGATGCTGATTGGCATGCTCGACCGGACGCTGCAGATCCGCCAACTCGCCATCAAGGGAATGTAAGCGATGGAAAACAGCCTTTTCGCGATTGCGCGCTCGGGGCTCGACGTCGAGCGCCAGCGCATGGAAGTCATCGCCCAGAACCTCGCCAATGCGGGCACGACCCGCACCGCGGACGGGCAGCCGTACCACCCGTTGCGTCTCGTCTCGGGCCCGAGGATCGGGGCGACGTTCGAGGATCACCTGCGCAGCGGCGACACGTCGCCGACCTTTGGCATGACCGGCGTCCAGAGCTACGGCGTCGAGCGCATGGATACGCCGCCGCGGCTTGTCCACGACCCGGCCCATCCGCATGCCGACGCCAACGGCATGGTCGCCTATCCGGGGATCGACCACGCCGGAGAAATGGCGCTGATGGTACAGACGCTGCGCAGCTACGAAGCCGATACCGTGGTCTTCAACGCCGTGCGCTCGATGTACATGCGCGCACTCGAACTGGGGGCGCGTTCATGAGTGCCGCCCCGATCGAATCGATCTCGATGCTTCAGAGCGGGCCGCTGTCGGAGACGGTGGCGCTCTCGCCGCTCGCGCAACCGTCGAGTTTTGCCGACTGGCTCGTCACGGGCGCGACCCGCGTCGACCAGACCGCCAGGTTTGCCGACGATGCCGTGACCCGCTTCGCACTCGACGGTGCGGTCCCGCCGCATCAAGTGATGATCGCGCTGGAGGAAGCGCGCATGTCGTTGCAACTGGCATTGCAAGTGCGCTCTCGCATCGTCGAGGGTTACCAGGAACTGATGCGGATGCAGCTTTAAACCATGGAATCCCTGCTTTCACGTATTCGCGCATCGCTGGCCGACGCGTCGCCGCGCCGCCAGCTGGCCGCCGTGGCCGTACTCGTCGCGATCGTCGCGTCGTTGATCGCGGCCGGCTACTTCGCGCTGCGTCCGCATTATCAGGTGCTGTTCCGGGACCTGAAGCCGCAGGATGCAGCCACCATCGTGGCCGAGCTCGAACGACAGAAGGTGCCGTTTCGGGTCGGCGAATCGTCGTCGGCCGTGCTCGTCCCTGCCGCGGATGCTCAGGTCATGCGGCTCAAGCTGATGAGCAGCGACATGAGGCTGCAGGGTGCGGTCGGCTTCGAGCTGTTCAATAACTCGGACCTCGGCATCACCGATTTCGCGCAGAAGGTCAACTATCAGCGCGCCCTGCAGGGCGAACTCGCGCGCACCATCATGTCGCTCGACGAGATCGAACTCGCGCGCGTCCATCTGGCCTTTCCCGATTCGTCGATCTTCCGGCGTGCGGACGATCGTCCCAAAGCGTCCGTCGCGCTGTTCATGCGCAGCGGACATACGCTCGGCCCGGACACGGTACGCGGCATCCAGCGCCTCGTGGCTGCGGCGGTCCCCCAGTTGTCGGCCGCCGACGTGACGGTGCTCGACCAGCGCGGAGAGCCGGCAACCGCGCGCGACGTGCCCGTCGACGATCCGCACTACGCGCTCAAGCACGCGCTCGAACGCGAGTACGAGCGCAAGATCGACGCGCAAATCGCCCCGCTGCTCGGGTCACGGCACGCAACGGTCAGTGTCGATGCAACGCTGAACTTCGACCAGGTGCGCATCACCAACGAATCCGACCTTAACCGGCCGATCACTGGCGCTGGCAGCACGGGCATCCCGTTGCCACCATTGTCGACGACGGCGAAAAGCTTCAGTTCGCCGCCGGGCTTCCCGCCCTTGCCTGCCGCACCGTCGGCCGACGGCACACGGACGGAGCGCAAGCTGGAGCAGATCGTGTCGGCCCCGGGCTCGCTGAAACATCTCAGCGTCGGCGTCGTGATCGACGGTGCATTGCCGGAGGACACATTGACCCAGCTCAAATCCGTCGTGGCTGCGGCGGTCGGCGCCAATGAATCCCGTGGCGACACGGTCGTCATCTTCGCGCGTACCCAACCGGCCGATAACTCGGCCACGGGGATTGCGTCGCCGCTACCCGTCGACGGCGCCGGTCCCACGGCCGCCGCGTCGAACTACGCCGGCGATATGCATGCCGACCCGACGCATGCGCAGCCGGACGGTGTCCAGCGCCTCTGGACCCGGCTCGGGCTGCCGGGACCGTTGGCCGCCTACGCGACGGCGCTCGCGCTGATGATCGGAAGCGCGTTGCTGTGGCGCGCGCTAGCCGGCGGCCGGCGTTCTGCCGGCCCGCATGCGATGACTTCGACGGAACGTGCCGAGTACGTCACGCGTCTCCGCGTCCTTCTTTCCGAGAGCCGCCAGCACCATGAAGGTTAACGATCGAGCGCGCGCCGACCGGCGTCTGCGCGGCATGGTTGCCGATCTCGCCGATCGGCCCGCCGACGACATCGAAGCAGTCTGGCATGCGCTGTCGGACACCGAGCGCAAGCAGTTGCGCCCGCTGCTCGAAGGCGCGGCATCGCTCGGCTCCGGCGAGCCTGGCGGATTCGCGTCGGTCCTGTCTGTCGCACCGGCGCAGGCAGGCGATCAGGCGTCGCCCAATCACGCCGGCCCCGCGATCGGGCGCCTTGCCGGTCATTGGCCCGATGCGTTGCTCGCGCAGTTGGCCGGCTGTGTCGACGACGCACACCGCACGCGCCTGTTCGCCAGCCATCCGGCATGGCAGCGCCATGCCGTCGCGCCGCTCGCCCCGCGCGCACGCGATGCATTGTTGAAAGCCGCGCACGAGGCGATCCAGGCGCTCCCGCAGGCCATCGACATCGTTGCAGTGTCGCCGCGCCCGCCGGACTCGTGGGGACGACGCCTCCTCAACGGTCTTCGCAGGGGACGCACGTGAACGGGATCATCAAGGCCAGGCAGATCGTGTTGAGCGTCGACCGCGTTCCGCTCGGTGCGCAGCCCGACGTCACGGACCGTCGTGCGTCGCCCACCGGGCGCGCAGCGATCTCGCCTTTGCACGACGAAGGCGACACGGACAACGCATTTGCGCAGGAACGCGATCGCCTGCTCGCGCGGATCGCCGAGCTGGAAACGGCGGCATCCGGCCACGAAGCCGAGCGCGCGCAACAGGCTCGGGCAGCGTTCGAGCGCGGCATCGAGGATGGCGTTCGGCAGGCGGCACGAGCCGAGAGCGAGCGGCTTGCGCTGCTGAAGGGCGGCATCGATGCCGCGCTCGACGCGTTCATCGCGCGCATTGCATCGCTGGACGGTCTCGCGGCAGAAGTCGCGCTCGTCGGGCTGGAGCGCGTCCTCGGTGACCCGACCCGGCATGCGGAACTCGTCGTCGAAACCGTACGCCATCGCCTGACGTCGATCGCGCAGGGCTCGCTCGTCGGGATCCGTGTGTCCGCGGACGATTTCCGCGATTCGGCATTGCTCGATGCCGTCCGGCGCACGCTCGACACGGCCCCGTCGGTGGCGCTCGTCGCCGATCCGCAGCTTCCTGCCGGCGCGTGCGTCATCGAGCTGACGCTCGGCAAGCTCGACGCCGGTATTCCGCGCCAGTTGGCCAGCGTCGCCGCGACGATCCGGGAGGCAAGCCGCCATGCATGAACGGCGATCCGCGCACCCGTATGTCGAAGCGCTGCACCGCCTCGACCCCGTCGCGCGCTTCGGCAACGTGACCCGCATCATGCCGACCTTCGTCGAAGCAGACGGCCCGGGCGTGGCCGTCGGTTCGCTGTGCATCTTGGGCGAGCAGTCGCCGCCGCTCCATGCCGAGGTCACGCGCGCAGAAGTGGGCCGAGTGACCCTCGCGCCGTACCAGTCGACCTCGTCGCTCCAGGTCGGCGATACGGTGCGGGCGGCCGGTTCGGACGCGACCCTACCGGTCGGCGATGCCTACCTGGGACGGATCGTCGATCCGCTCGGACAACCGCTCGACGGCGGGGCCGCGATCGCCAACCGACATCCGTGGCCGCTCGCGGGCCTGCACACGTCGCCGCTCGAGCGCGCGACGCCCGACCGCGCGCTCGAAACGGGCATCCGTGCCATCGACACGCTGCTGACGCTCGGCGTCGGTCAGCGCATCGGCATCTTCGCGGGAAGCGGCGTCGGCAAAACGACGTTGCTCTCCACACTGGCCCGCCACGTCGATGCGGATGTCTGCGTCCTGTGCCTCGTCGGCGAACGTGGGCGCGAAGCCGAGGATTTCTGGCACCGGTCGCTTCAGGACGTGTCGCGCGCGCGCTCGGTGATGGTGATCGCCACGTCGGACCAGCCGGCGATCCTGCGCGCGCGCAGCGTATCGGCGGCGCTCGCTCATGCCGAGTACTTCCGTTCGCAGGGCAAGCATGTGCTGCTGCTGCTCGACTCCATCACACGCTATGCGCTCGCGCTGCGCGAGATCGGTCTCGCGGCGGGAGAGCCGCCGACCCTTCGCGCCTACACACCCAGCGTCTTCGCCGCGTTGCCGAAAATCGTCGAGCGCTGCGGCGCGGTGCGCGACGGCGGCGCCATCACCGCGCTGATGACGGTGCTGGCCGAAACCGACGAAATCGACGATCCGATGGCCGAAACCATGCGCGCGCTGCTGGACGGTCATCTCGTGCTGACGCGGACGCTCGCCGAACAGGGACACTTTCCGGCCATCGACGTGACGCGCAGCGTCAGCCGGGTCATGCAGCACGTCGCTGGCGACGACGCGCGCCATCTGGCGACGCGCGCCCTCGCCGGGCTGTCGCTCTACGAGCGCTCGCGCACGCTCATCGAAGCCGGCCTCTATGTCGCCGGCAGCAACCCCGTGCTCGACGACGCACTGCGCGTGCGCGCCAGCCTCATCGATTTTCTCCGGCAGGACGTCGGGCAGGCCACGGATCGCGATCACGCGATCGCATCGCTGAAGACCTTGCTGGAGGCGACGTCATGACGCGCCGATCGCAACGGGACGGTGCGCTCGACATCGCGCTTGTTCGTCAGCTTCAACTGCAGCAGGCAATCTCCCGTGCCGCGCAGGCGCGAGCGGTGCTTGATGTCGAGCGCGAGCGGCAGCGGCAGGTCGAAGCCGAGCACGACGCTCATCTCGCGGCGTGGCGCGGCGCGGCCGTGAGTGACCGGCTGTCGCCCGCGCTGCTCGCCAACTGCGCGGCGGCGCTCGTCTCCGTGTCTGTTCAACGGGACGCCGCGTCGCATCGCGTCGACGTGCGGACCGCCGAGTTGGCAGCCGTGCGCGATGTCCTGCAGCAACGCGACCGTCTCGCCGAAGCCGCCGACCGGCGGGCATTGCAAGTGGAGAAACAACATCGTGCGGCACTCGACGAGCGCCGGATGACCGAACTCGAAATCCGCGTGGCGCTTTCCGGAGGAACTCGATGACAACGGGAGTACAACTGTTTCGCCCGGCCGAACCGCCGGCCGATCGGCCGCACGCGTCGGCCGGCGGCACCGACAACGCGTTTGGCCAGTTGCTGCGTTCGATGGAGCAGGACATGTGGCGCAACGCGGCGTCCGGGCTTCCAGCCGGCGGCCCTGCCAGATCGGCGCCCGGCAAGACCGCACGCGTCGAAACACGAGCGGACGCCCCCGGAATCGCCGAACAGCGGCCTTCAACTGCCGCGACGACGCCTGAGGCAAAGGCAGCGGCGACGGTTTCGGCTGCCCCCCGTCCCATGCTCCCGGTCACGCAAGCGGGCGCGCCGACGGCGCAGGCGCAGCGCGAATACCCGGCGCGGACGGTGAGCGTCAGCCTGGAGTCCGCGCTTCCGCCGCCCAAGCGTGCCGGGCAACCGGCCACGCAGGCGACCGGCCCGACCGAACGCGTGAACGACGCCGCTCGCAGCCGTCCTGTCCCGGCCGCCTATGCGTCGCCACCCGCATCCGCAGCGCCGTTTCGCGTGACGGTCCTGCCCGGCGACGGCGCACCGCTCGTGTCGCTCCGCGTCGCGCAGGCCGCTCCGGAAGACCTCGACACACTCGATTCCCATGTTCGCGCCGCTCTTCAGCTGAGCGGCCTTCGCGCGTCGAAACTCGTCATCAACGGCGTCGACCGCAATGCTCCCGGAGAAACCAATCATGGCGATTGATCCCATTGCCTCGTCCACCAATCTCGGCGCCCGGGCGGATTCGCTCGGCCTGAACATGCAGTCGCTGCTTCAGATCATCCTGACCCAGCTTACCTACCAGGATCCGCTGAAACCCGTCGACAACTTCGAGTTCGTTTCGCAACTCGCGCAGTTCACATCGCTCGAGCAGAGCCGCCAGATGACGGACAAGATCGACAGCTTGCTGACCGTGCAATCGGCAACGAGAACGGTCGGTCTGCTCGGCCGCAACGTGGATGTCCAGACGGACACGGCTTCGCTGAGCGGCGTCGTCAAAAGCGTGTCGTTCAAGGACGGACAGCCGCAGTTGACGATCGAAACGGCCGACGGCCAGTTCCTGACCAACGCGACCGTCGCGCAGATCGTCGCGGTCCGATAGTCAACCTGCCCGGGAGAATTCCATGCTTGAAAGCATCTACATCGGCATGAGCGGCCTGACCGCCTATTCGCGCGGCTTGCAGACCATCAGCAACAACGTGGCGAACCTCAATACCGCGGGTTTCAAGACATCGACGCCCCAGTTTGCCGATCTGTACTACGGTCAGCAATTCGCGCGCGGCTCCAGCGGCAATCCGAACGTCACGTATTCGGGAAGCGGTGTCGAGTACGGCTACGCATCGCTGAATTTCAAGCAGGGCGATACGCGGCCGAGCGACGGCCAGCTCGACCTGGCGATCCAGGGCAACGGATTCCTGACCTTGCTCGACGAAAAGGACGCCCGTTACACGAGAACGGGCCAGTTCATCGTCGGCGACGACGGCTCGATTCGCGACAAGTCCAGCGGTCTGCAACTGGCAGCGCTCACCGGCTCCGGCGATCTCTCCGGCCTGTCGGTGGCCGGCAAGCAGATCAATCCGCCGCAGGCGACGACGGTCGTCAAGTTCACCGACAACCTGTCGACCGGTTCGACCAGCTTCTCGATCCCGAACATCGACGTGTATGACGCCGGCGGCGGGAAACATACGCTCAAGCTCGATTTCAAGCCCGATACCGGCCCGCTACCCGGACGCTGGAAAGTGTCCGTCAGTGACGAGAACGGCGCACCCGTCAAGGAAAGCACGCTGCAGTTCACCGGCGGCATTCCCGATCCGGGAAGCAACAAGATCGACGTCACGCTGCGTCCGGCCAACGCCCCGCTGCTCACCGTCTCGCTCGATTTCTCGAACGGCGTGACGAGCTATTCGGCAGGCACGACGTCGACGCTTCGCGTGTCCTCCAAGGACGGCTATGCGACCGGCACGCTATCGTCGCTGAGCGTCGATCAGGACGGCCAGCTCGTCATCGGCTATTCCAACGGCCAGAACGACAAACTGGGCGCGATCGCCCTCGCCAGCTTCGCCAATCCTCAGCAACTAGTCCAGACCGGCAAGGGGCTGTTCGATGCAAGCCACGCCGCGCCGCCCGCGTATCGCTCCAGCAACGGCGCGGGCGTCGGCAAGCTGCTGTCCGGCGCAACGGAAGCGTCGAACGTCGACCTGTCGTCCGAGTTCGGACAGCTCATCCTGATTCAGCGCGGCTTCCAGGCCTCGTCGCAGGTCGTCAGCGCCGCGAACGAGATGATGATGCAGCTGCTGCAGATGCGGAGTCAGGGATGAGCATCGGCCCCGTCACCTGGCGCCCGGCCGGCGCCCGCGATCCGGACATCGCGCGGGCGCTGTTCGAAACAGCACTCACCGACTGGCAATCGCGCTGGTTCGTCCGTCCGTGCTTTTCCATTGGCGAGATCGTCCGCCTGCCCGGCAGCCCGCCCGAAGCCGACGCCCTAGCGCAAACCAGCCACGCGTGTGCACCCGGCGTTCGTGTCGACCTGTACGAGCGCAGCGACCGGCGCCTGATCGATGCCGCATTTGCCGCAGGCGGACATGCCTTCGACACCCATGCGTGCCACGACTTCCTGGCCTCGATCGCCACGGAGATGCGCGACGATCTGATCGCGTCACTGCGCGTATCGTCCTCTTCCGCGCAGGTCAGTTCGCCGCACGCCGCAGCCGCCGCATCGTTCAGCGGCTACGGCGCCATTCGGCTGGCGATCGTCGCATCGAACGGAGACATACTCGCCATGCTGTTCTGCGACATTCGGCACGTCTGGAACGACGCCGCATCCGACGCGGCCATCGTGCCCCGCCGCCCCGTCGACTGCGACCTGACGCCTCGACGCCTCGCGCTCGATGCATGCCCGGTCGCGCTGTCCGTGCGGCTCGGTCAGTGCGAGCTGTCCGCGTCGCAGTTGACAACCCTGTCGCCGGGTGACGTCGTCGTCCTCGATCGCGCGCTCGACGCACCTGCCACGCTGGTCATCGACGAGACCTCGTCCACCGTCGCGTTCGGTACTCCCGGCCGTACCGGCACCTCGCTTTCCTTCAAACTGACGTCGCTCGCGACGCCCGATTCGCCATGACCACCCATACGTTTCCCAAACAGGCCGTCGCGGCCCGCGTCGATTTTCCCGAACAGCACGCCGACGCGCACACGGAAGATTCGCCGCGCCCAATGCTCGAGTTGCTCGACGGCGTCAAGGTAACCGTCGACGTGCTGCTCGGTCGCACCACAATGAACGTCAAGGACATGATGACGCTGCAATCCGGCGGCGTGCTCGAACTGGACCGATCGATCGGAGATCCGGTCGAAATCGTGTTGAACGGCAAGACGATCGCGACCGGGGAGATCGTCGCCGTAGACGGCCGCTTCGGCGTCAGTATCGTCAGTGTCGGAACGGCCGATCGATGACCTCAACGGTACCCACCTCGTGGCTCGAACGCGCGCCCGATGCCGCTCCGGCCGCGGGCCTCTTTTCACACCTCGGCGTCGACTGGGTTCGTGTCGTACTGGCATTGCTGTTGTGTCTCGCGCTCGGCGTCGTCGCCGCGCTCGTCATTCGGGCGCGCGCCGTACGCGGCACGCGTCGCGATTCCGCGAACACGTCACGCATCCGCGTGATCGAACATACCCGTCTTTCCGCCCGGGCTACCCTGCACTTGATCGAATATGACCAGCGCGTCGTCCTTCTCATGTCAGATGCGAACGGCAGCCGCGTCGTTGATGCTCGCGACCAATCGCCGTCGGAGTCCTGAGATGCGCACAACGTTCCACCGCGTCGTCGCCGTCACGCTGTTCGCGCTCCTGGGCACCGTCGCGGGTTGGGCTCATGCTGCGCCCGCCCTGCAGGCCGCTTCCCCGCTGTCATCGCTCGGCGTCGCCGATTTCGTGCGCCCCGGAGCCGGCATGTCGGAAGCCGTCCGGATCGCCGTTTTGCTGACGGTACTCAGCTTGCTCCCCGCCTTCGTCGTCTCGATGACGGCCTTCATCCGGATCGCGATCGTGCTGTCGATGATCCGCCACGCATTCGGCATGCCTGAAACGCCGCCGACGCCGGTACTGATCAGCCTCGCGCTGTTCCTGACCGTGTTCGCGATGCTGCCGACGCTGCAGGCGATCAACCACGATGCGCTTCAGCCGTTCATCGGTGGTCACCTGGAACTGTCACAAGCGCTTGAGCGCAGCAGCGGGCCGCTGCGCGATTTCATGCTGCGGCAGGTGCGTGAAGACGAACTGAAGTGGATGTACGAGATGTCGCACCAGCCGCTTCCCGCGACGCCAGCCGACGTCAGCCTGCTGCAATTGACGCCCGCATTCATCCTGAACGAGCTGCGCGTGTCGTTCCAGATCGGTTTCGTCATCCTGCTGCCGTTTTTGCTGATCGACCTCGTCGTCTCCAGCGTGCTGCTGTCGCTCGGCATGCTGATGGTGCCTCCGGCGACGATCTCGCTGCCGCTCAAGGTACTGATGTTCGTGCTGGTCGACGGCTGGGGCCTCATCCTGCGTGGCGTGCTGGGCAGCTTCAAATGACACTGCAGGATCTGCCGGGCGCAACGGACGCCATGTCGACGGAAGGACGGGAGAGCGATTTGTGGCTCGCGTTCGAACTCAGGCGCGACCCCGATGCTAGAGAGGCGCTGTTTGATTTTTATCTGTCGTATGCGGCCGCGCTAGCCGGCAATCTGTATCGCGGGCGCCACCGCGACGATGTCGAGTACCAGGACTATATGCAGTTTTCCTGCGTCGGCCTGCTCGAATCCATCGACCGGTTCGACCGGAGCCGCGGCGTCGCATTCACGACATTCGCGACGCAACGGATCAAGGGCAGCGTGCTGGACGGCGTCATCCGGCTGACCGACGGGCAGGAACAGACCGCGCTTCGCGCCAGTGTCCGCCGCGAGCGGCTGGACTCGCTGAAGGATGCGGCTGGTGACGAGCCACGCGACGTGTTTCGCGTGCTCGCCAGCGTGGCGGTCGGCTTGGCGATCAGCTTCATGCTCGACGATACAGGCATGGTCGACGCCAATGCAGGTGCCGTACAGCCTTTCCAGGACCACCCGTACCGGACACTTGCGCAGCAGCAGACGCGGTCCCGCCTGTACGATGCAGTCGATCACTTGCCTGCACGCGAGCAGAAGATCATCCGATACCACTACTTTCACCGCTTGAGCTTCGAGCACATTGCCGACATTCTCAACTTGTCCAAGGGCCGCATTTCGCAGCTGCATCGCGCGGCACTCGACGAGCTTCGTCGGCAGATCGGCACCGACGACTTCTATCTTCTTGCGTGACTCGCCATGGAAAACAACCCATCATCGACTTTGTGCCCGGACGACCAGATGGCCGTGCTGGTAGAAACCATGCGATCCAGCGACGAAGCAGCGCTGCACGCGTTGAACAATGCGCTCGAGCGCTGGCCCGACGATTATCGTCTGTGGTTCCTGCGCGGCGCGGTTCATGCCGGATCGCAGCACTACGAGGCGGCCAGAAGCGATTTCAGCGCAGCGCAGCAACTGACGCCCGATTTCCCGATCGCCGGCTTCATGCTGGGCTTTCTCCACTTGACTCATGGGCATGTCGATCGTGCAGTCGAAGCATGGGGGGCGCTCGATACGCTGCCGGCGGACGATACGCTGCGCGTGCTGAAAACCGGCTTGCTGAATCTTGCTGGCGACCGCTTCGCGCTCGCCAGCGAACAGTTGCGAGCGGGCATTGCATCGAATACGAAATACCCACTGATCAATCGCTATATTGTTGACGTGCTACAGCATGTCGAGTCGATCGTCGGTTCGTCGCCAGCCGATCACGCGCCATCCGAAAAGACGGGTATCCTTCCGGAAATTGATCCGGCGTTTTCGACGTCCCGCTGACAGGCTTTTCCATTGCCATGATTTCCCGTACCACGCTCGACCAACTCACCGAGATACTGCGCAGCGAGCTCGACAAGAAGGCGCGCGCGCGAGCAGGCGCCGCAGACGCGACGTCGGCCGGCAGTACGACTTCCAAAGTCGAGCCGCGCCCGTTGGGCGAAACGCTCCGGGCTCATATCGACCAGTTGCTCGCGGCGGGCGTGACGGACGAGTTCCAGTTGACGCGCGCCGCGGTCGAGCATGTGTTGCACCGGCAATTCGGCGACGAGCAGGTCAACGATCCGACGTTTCAGTCGATTGCGAACCGGGTGGCGCAAGCCATTCTCGAAGACGGAAATCTCAGGGACGATCTGATGGCTGCCTTTGCCCTTCGCAAATAACGCTCGTTGAACTGAGCCAACGCACATCACCGGGGCTAACGTGACAAGCGACCACACCGTGCTCGACAGCGCATACGAGATCTATCTCCGCGACAAATCCGCGAGCGCCGGACTCGCGCTGTGCCGGACACTCAGGCTTTCCGGTCACGCAGAAGAAGCCATACGGGTGTTGAAAGAACTGGCGGACCGTGTTGAAGATCCGTTTCTTCGCGCACAGATCGGTATCGACATGAACCTTCTCGGCCTTTTTTCCCAGGCCGAAGCCCTATTGAGTCAATCACTATCGGTACTTCACCACGAACCTGATCGGCGAGCCTTGACAGCCGAACTTCTGGTCTCGCAGTACGCTCAAGGCCGATTTCGCGAAGCCCACACGCTTAATCGGCGCTCGCGCGATGCATGGGGGCGAGCTGGTGTAGTTTCAAATATTTTTTCGACTCATACCAGCGAGTATCATCGGATTGTCAAAAAACTGCTTCGATGCGACGAATCCGTCGCCGGGAAGCGTGTCCTCATCATCCATGAGGGCGGCCTTGGCGATGTGATCATGTTCTCCCGGTACCTGCACTTGTTACGGGATGAAGGTGCGGCGGCTATCGTATTACAGGCACCAGCCATATTGGCGCCGATATTCGCCACCTACGACTGGATCACACTTGTCGAGAACGCCGGCGATGCCATTGACCAAAGCGATTGCATCATCTGTACCTTTGATCTCTTTGTCCGGTATCAAAAAACGCCCTACTTCCCAAGCTGGACGGAATCATACGTACAGGCGCCGGCTGGACGAGAAATGCCGACGCTGGCGGCTGACACTTTCCGCAACCGACGCGATGGTGTTCGCGAGATCGGCTTGATCTGGCGCAGCAATACTGCAGTGCGTCATGAACCGTACCGGTCGATCTCGCTGGCGCAACTCGCACCGCTGTTCAGTTCTTCGGAATGTCGTTTTCATGCACTACAGTTCGGCAAGATCACCGACGAGGAGCATGCGTTGCTGGGTCAACACGGCATCGGCATCCTCGGTAACGAGCTGCGCGATCTTGGCGATACGGCCGTCATTCTCAATGAGCTGGATCTATTGATCACGGTAGATACGGGGCCGGCCCACCTGGCTGGGGCGCTGGGGCGGCCAGTATGGGTGTTGCTGTCGGCGGCATGCGACGAGCGCTGGTACAACAGCCATCGTGATACGCCGTGGTACAGGTCCATGCAGCTATATCGACAAGCGACATTGGGCGATTGGAGCAGACCGATAGCAGAGATGGCAGATGCGCTGGCTGGCAATCACGCACTAAGGTGATCGCTCGCGGGGCGGGAATCGCGTTGATACACCGCCTCGACGGCGATTTTTGTTCGTCAGTCCACTCGCACTTTGGACCAACACCAGATTTACGCAGCAAAGGGGCCGGCGACGGCGCGACGGCCGGCGCCGGAATGCGGCAATTGCCGGCGTCAGTGGCAGCCGTCACGAACGACGAACATCGCGTCATTGCCGACGACTGGCTGCGCCGCGCGATCACCGGAATTCGCGTAATGCTCCTCGATGACGACGAACGGCGACGCGTCGCCAAGCATCTCTTCTGAGATTCGAGCCCAGAGACAACAACGCCTGCGTAAGCGGGCGTTGGTTCCTCAAAGACTAATCTTTAAAGCCCGCAAACGGCCCAAAGAACACCACTCCTTGCTGAACTAGAGACGGCAACTCCTCGGGCGACGGAAAGAAATCTGGACAATCCGACCAAACGCTTTCCACATAGGTACTCCACGAGTCCACAGGAATCTCGCGCACATTTCCTACGACAGTATCGAATATGTAGTGCATCTGAGCAGCGGCAAGTACCCCCTTCTTCACCGCAGCCTCATAACCCGATGCACTTGCGTAGCACACAACAAGTGCTCCATCGATTCCTTCCGGCATATCACAGCCATCGCCTCGCAATAGCCGCATCTGAAACTCAAACAGGTGGTTCTTCATGCTCCGCCTTGGTTAATATTGCCTTCCCGTTCCAGGAACGATGACGTTCCGCAATTGCTCAATCTGCTCTCGACTAAGCCCGAATTGATTGCTCGCCTTCGTTGGATCCGCAATCACTGGCTTGCCCGGGTTCAGGGGCCGCTTTGCTTCCTCGACTGCAGAAGCCCTCAATTGCTGTACAAACGATTTCGGCACTTCGAATGACTTGATCGTGTTGTCAGGGAACTGTTGAAGTCTCTGGGCCAAGAATTCCTGAGCACGAGCCTCGTCCCCGAAATTCAAGTAGAGATTCCGCTCATCGCCTCGCCCCTTGTTGGCTAGTACCGGCGGAATCGTGACGCTGCCAGTTGCCTCATCAATAAACAATCGACGATTTCCTGCTCCCTCAACACGATAGACCGTCACGGTACTTGGGCCGCTCGCGGCACCTCGCCCAAGGAGAAGCCCAACCCCAAACTCAGCATAGCTCGATGCCCCCGAGTTGTAGGGAATTTTTGCTCCATTCAGGAAGGGAACATAATCCGGCGTGCCAGGCAATGCGCCGCCCAGCAGGTTGACCCCTCCCTCAATCGTGTTCAGTGCAAGGTTGATCGGCAGCTTCGGAACATCGGCAACCCATGAACTCCCGAGATCGAATTGCGCTCGGCCGGCAGTACTGTTCCCGAAACGATCAAAGCCGCCGCGTACGTCCGTGGACAGACGTCGCTGCGCATCCCACACATATTTCAGCGCATCGGCGTCGCTTCCTGCCAAACCGAGCGAACCACCGTTGCGGTTCGCGAGATCGGGGTTCGCAGTGTAGCCAAATGCGTCAGCACGCCCCAATGGGCTTGGAGTAGAGAATCCCGCAGACAGGCCATACAGCGTCGACGCGCTGCTGTAGGTTGTCGGCGTTGTATCGACCAGCCCACCGTACGCGCCATACATCAAGGCGGCATTGCTGTACGTCGACTCCGGTGCGATGAACCCACTACCAACTCCGCCCAACCCACCCGGCAGAATTTGGTCGTTGACGGCGGCGATCGCGTCCTGCGCGCGCTGCGTAGTTTTGTCGACGGAGGCTGCCTGCACATTGCTGGCCACCATGTTGCCGACCGTGCTCGCCACCGCATCCGCCGCAATTGCTCCGATGTTACGCCCCAAACTTCCGCCACGAACCAGCGTGCTCGCAACACCAGCGCTCAATCCGCCGGTTACGCCGCTGGCAAATCGCGCCATGGCCGTGCTGGCACCAGCCCCGATCGCTACTTTTCCGACCTGCTCGCCTACCCCGTATCCTACACCCGATGCAATCGCGCTGGCCGCCACACCCTTCCAGTCAAAGCGATCCTGTAGTCCGGTTACAACCCCGATACCTTGCGTTGCCACCGATCTCATGGCGCCTTGAGCTGCCGCGCTCAACGCATTCGCCGGCGCGCCCACTGCCGCTCCAATACCTGCGGTCAAACCCGCCGCTACCGCCCCTAACGTGATGCTGTTCAAATTCAAGCCGTGCTGCTCGCCGGCCGCGATCATCACGCCTTGCGATGCTAGCGCGCCCGCAGCGCCGCCAATTGCTGCGGCTCCGAAACCAGCAGCACCCAACGAACCCGTCAGGGCGCTGACACCGGTTGTGAATAGCCCTCCGGTGGCTGTCGCGCCCAACGCCGGCGCCGCGGCCCCTGCTGTTATCACCGTTGCCACGGCGGCGACGACGATCGCTATGATCGGCATGAATCCGCCGCACCCGCTCGGTCCCGGCGGAGGTGGCGGCGCCGGCAGCGTCGGCTGCGTATTGCCGATCGCCAGCCCCGGATCGTACGGCTTGAACGTCGTCGACGTGTTGTGGACGTTCGTCACCTTGTTCGGCACAGTCAGCAGTTGGCCGGCCCGCAGCTCGTCCGTACTCTTCAGACCATTCGCGTCCGCCAGGATGTACCACAGGCTCGAATCGCCCCACAGCGCCGACGCAACCGACTTCAGCGTATCTCCTGCACGCACCGTCCACTGGCCCGCGCTTGCCGCCGGATATGTGCCGTTGATCGCCATGTAGTTCTCGTCGAAGTCGGCGGCACTGATCGGCGTGAAGACCCGATACTGGTTCTCGTTGCCCTTGCCCAGCTTGCCGGCAAGTTCCTGCATGTAGTCGATCTGGTCGATCCCGTCGTTGCCCTGGTTACCAACCCGGTTGCCGTTCAGGTAGTAATAGTTGTGCTTGCGGTCGCCCGCCGCCCCGTTGATTCGTCCATTTGCATCCACCGTGACGCCGGTCAGCTCGTCGCGCCGCTGCACCTGGCCGCGCAGGTCGGTCCAGTACTGGAACGCACGCGCCTTGCCCGGATCGTTCCCGCCGTCGTCATACGTGCTCTTCAGGTTGCCGTTCACGTCGTAGTTGAAGTACGACGTCGCCGGACGCCAGCCCGGTGCATTCGGATTCGACGCCTGTACGGTCACGCGCGATTGCTTCGCGCTGTCCCACCACTCGTATGCATACGTGGAAGTCGTACGCGTCTCGCTGGAGTCGTCCGGAGTCGTCTCAACCCTCGTCAACGTGCCATCCGCCATACGCGAGTATGCGGTCGTCGCACGATGCAGCGTGTCGCGCTCCTGCGTGATCATCCCGTCCGCGTCCCAGGTGCGGTCGATTCCGGTGACCTGCTGCCCCGTCTTCGCGTCGCGTTCGACGAATCCCGTCACGCGGCCCACCAGGTCGTTCTTGCGCTCCTGCACGATGATGTCGTTGACGCTCTGCGTTGTCAGGTAGCCGTTCGCATCGTACGTATAACGTTCGGTGCGGCCATCCTTCGCGTACGCAGCCAGCACGCGCTCGCCCGCCGCGTTGTAGCCGAGTTGCACGCCATCGCCCCCGAGTGCTCCCTTCACGATCGAAACGCTCGTGTCGTTCGGATCGGTTGCACGCGCACCCGACAAACTACCCATCGACACCGTGAAGCGGTTCAAAGCATCGTATTCGTACCAGTACTCCTGCTCACGATCGTGATATCCAACCATGTCGGTGTATTTCGCGAGCATGTGCCGACGATTACCTACCGCGTCGTACTCGTAATAGACCTTGTACGCGTCGTCCTCGATCGCCGTCACCCGGTTCAGCGCGTCGTACTTGACTCGCGACTGCGCGAACACGTAGACGTCGCCGAAGTTCGAGAAATACTCCGCCGTCCGGTTGCCGTCGCCATCGTATTCGTACAATGACTGCGTCTTCGTCGCGTTATCCTGGATCGAGCGCACCAGCCCGTTCGAGTAATATGTATAGTCAACATCCTGTCCGCTCGAGCCAGACTGCTTGGCAAGCAGCCCCGCCCAGTTGTACGCATACTGGAACACGTGCCCACCGAGGTCCGTGTGCTTCATCAGACGCCCGAACTGATCGTTCTCGTCGACCGTTGTCATGCCGTTTGAGTTGGTCGTCGTGCGGATCCATCCGCCGGCGGTCGCCGTCCCGGCCGAGCCCATGCTTGTGGCCCACTTGTAGTCGTATTTCACTTCACGACCCGCCGCACTGATCGTTTTGACGACCCGACCATCGACATCGTAAAAGGTGCGCTCACGGTTACCCAGTGCATCCGTATGCGCGATGCGCCGGTCCAGCGAATCGTATTCGTAGCGGTCAATGCTCCGCTGACCGTCGACCAGTGCCGGCCGATCGACTTCGATCAGGCGGTCCATCTTGTCGTAGCGATAGTCGGTGCGCCGCCCCAGCTCATCGATCGACGTTCGCAGGTGGCCAAACACGTCGTACTGCATCGTCTTACTGAACCCCAGCGCGTCCCACGTCCGGGCCACCGCGGCCTTGGATGCCCCGTAGTTCCACTGCTGCGTGGTCAGGTTGCCGTTGGCATCCTTCAACCCGACCAGGTTACCGGTGAGGTCGTAGTAGAACCGCGTCTCTGGTTCGACTTCCACCTGCGCACCATTCGCGAGCGTCACGCTCACCTTCGGCTCGTGCTTGAGCGTCAGATTCCCCATCGTGTTGTAGAAGGAAGTCGTCCAGTTGCCGCGGCCGTCTCGCTCGGCCGACACCTCGCGGAATGCGTTGTGCTGCTGCAGCCGGTCGATCGTCATGTCCTTCGCCGTTTCCTCGATCACGCCCACGATGTCAACGTTCGTCACCGGGTTGTTGCGCGTGCCGGTCAGGAAATAGCTCTGGCGCTCGGTCAGGACATTACCGTTCGTATCCTTGGCGAGATAGCGGTATTCGAACTCCGTGCGCGTTAGCAGCGCCGATGCATCGAACAGAAAGCGTCCCAGCGCGTCGCGCGTCAGCGTCACTTCGGTGAAAGGACGATCGAACGCCTGGTCTTTTGCCGTGGACTGACGGTAGTACAGCGTAACTGTATTGACGTTCGTAAGCGGCTGACCGTCGGAACCGACCGGTTTGAACTCGAAAATGCTCGGGCGCTCGCTGCCCGTCAACGTGACCTGCGTATTGCCAAGTGAGCCGACGGTGATGTCGCCGGCGCCCATCGCCAGCGGTATGCCCGCCGCGTCGTAGGCGGTGTATTTGATCGAATAGGCATACGACTGGCCCGGTTGCGGGATCAAGCCACCCGACTGGACGTCCCAGGTGAACTCGCCATTACCCATACGCGTGATGCGCGAATAGCGTGTCGTCCCGTCCTGCACCCACGACACCATGATGTAATCGGTGTCGGCCGGTTGTGCGTGGAAAACGATCGTCGATTTCAGGTCGGCGAGATAGTTCGTGCTGAACGAAGGCGAGCCGTTTCCTCCCGGCAATCCGACCGAACTCAGCAGGGCGTCAAGCTTCTGGCCTGCTGCGTTGTACAGGTCGAATTCCACGTCCAGGTTGCCCGGCGCGTATCCCGACAGATCGACCGAGAACGCACCCGTGGCCGGATCGCGCCAGAGCGTTCGTTCCTCGTTCCATGTGGTGCCGCCCTGCGGGCGCATCTTCACGACGACGTGGTCGGCCAGATGCAGCGCGGAATCGCGGGCTGAATAGAGGTTCAGGGTTTGCGGCGACGTCCAGATGTAGCTGCCGGATGCATCGGCAAGGAAACCAGCACGGCTGCTTTCCTCGTAAGCGGGGATCGGCGAAGACGTTACGGTCGAGTTACCGCCGCGCGCGATATGTGCGTTATAGCCATCGCGGCGCAGCAACGTACCGGGCTCACGCCCGTCGCTGCCGTCCGATATGGCCATGAAGATCATTTCGTAATCGCCGTCCGGCAAATTGCCTACGTCGATCGTGTATGAACCGGGTTCGCTGTTGGGGTCCTTGCCGAGCGTCCGGAATGCTTCGGTGGACCCCGATGGACGGTAGTACAGCATCGCACGCGCACCCTGGGGCAGCGTGTGATTGGCCAGACTCAATCGATTGGATACCGACTGCAGCTCCTGCGACGAATTGAGGGCGTCCTGATCAGCCACTTTGGCCTGAACGTTGCCGTTGGATACCCACGCTTCATACAGGACGGCCCCCTTTTCCACCTTTCCGAGCAAACGTCGTTCGCCGGAGCCATTTTGCGGCTTGACATAGACTTCGATGGAGTAATCGAACTGGAGCGGTTTATTGGGATAGTCGCCGCTTGGCGTACCTATCCGGACGTAGCTATTGACCGGAAAGGTGACCTTACCCGACTGGTTGACCGCTGTTTGAACCGTTTGGGTCTGCGTGATGTCTACCGGATCGTGGTCTACCCCGGAAGGCCGTGATGTCCCGAGGTTTTCGCCTTGCTCCCGATACGTCGCGACGACCTCGTACTGATAGGCTCCGTATACATCTTTCAGGTCAGGGAGATTGATGTCGAGGCTGTATATCTCAATATAAGACGACACCAGGTTCCATGACACGCTGGCTGTAGCTGCGGCGCCCGCTGACGTAGTCAAGCTCACTTCCGCCGGTTCGGTGTACACCGGACCAGCAACTGGCCGATTCTGTTTTTCGATCCATCCACCGATACTCAGTTGCGTATTCGCAAAGATTCCGCCGTCGATCGGAATATCGACCGGGTGGAAGCTGATACGCGGGACACTGCCCGACGTCTTCGGCTGGCGAATCTGGATGACCTGATTACGTGCGTCGTAGCGCGTAAAGGTCTGCATCATGTCGGCCTTCTGGAGCAACTTCTCGAGATCGTCACCCGTCTTGATCGCGAATTCACGCAGATCGGTCTGCATTGACTCGACCTTCAGCGTCGCGTTCCCGTTGCGATCGTACATGTACAGATGCGAGATGCCGTCGTTGAAGTTCGTTCGAACAACGCGGCCAGCATTGTCGTAGTCCGTGTATTCCTGCCACTCGCCGCCTTGCTCGGAGAGTACCCCGTTTCCGTTCGTGCGCCGACCAATCAATTCACCGTACGCGTTATAACGCAACTCGGTCTGGATGCCTTGCTCCGAGCCGCTTTCCCGCCATGTTCCGCTGAATCGCTTGATTTCCCGGTTTTCCAAGTCGTAGCGGGTCCCGAACGAATAAAATTTTCCGGGTCCATCAGCCTCGACGTTACCGAAAGACGTACCCGTCACATTACCGGCCACGTCGTACGAGTAAATCGTCAGCGTCCCGTCCGCATACCACTTGCCATTGACTCGGCCACGAGCGTAAGTGTATGCAGTCTCCTCGTCCCCGCTGCTGTGCTGCCGGGTTTCCCGGGTGATATTGCCGAGACCGTCATACTGGTACACAGTCCGTGCGCGGGTTCGCTGTCCCTGGTAGTCGGTGAACTCCGGCAATATTTCCAGCGTGCGATGGCTGAGAACATCGTACCCGTAGTCATACTGATTGCCGTTGGCATCGATCTGCCTCAACAAATTGCCGTTGCCGTCGTATGCATAACGCGTTGTCGCCGCACCGACCTGTTGCGTCAGCTTGCCGTTGTCGTCAACCGTTGCAAACTGTACATTTTCACGCGTCTCGCTCGTCTTTCGGCCGTTGCGATCCCACGTGTAATCGGTAATCCGGTCATCCTCGCTGCGCGGCCACGCGTTGATCAGCGTGGCGCCGAGCGAGGGATTCGCCGTCACTGGGTCCGGATACGGCTTGGCGAACCGTATCTCCTGCGTCACGTCACCTCGCTCGTTCAGCGTATAGGCGATGCCGTATCCCTTTGCGTCGATCTCCAGCGTCTTCTTGCCGCTACCGTTGTAGAAGTACAGTGTGCGACCGCCGCCAGGATCCGTTTTGGAGATGACCGCGCCGCGTCCGTCGTATTCCCATTGAGTGACGAGCTCACTACCTGACGTGATGAAGTATTCGCCACGCTGGTCTTCACCGGCGCTCGGATCGAAATACCCGGTCGCGACGTTCATCACGCGCGACTGGACGAGGCGTCCGTCTGCGTCATAGACCATACGTGTTTCACGCACGCTGGTCGCATCGACCGGCGCCGGAGGCTGTGAACCTTGCGTAGCCTTCACCGGGTCCCCGAAGATCCGCGTACGTGTCGCGTTGCCAGCCGGGTCATACTCCCACAACGTGAGCGTGCCGCTCGGGCTGACTTGCCCCGTCTTGCGACCGGCAGCATCGTAGTACCACGTTGTGATCGCACCGTTGACGCCGACTTTCGATACAAGGTTGCCGCGCGCATCGTAGACCGATGTTTCGATTGCATCGGCCACGTTATAGTTGCCCAAATAGACGGACTGATAGGTCCTTACCTGACGGTCCAGAAGATCGTAGCCGTATTCGGTAATTCGTTCTTCGTCGAGCCCCTGCGCCTCCGTCATCTTGATGCGGTTGCCGCGCGAATCGTACTCGAAGCGGTTGATGACAGTCTTGTCTTTCGACAGCACCGGCAACGTCTCCGACGTCATCCGGCCCAGATGGTCGTACGTATACTTGAACGTACCACCCAGCTTGTTCGTATAGCTCGTGCGATTGCCGAGCCCGTCATACCCGTAGGTTTCGAAATACCCTTCCGCATCCGTCGACTTGACCACGCGACCGAGCTTGTCGTACGCCATGCGAGTGACGGCATCTGCCGGATCGCCGGCCGGCAGCACCTGCGACAGATCCGACTTCCAGCCGTCGCGTTTCCACGCGTCATCGACTGCACCCGCGCGTGCGAGCCGATAATCTGTCACTTGTGACACGTTGCCGAACGCATCGTATTGCGTGCCGACCACCCAGTTCTCCGGGCTGACCTGCGCAACGACCCGGTTGAGCTTGTCGTAGAACGACACCGTCGTGGCCGACAGAGGATCGGTCATCGTCACCTGATTGCCGAACGCGTCGTACTGATAACGCGTCACGTTGTGCAGCGCGTCCGCCTTCTCGCTCACGCGACCGGCGGCGTCGTAGCTCTGGGTACTGGTGTAAGCCTGCAACAGCGCAAGCTTCTGGTCCGCGTTCAGCGCGGCCGCCGCCAGCGCCGTGCCGGCGCCATCCACAAGGCCTCGCGCACCGCGCTCCGCCAACGCCCAGGCAGTATCCTGTTCGGCGAGTTCGACACCACGTGGGTCGGTCGCCGCAATTTGCCGGCCGAGTGCGTCATACGCATAGCGGGTCGTGCTGGCGACGGCCGTACCGTATGCCAGCGTCTTCGCGATCAGGTTGCCTGCAAGGTCATAGACGGCATGTGTCGTCGATGCGTCGCTCGTGCCGGCGGCCACTGTCGTATCGATCGCCCTGCCGAGCGGGTCGAGCGTATAGCTGGTTTTGACGCCCAGTGCGTTGGTCATCTCGATCAGCCGACCGGCGCCGTCGTAGCGATAGGCCGTGACCGCAGCCTGATCGAGCGACTCGGACCTCAACGCCAGCCACGCGTCGTAGGTTGTCTTGTAGCTCGCTGCTTCCGGATGAGCACGTGCGTAACGGATCGTCTTCGCGAGACGGCCCGCGTTGTCGTACTGGTTCTCCGTAGCGTAGCCTTCGGCATCCACCGTGTACACCGGTCGGCTCGCGTCGTCATAGAACCACCGGGTTTCGCGCGCAGTGTTCTGTGCGCCTTGGGCGTCCCACGAGTTCAGCAGATCCGAGAAGGTGGCGTAATTCGGATTGTCGCTGCCGGTATACGGTGTCGCGTAAGACTTCGAGTCGACAAGCTGATCGATAGCGTTGTACGAATTTCGTGTGACATAACCGGCGGCATCGATCGTTGCGATCAGACGATGCTTGACGTCGTACACCATGCGCGTCACACGGTCGCCGGTTCGAACCTGCGCGTCGATCCGCGACAGTGCATTGCGAACGGTATCTTGCGACTCGCCGTCCGCAGTATCGATAAATCCCGCGTACGCGGTCTTGCGGATCACGTTGTTGCCAGCGTCGTACGTCAATTCAGTGACGGCGCCCGCCGCATCGACAGTAAAGCGCAGCCGACCGTCGGCATCGTAGACGTTCCGCCCAATCTCGTCCTGTTGCGATGCCGGCACCAGAGCGCGCAATTGCTCCGCCGTCAACTGGTCCGGCAAGGTTGCCAGCGCTGCCAACGTTGCATGCACGGTGCGTTTGACGATCCGCCCTTCGGCATCGCGGTCGATGACGATTACGGTGCCCGTCGGACCGACCGATCCGATCTCACGGCCCGCGGCATCGTAGACATGGTGCGTAACGCCACCCGCCGCATTGGTCTCGGACACCAGATTGCCGGCGGGGTCGTAGACGTAGTGCGTGGTCAGTCTCAGTCCGGCGGGATCGACTACCTGCTCGATCAGCCGGCCAGCGCCGTCGTAGGTGTTCTGCGTGGCCTTCGCGGCCGTGCTGTCCGCGCCCTCGGTCACCGTCAGAATCTGGCCCGTGCCGTCGTAGGCGAAGGTCGTCGTCAACTTCTGGCCGTTCGGATCGACGATCACCGTCATCTTTCGACCGTTCAGGTCGTAATGTGTGTCGGTCACCGTTCCGGACGGATCCGTTGTGCGGATCTGTTGCCCTTTCGCGTCGTATTCGTATCGTGTTACCAGTTCGACCGGGATCCACCCGTTCGGGCCACTTGTCGGCGCGCTTTGGTTGGTCCGCTCCTTGCGCGTCAGAACACGCCCAACTGCGTCATAGGTGTACTCGACGGACTTTCGGTCGCCCTCGTACTCCGTCAACACGTTTCCAGCGTGATCGCGAACGTATCCGTGGGACTGGGCCGTGTCATAGCCATTCAGCGTCCTGCTTTGGGAGCTGACGTTCTTCAACAGCCCATCGCGATCGTACTGATATTGAATTACATTCCCTTGTCCGTCGGTCACACTCTCGATCTGGCCATACTCGTTGTACTTTGTGGTTGTCACTACGCCCTCAGGCGTTTTGACGATCATCCACTGCATCTTCGAGCTGTAGCTGTACGTAGTCGTGTTGCCCAGACGATCGGTTTGCGTCAGTACGTTGTTGAACGCATCGTATGTCGTGCTGGTTCGACCGGACACGTCACGCGTACCGACAGTTCGCCCGTTTCGATCGTACTCCGTGACCCGCGACACCCCGTTCGCATCGACGGATTGCACCACACGGCCGAACGCATCGTAGACTGCCTTCGTGATCTGATTCAGGTAACCCGGGTCCGTCGCTTGCTGAATCTGATGTCCAACGCGATCGTAGTCGTACGTCGTGATTCGATGCGTATTGACGCCCACCTGTTGCGATTGCGATGTCACCTCACCGAACGTGTTGTACGCATACTCGGTGGTCGCACCCATCGCATCGGTGCGCTTCGTCAAGCGGCCCGCCGTACTGTAGTTGAAGGACGTGCGCGACGCATCGGCATTATCGAGTGCAGCAAGGGCAGTCGCCACATCATCCGTGAGGCGGCCACCCTGCAGCGTCTTGAGTACGTCGGCCGACAGCCGAACTGCGTAAGCAGTGGTTTGTGCTATATCTCCGAACGCGTCACGGTTGTGCGCGACAACTTCACCGGACGCGTTGATCGTCACCGCGAGATTGCCGTTCGCGTCGTAGTAGTAGAGCGTCTTGCGACCGTCCGCGTCGGTAGCAGATGTCCGCAGACCAGCCGCATCGTATGTGTAGGCTTCGTAGAACTCGTCACGCCGAAGCTGCGCGAGCATGGCGGTATCGCCGCTCTTTTCGTACAGGTCGATCAGCTCGAGTATCCGGCTGCCTTCTCCGGAATATTTCCGAACCACGCGGCCTTCTTCGTCGTAGCGATACGTCGTCGTGCGATTGAATGGGGCCTTGCCTTGCGTTTCGGTCAGCACGCGCCCCATCTTGTCGTAAGTGAAGCTAGACGTCTTGGATCCCATTACGCCATAGGTGACCTGCTCCAGCAGACGGCCCATCGCGTCGTACGCATAGGTCGTGCGTTCAAGGTCGCCCGGCGTTGATGCTGATGCGATCAGATCGGCTGCGTTGAGCGTGTAGCGAACACTGAACCATTGCGGGCCGTCGATGCCCATTAACGACGGCGTCGCAACCACCTGACTGAACACGTGATTGTCGAAGCTTGCACTACGTACCGTGACCGGGTTTTCTCTCCCTGAGCGGAATTCGACTGTATGACTTGCCAGCGGAATCGCATTGGGTACCGTCAACGTATAAGAGGTGTAATCCGACGCCGTCAGCGTTACCGTCCCTGCTTGCACGCCGTCCAGCCAGACCTCAAGTTTTGCGCCGACCTGGCCGGACGCCTCGATCTTCACCGGCACCTGCTGCGGCTGACTTAACGCGCCCAACGCGATGCGCTGCCCTCTCACACTCTCTGTTACGTTACCCTGAGCATCGTATTGATAGCGGGTGACGTACCCCTCACCATCTATTTCGGCTGCAAGCCACCCGCGTGCGTCGTAGACGAAGCGCGACGACGTGTCCTGTGCGTTGGCGACTGGAATCAGGTCAGCAAGCTTGGGTGCCCGCCCACCGGCGAAGGCCAGGCGAAGCGACTCGTTCACTGGCGTCGCATAGCGCACGATTTCAATGCGTTCGCCAGCAGCGTTATAGAGGTATTCCGTCAGATAACCTTGCGGGTCAAGCTCGCCGCGCAGCAGCCCGTCCTGGTCGTACAGGTAGCGTGTCGACCGATCCCGTGCCGGATCCGCCGGCGGAAGACCGGACGCCAGCACGGCAGCCGGATCGACGCGATTGGCGAATATCGTCTTGCCGGTCAAACGCCCAAAACCGTCATAGCTCAGTTGCGTCAACGTGCCATCGGCATCGACCGTGCGGTCGACCCACGCATTGTTCATTCTGAACAACCAGGTCGAGCGGTCCGCCGTGGTTGCGGCCGGCCGAAGTCCCGATGTTTCGAGGGTGAGCGCGCTTCCTGACGGTAACCGTTCGATCGCGCGTCCGGTGTTGTCAGACAACGTTGCGAGTTGCGCCGCGGTCAATCGCGTTGCGTACGTTACCGTCCTCGTCGGGAATGCGTAGGCCTTGTCGTAGACGTATTCGGTGAGCGTTCCGTCCGACGCTATCTCGGCAACCCGCTGGTTGCGGGCGTTGTACAAATAATGGGTACTCTGGCCATTCGCGTCGGTCGAAATCCGGAGCCTGCCGTCGGCGTCGTATCGATTCGTCGTCTTCGAAAGAAGACGACCTTGGACCGTATCGGTGGATGCGACGAGTTCGCCGGTCGCGTTCCAGACCGACGTACGCGTGAGGCCGTTGGCGAATGTCACCGAAACCGCGTGACCTGTATCGTCATACTGATACGTCGTCAGTGCACCATCGAAACTCACGGCACTCAACAACCGACCGAGGCCGTCGTAAGCGAATTGCTCAACCTGCTCCTGCCCCGACGGGCCAATGTAGCGCTGCAGCAGGCGCCCATGCGGATCGTAAACGTACCGCGTCTGGGATACCCCGCCAGACGTATCGCCCGTGCCATCGGTCAGCAAGTGCTCGTACCGCGTTTCGACCGCCACGTTACCGCGCCAGTCATAGGTCGAATCGATACGCAACGCATCTTGCCGACCACCGAGGCCGCTCACCCACGCATCGAGCGAACCGATGGACAGCGCCGTCGACTCAGCCAAACCGGCGACGTCGAACACCTCGCTGTTGTATCGGATTTCCGACACGCGCTGTCCGGCCGCGTTGTAGCGGTATTCCGTTACCCGGCCCTCGGCGGTCACTGTATAGCGCAGGTGTCCCACGGCATCGTACGCATAGCGCGTCGTCTGCGACATGAACTCGGGCCTGTCCATCGAACTCTTGACCGTCTCCGTCAGCAGCTCGTTACGCGGGCCGTAGGTACGCTCCACGCTCGTCCCGATATTACTTTCCAGAACCAGATTTCCTGCGGCGTCGTACTTGAGGTACGCGTTACCGAGCACCGTATCATTTTGGTTGCTCAGGTTTCCCTGGGTGTCGTAGTAGAAACTTGCCTCGCGACCTTCCCATTGCCCGTCGAGAGAAGGTGCTGTCCGAATATCAGTCAGCCGCCCGGACTCGTCCCATGACATCACCTGAGCGAAACCAAGCGGATCAATCACGGTCGTTTCGCGTTTCACGAGGTCGTAGCGCAGGCTCGTGACCCGTGAGGCACCGTTGTCGGCAAACTGAGCAATCGCCGAAACACGATATTCGCCATCGAGCAGCGCATACGCGAATTCCACCCGCGAGCCGTCCGTCTGCCCGATCGACGCTACCCGGTTGCTCGTGCCGTCATAGGTGTACGTCGTCGTAAACACGTTGCCGTCGGCAATGCTGTTGTCTTCAGGCGACAGATCGGTCACGACCTGCGACAGTCGCCCCTGCGCGTCGTATGCATAGCGCACCGTGGTCTCGGTCGCCGACTGCCCGTTCGCTTGCTGATAGACCGAACGCAGCGCCGAAAGCCGCCCGGCGGCGTCGTAGTCGAGATAAGTGACATCCCCGCCCGCCGTCGTGATCTGTGAGAGCTGACCCGAAGCGGTATAGCCGTACTTCACGGTGTTACCGTCGACGTCCCGGCTCGACACCAGCCGTCCGCCCTGTGCCGCGTCGTACGTTTCCGTCACATGCTGGGTACCATCGGTCCACGTCCAGCTGTTCGTGGCAGCATCGAACTGCAGGGTCGCACGCGGCCCCGTCGTCGTCACGGCCGTTGGTCCAGGCTGGTTTGCATTTCCGACGTTCGCGCCAACACCGGCAGTCGATACGTAGAGATTGCGCGTGGCATCGAACGCAAACTTCGTTTGCGAACCGTCCCAGTCGGTTAGCGTGATCGTGCTTCCGGCCTCATTCAGCGTGCCGGCCAGCCCATCCACGGTACGGGATGCCCCTTCACGCCAGTTGAGCTGCCCGAGGCTGTTGTACGCGCGGTACACGGCGCCGTTGATGCCCTGCCCCAACAGCAACTGATCGCGATCTTGCAGCATCAGGTTGCCATTCGCCGCGTTGACGTAGACCTGTTCGCCCATCTGGCCGAACGCGGCGTTACCCAGCACGCCTCTGTTGCCCAACGCCGTGGACGAAGATGATTGCAGACCCAGCCCTTGGCCCGTAACGATCGCTACCATGCGCTTGTTCTCCCGTATTCGATGTGGTGCCGTCTGGCCGGGTGGACCGGATTCGGCTTTCATGCGGGAGTTATCCGAAGCGTTGGAGATTCGTTTAGCCGATCGACCTGAAAGTTACACTTTGTTACATTTTCGGGGTCAAAGATCAGGACGCCGTCAGGCTGACGCCGATTCTGAGTGGGAGGTCATCTCAGGGCTCAGTCGTTTGCGTCCTACTCACGAGCACCAGCGCGCATCCTCGAAGCGCTCGCTGCCGGTTAAGCTCGACCGGTCGTTGCGTTGAGACCGTGTCAGCGCACGGTTGTGGCGTCGGCAAGCTCTCGTGTTTCAGCAGGTTCGATTGCCGATGACGCCGCCTGATGGTCTCCAGTGACCACGACCGCAATCTCGCGCGCTTTCCCAAAATATCGCACCAGCTTGGCGCGCACGCGTCGTTTTGCAGTTCCTCTGCGATGCGGAATTTCTCCAAGCAGTTGAACCGCGCCGGGAGTCGTGGAGGCTGGGTTATTTAAGTTAATGCAGGCACGTCAGCGATATTTCTGAGTTGCCTGTAGTAGTTTGCCTCAGCCTTAGCTGGGGGATATAGCCGAGCGGCTCCATCGGTCGATGATGGTTGTATAAGGCCACCCATTCCAGCGTTGCCAGTTCGACGAGTTCCCTCGTTTTCCAGCGGGACGACGATGAATCAGTTCCGTCTTGTACTAGCCATTGATCGTTTCAGTCAGTGCATTGTCGTAGCAGTCGCCCCGGCTGCCAACCGACGGCTCGATCCCGCTCACCAACTGAATGCGATTGCTTCCTCTGTGCGGCAGATGGCCAATATTGCCTTCTTTAACTCTTGCAGTATTTTTCCCCGCGCTCGCAAGGAAGTCATTTAAAATCAATTGTTTAACCGTGCTAAAGCATGAGCAATATTGCTCCCGTCATGCATGTTGATCAGCGAATAGCGCACTCAACGGGTAAGACCAATCTCGCTCCACTTGTTGCTACCGGCTCGCAATCAATAGCGGTCTCGAGGCGGCAGCGACATGCACATTCCGAATCTCACTCGCCTCGGTCAACGATTTTCTCAGTCCTCCCCCAAAGTTCCACGCATTCAATCAAAAAGACCGATCAGCAGCCTGTCATACGACTCGATTTGCCTAGAATTTGTCGACAGAAATCCACCAATAAATTCGCGCTGCCGATTTTTGTAATCAACCCATTTCTCATCGTGCGAATCGATTGCCTGCCCGAGTTGCAGAGCGCCCTCCTCCACGTCCTGTGCGCTATAAAAATAACCAAGCTCACGGCAGAGGTATGCGTTATGGATCAATGCATACCCGTTCCAGCAAACATCAAAATAGAAGTAATTCAGCGCAAGCCCTGATTGATGGGATATTACAATGTCGGTATGTTCCGAAAGAAATTGAGGGGTGTTGTAATAACCGACAAAGCTTATCTTTGAATCTTGCACCAGGTCGAGGTGGTACGCGATGCCAATAAATTCGGGGCTGTTTTTTGCAAGATGCTCCGTGTTCGTCGCGTGCACATAAGCTATCTTTTCGCCAAATTTTCGATAGCCCAGTTCTGCAATCAGGAGCGGATAGAGGCAGAACTTCGTCACGTCGATATTCGGCTCCATGATGGAGAGGCGCTTCGATTGCCCGGTTGGACGATACTCCCCGCCATGCGGAAGCGCTGCCGACCGCTCTTCGACGCACATCGGGTCCCAAACGAACGGGACTTCACGAACCGGCTGGCGCCGTAATACGCTGAAGTAGCCCGCGCTGGTATCGACAACTTGCGGGATGATCCACACTTGATCATAACGTTGGTTGATGAATACCGTTTCCGCGTGTCGTCTGCCAAAAATCATGGCCTGCATCATGTGCACGTATTCCGGACCGCAGCAGTAGCTCACGACTTTTGTGCCGCGAGCCTGCAGATACGCGGTTTGCTGCTGGTCAATTTGCCCCCCGAGTTCGATCAGGACATCGAGCGAGTCTTTCGCATCGTCGAACGAGCGAATCGGATACTGCGTGGTATCCCATGGAAGTTCCGACGTGATCTTGACGTTCGTGGTGTTGACGAGCGTGACCTGATGGCCAAGAGGCGAGTGTTGAAAGAGCTTCATCAGATACAAGGCGTTCTGCTTGATGCCGTTGACCCAGAGACTCTCCGCCGCGTGGTGAAGGCCAATTGTGATACCGACGCTGAGTGAGCGTGCCAAACTCATGGGAGGTTCTCCAGGATGCCCGTCCAATAAAGAGTTAGATCATAGCGCTGCACTAGTCTCCAGCTGTCAAGAACTGTCAAAATCTGACATGCGTGCTCGGCACGGGTGACCCTGCACGGCATGCCATACAGCGGCGCGCAGGGTTTCGTATTCGAGGAAGTGCGGTTATCGATTGACGTGTCCGTGTGCTGTCGATTGAAATCGCGTCGGATCCAGTCGACGATGTCCGGACAGCCCTGAGCGCGAAAATGCTCGCCTACCCGGCACATTTGTTAAATAGCTTGAATACCCGCCAACGTGCGAATGATTTGCCGTACTATCCGCCCGTCATCCTGGCTAATGTCGAATGCGGTCGAGCGACCTTGGGCAACGGCCATGGTTTTTATCTTCGGGAGCTCGAGCCGGGCGCCGATTTCATCCGCACGCCAGGACCGATCATGTTTCAGTCCCCGGGAGATTCCTTCGTCAACGGTTCGTTGCTGGGCCTGTGCGTCGAGGTTCCGCTTGCCGCGATCGTTTCGCTTGCGATGCACGGCGTCGACTGGAACGGGCCGCGCATCGCGATGCTCGTCGCCACGCCGGTGCTGATCGCATGCATCACCCTGCTGACGCGCCCCGTCGCATTCAGCACGGTATGGAAGCACAAACGCTCGCCGTTCGTGCTCGACGACAATGTGCGCGCATCGATTTACGGCCGGCTCTGCGGGATTGCGATCGGCGTCGTGTTCGGCATCATGGTCGCGACGACGTTCGCCTGACCCGGTCGAGAAAAATCTCCCATCGGGGCCTGCGCAGGGCGCGAAGCCTCGCTCACGAAGGGAAAGCAGCGTTTCCGGAATGCGCGTGCGCCCCCCAATCCCCCACTCACCCGGCCGCCTTCCCATTGCCCTCGATCACGTCGCCGCGACCAGCGCGTTGAACGACGTATCCCACAGCGGCGCGACATTGGCCGGCCCATCCAGCACACCGATCCGCGCGAACACGTCCGCGACCTGCTGATGCTGCGCCACCACGTCGGGCGTCACCGGCAGCAGTGCGTAGTCTTCGCTGCGCTGGTCGAACATCGCGACGAGATCGGCAACCGGCACGCGCGTCTCGCGGTTCTGCACGAGCGCATAGTCGCCGAAATGCCCGTTCGCCCATGCATACGCGCGTCGAAACCGGAGCAGCAGATCGCCCGTCGCCGCGCGACGGCGCGCATCGTCGAGCGTGCGCGGGTTCGCATAGACCGGAAAGTTGCCCGACAGATAGCCCTTCCCCGTCTTCAGCACGCGTGCACCGTAGCGATTGCGCGCGAGCTGGCCGTTGTAGCCGTAGATCGCCCATGCGTCGATGTCGCCGCGATCGTATGCGGACAAGCCATCGGCCGGCGACAGGTTGATCGGCTGGATATCGTCGAAGCTCAGGCCGGCCTCCGCGAGCTGGCGATACAGGAAGTAGTGCGACGTCGTCGCACGCACGTACCCGACACGCTTGCCCTTCAGGTCCGCGATGCCGCGGATCGGCGTGTCCTTGCGCGCGAGCGTGACCTGGTTGTTCAGGTCTTCGCGCACGCGGGTGATGAGCCGCACGTTGGCCTTCTGTCGCGCGGCGAACACGGCCGGAATTTCGCTGCCCGAACCGATGTCGAGCGCATCCGCGTTGAGCGCCTCGATGTGCAGCACGCCGTTGTTCAGCTCGCGCCAGTCGATCCGGTACGGTGTGTCGGCCAGCCCGGCCGCCTGCAACAGTGCGCGCCAGCCGCCCTTGTAGGTTGCGACGCGCAACGTGGTGCCGGCGAGATCGGTGTTGACCGCGGGCGCGGCGAACGCGGCCTTCGCGGCCCATGGCGCCGCCGCCACCGCGGCGCCGGCAAGCAGCAAACGGCGACGTGCCGCCGAAATTGACGACATCGGATGCTCCTGTCGGTCGATCAAACGGGAAGTGAAAATTGCTGCGTCAATGCAGCACCGGAAATCCGTGGCGCTCGGCCAGCAGTTCGAGGATGCGGCGCGCGTCGGTGACGAAGCGCACGTCGCCGAGCGTCTGTGCATCGTCCGGCGCCGGCTGGTCACGGCCGAGCACGAGGACCGGCAGCCCCTGGTGCGCATCGTCGAGCGCGTCGATCACCGCGTGCCGCGGCCGCTCGAAGCCGACACGTTTCACGTCGATTCGACTCGCGCGATCGGGCGCGCTCGCCAGCAGCCCCTCGATCGACAGTCCATGCGGGCAGACGAAGCGCTGGCCCGGATGCTTCGGATCGGCAAAGCCCGGTTCCAGCAGAAACAGCACATCGCGACTCATGACAGACGGCTCCCGTGTTCGTGGTTCAGCCGGGACGAATGCGCTTGGGCGCCCTTCCGTTCCCGGAGCATGCCGGCCCGAGGCCGGATGCCCGACTCTACCGGCATGCGTCGCATGGCCCTACCAACGTTTTGCGGAATCGATATGCGGCCGCGCGTAGCGCATCGGGCGCCCGCCGCACAGCGGGCGTTGCGTAAAAACATCGCGCGCCGGGCCGCAGATAGTGCGCACATCGAACGATTTCAGCGATCGATATGACGGCGCCCGCGCGTATCCGGTGCCCGACGTTCGCCGTTCGCGCGATACGTTCGCCGCAGCATGGGTGCCGGACGCGATCGCGGCGCACATGCAGGGCTTGCGGCAACGCATATTGCAAATCGGCCGCGCAGCGATTTGCAAACCACGGATCGACCGTTCGCCGGCACCGCCGTCATCAATAGGATCGTGATCCTCGCAGATGTACCCATAAAAAAGAGGATAGTCATGATCAAAAAAACGGTAGTCCTGGGTTTGGTTTCGATCGGTTCGGTCAGCGCGCATGCGCAGAGTTCAGTCACGTTGTACGGCGTCGTCGATGCCGGGTTCGCTTATACGAACAATCAGGGTGGCGCGAGCAACATCCAGCAGACGAGCGGCAAGCTGAGCGGCAGCCGCTGGGGCCTGAAAGGCGTGGAGGATCTCGGTGGCGGCGTGCAGGCGGTCTTCACGCTCGAAAGCGGGTTCCGGCCGAGCGACGGCGGGCTCGGCCAGGGCGGCCGCCTGTTCGGCCGCTCCGCCTACGTAGGCCTCGCCAGCAAGGGGCTCGGCACGCTGACCTTCGGCCGCCAGTACGAGCCGATCACCGACCTCGTTGCGCAGTACTCGGGGTCCGGCTTCTGGTCGCCGGCCACGCACGTGGGCGACAACGACAACATGAACCAGAGCTTCCGGCTGAACAACGCGGTGAAGTTCCGCAGCGACACGATCGCCGGCTTCACGGCCGACCTGCTCTATGCGTTCAGCAACCAGGCCAACGGTGGCGCGGGCACCGGGTTCTCGAACAACAACGCGTGGGGCGCGTCGGCGAACTACGTGAACGGCCCGTTGTCGGTAGGCGCCGGCTATGTCCGCATCAATCACCCGAATTCGACGTCGAATACGAGCGGCGCGGTGGGCGGTGCGACCACCACCACCGGCAACGACTACAGCGGCGGATTCTTCTACGGGCTGAACGGCGGCGTGCTCAAGCAGCAGATCGGCGTGGCGGGCGCGAACTACGCGCTCGGCCGTGCGACGCTGGGCTTCGCGTGGAGCCACACGCAGCTCGATTATCTCGACGGCTCGTCGCGCAAGTTCAACAACTACGACGTGAACGCGCGTTACCAGCTCACGCCGGCCGCCACGCTGATCGGTGTCTATACGTTCACCGACGGGCGCGCGAGCGGCCTGCCGGGCACTGGCGGCCAGACGCTGAAGCCGCGCTGGCACCAGTTCACGCTCGGGTTCGACTATGCGTTGTCGAAGCGCACCGATATCTACCTGTCCGGCATCTACCAGCTCGCGGCCGGCGATGCGAGCACGGCAACGTCGGGCGGCTATCGCAAGATCGCGGCGATCTCGAACATCGGCAGCGCGTCGTCGACGAACCGCCAGGTCGCGTTCGTCAGCGGGCTGCGCGTGAAGTTCTGACGGCGAGCATCGGGCGCATCGGGCGCGGTGCAGCGTGGTGCGATAAGCAAAGCGGGAATCGTTGTTTGTCGCACCGGGTTCGGTTGCCGAGAATGGGCGTTTCCCCGCGTGCTGCCCCGGCGCACGATACGCGTTCGACCATGACCGACTCCCGTTTCCCGCCCCATCCACCGCGCAGCGGCCGGCGCGCGGCACTGCGCCGGCTCGCCGGCGGCTGGGCGGCAGCGATGCTGCCTGCCGGCAGCGCGCTGGCTAGCCAGCCGCCCGCCCCGCTCTCCCCGCTCGACGTGCCGCCATGGACCCGCGAACCGGGTGCGCCGCTACTGTCGCCGCCCTACGGCATGCCGGGGCCGCACGAACGCGACGTGATCCGCCGCAGCGCCCGCACGCCGGCATTGCCCGGCTCAGGCTCGTCGATGACGCCGCTCGCCGACCTGTTCGGCGACATCACGCCGAACGGCCTCGTCTACGAGCGTCATCATGCGGGTGTGCCGGAAATCGATGCGCAGCGTCACCGCGTCGTCGTGCACGGCCTCGTGCGCGAGCCGCGCGTGTTCACGATCGACGACCTGCTGCGCTTTCCGTCCGAGTCGCGGATCCACTTCCTCGAATGCTCGGGCAACACCGGCAGCGAATGGAACGGCCCGAGCGGGCTGCCCGTTCAGTTCACGCACGGGCTGCTGTCGTGCTGCGAATGGACGGGCGTCCGGCTGTCGACGCTGCTCGACGAAAGCGGCATCGATCCGGACGCACGCTGGTTGCTCGCCGAAGGCGCCGACGGCGCGGCGATGACACGCAGCCTGCCGCTCGACCGGATCCTCGAGCGCGCGCTCGTCGTCTATGCGCAGAACGGCGAACGGCTGCGCCCCGAGAACGGTTATCCGGTACGGCTGATCGTGCCGGGTTTCGAAGGCAACACGAACATCAAGTGGCTGCGGCGGCTGAAGCTGGTGCGCGCGCCGGAGATGACGCGCGAGGAAACGTCGAAATACACGAACCTGCTGCCCGGCGGCTGCGCCCGCCAGTTCGTGTTCGAAATGGATGCGAAGTCGGTCATCACGCGGCCGTCGGCCGGCCATCGGCTCGCGGCGCACGGCTATTACCCGATCGGCGGCTACGCGTGGTCGGGACGCGGCCGGATTCGCGCGGTCGACGTCTCGACCGACGGCGGCCGCACCTGGCGGCCCGCGCGACTCGCGGGTGACGTGCGCGATCGCGCGCTGACGCGCTTCGAAGCCGACTGGATCTGGAACGGCGAGCCCGCCGACCTGCAAAGCCGCGCCACCGACGACACCGGCTACGTGCAGCCGACCCGCGAGGCGCTCGTCGCCGTGCGCGGCGTCAATTCGCAGTACCACTACAACGGCATCCAGAACTGGCGCGTCGGCGCGGACGGCGAGGTGCGCAATGCGTAAGCCGCTTGCCTGCCTGCTCGTTGCATCCCTGCTGGTTCCGAGCGCATTCGGCGCGGGCTACGGTCTCGGCCAGCCGGTCGACCGTGCGGCGCTCGCGGCGTGGGACATCGACGTCGCGCCCGACGGCAGCGGCCTGCCGCCCGGCTCGGGCACGGTCGCGCGCGGCGCTCACGTGTTCGCGGACAAATGCGCGATGTGCCACGGCGCCGGCGGCGAAGGCGGCGTCGGCGATCCGCTCGTCGGCGGACTGGGCTCGCTCGCGAGCGCGAAGCCGAAAAAGACGGTCGGCAGCTACTGGCCGTACGCGACGACGCTGTTCGACTACATCCGCCGCGCGATGCCGTACAACGCGCCGCAATCGCTGAGCGCGGACGAAGTCTATGCGGTCACCGCGTATGTCCTCCATCTGAACGGCATCGTGCCCGCCGATGCACGGCTCGACGCGCGCACGCTGCCACGCGTGCGGATGCCGAACCGCGACGGGTTCGTGCCCGATCCGAGGCCCGGCACGCTATGACGCGGCTCGAACCGCGCGCACGCACATCGTGCATGACACCCGAGCGATTCGCCGCCGCGCGTGCCGAGCGTTGTCGTCCGGACCCTGTCCAACCCGCAAGGAAGCCTTCATGAGCGACACTTCCCTCGCCGCGCCGGTCGCGCCGTCGCCGTTCGTCGACGTGCGCTCACCAGCGGATTTCCCCGACAGCCCGGTGTCGCGCGTCCTCGCGCAGCCGCTGATGCTCGGGCTGTTCCTGCCGATCCAGGCCGGCGGCTGGAGCGCGTCGACGCTGCCGCGCACGACCGACTGGACCTTCGACTACAACGCCGACCTGGTCGCGCGCGCGGAGGCACTCGGCTTCGATCTCGTGTTCGCGCTGTCGCAGTGGCTGCCGAAAGGCGGTTACGGCGGTGTGTTCGACGGCCAGGCGCTCGACTCATTTATGACGCTGGCCGCGCTGACCGCGCGTACCGAACGGATCATCCTCGTCGCGACGAGCCACGTGCTCTACGGGCCCTGGCATCCGCTGCATTTCGCGAAATTCACCGCGACGCTCGATCACATCTCGCGCGGGCGCTGGGGCATCAACGTCGTGACCGGCCACCGCGCGATCGAGCACGAGATGTTCGGCTGGAACCGGATCGAGCATGACCGGCGCTATGAAATGGCCGCCGAATTTCTCGATGCGGTCCAGCAGTTGTGGGCGCAACCGGACAATTTCAGCTACACACCGGCGCTGTCGAGCTGGCGGCTGGGCGGCGCATTCGTGACGCCGAAGCCGCGCTACGGCCGCCCGCTGCTGATCAACGCGACGGGCTCCGATGCGGGTATCGATTTCGCCGCACGCTACTCGGACATCGTGTTCGTCACGAGCCCCGCAGGCACGGATGCCGAACACGCGGTCGCTGCGCTGCCCGCGCATACCGCACGGGTGAAGGCAGCCGCCGCGGCGCGCGGCCGAACGATCCGCACGTTGCTCAACCCGCTCGTGATCTGCCGCGAGACGGCGGCGGAAGCCCGTGCGTACCGCGACGCGATCGTCGCGCATGCGGACGAAGGCAGCTTCCACCGTTTCGACAGTGACGCGCATGCATGGAGAGGCGGCTTCGAACAGCGCTCGCAGGCTGCCTCGCGCGCGATCGGCGGCAATATCTCGATCACCGGCTCGCCGGAGGAAGTCGCCGATACCATCGTGCGGCTGCACCGTGCAGGCATCGACGGCATCCAGTTGAGCTTCTACGACTTCAAGCCCGATCTCGACTTCTTCGGCGAGCGTGTGCTGCCGCTGCTGCGCGCCGCCGGCTTGCGGCGCTGACGTCAGGCAGCCGTTTCGGCACGGGTGGCGGTGGCGCGGCGCACGGGCCGCCGCAACCCCAGATGCTCGCGCAGCGTATGGCCCGCATAGTCGTCGCGAAACAGCCCTCGGCGCCGCAACTCGGGCAGCACCAGCGCGATGAAATCGTCGAGGCCACCGGGCAACGTCGGCGCCATCACGTTGTAGCCGTCCGCGCCGTAGCGCACGAAGCGCTCTTCGAGCTGGTCGACGATCTGTTCCGGCGTGCCGACGAGTTGCCAGTGGCCGCGCGCGCCTGCGACACGCAAATAGAGTTCGCGGATCGTCAGGTTTTCGCGGCGCGCGAGCTCGATCGTCAGCGCCTGTCGGCTCTTGCTGGCGTTGGTCTCCGGCAGCGGCGGAATCGGACCGTCGAGCGGATACGCGGACAGGTCGGATCCACCGGTGAGGCCGGATACGAGCGCGAGCCCGACCGTCGGGTCGATCAACGACTGCAGCGCGTCGAATTTCTCCCTCGCTTCGCTTTCGGTACGGCCCACCACCGGAAACACGCCCGGCATGATCTTCAGCGTATCGGGATCGCGGCCGAACGCCGCGAGCTGGCCCTTCACGTCCGCATAAAACGCGACCGCGTCGTCGAGCGTCTGCTGCGCGGTGAAGATCACCTCGGCCGTGCGTGCGGCCAGCCGCGTACCGGCCGGCGACGAACCGGCCTGCACGACGACCGGGTGCCCCTGCGGCGGCCGCGCGACGTTCAAGGGCCCGCGCACCTGGAAGAAGCGGCCGCGATGGTCTAGCACGTGGCGCTTGTGCGGATCGAAGAAGCGGCCCGATGCGCGATCGCGCACGAATGCATCGTCGTCCCAGCTATCCCAGAGGCCACGCACGACATCCGCGAACTCCTCCGCACGCGCATAGCGTTCGGCGTGATCGAAATGCGCGTCGCGATTGAAATTGCGCGCCTCGTGCTCACTCGACGACGTGACGAGGTTCCAGCCCGCTCGACCGCTGCTGATGTGGTCGAGCGAAGCGAACTTGCGCGCGATATGAAACGGCTCGTTGAAACTCGTCGACGCGGTGCCGACGAGGCCGATTCGCTCGGTAACGGCCGCGAGCGCCGACAGCAGCGTCAGCGGCTCGAACTGCGCGACGTAGCTGTGCGCGGTGCGGCTCAGGAACTCGACGTCGTCGCCGCGCGTGCCCACGCCGTCGGCAAGGAACACGAGATCGAACTTCGCGGCCTCGGCCGCCTGGGCAAGCCGCACGTAGTGGCGAAAATCGACGCCCGCGTCGGCCTGCGAACCGGGGTGGCGCCACGCGGCGATGTGATGGCCGGTCGGGTACAGGAATGCGCCGAGATGCAGGTGTCCGGTGCGGGTCGTCATCGGGAAGGGTTTCCGGAAAAGAGGGCCGCGCGCGCGGCCAGGTCAGAACACGCGGCCTTCGGTCAGGTGCGTCGTCACGCCGTTCAGCTCGTAGTCGCCGATCACGCGCGCCTTGTGCAGCAGCGGGTTGTGGCTGAAGATCGTGCGCAGGTTGCGCCAGTGCCGGTCGAGGTTGTGTTCGCGCGCCGTCGCCGACGCGCCGCCGACTTCGAACAGCCGCTCCGCCGCATGCAGCGCCAGCTTGCTGACGATGAGCTGCGTGCGTGCCGTGGCGAGCGCGCTGTCGAGCACCAGCGCATGCGCATCGGCATCGCCGGCTTCGATCGCGTCGGCGGAACGGTCGAGCGCCCGCGCGTTTTCACGGACGAGCGCATCGATTGCATGACTGTGGGCGGACAGCTCGCCGACGACCTGCTGGATGAAATGATCGTCGCGCGCGGTCGGCGCCGGGCTGTGCAGCACCGGGCGGCCGTGCGCGAGCACGTAGCGGCGCGCATCGGCAACCACGTTGCGCACGATGCCCGCCCCCGTCGCGACGAGATGCAGCTGCCGCAGCGCGCCGCAATGGCGGCCGACGAGCGTCGAGCCGTCGCGCGCGGCCACCTCATCCGCGAACACCTGCACGTCGTTCAGCAGCAGGCTGCCGCTCGCGGTCATGCGCTGGCCCATGCCGTCCCAGTCGTCGAGTACCTGCACGCCGTCCCGCGCGACGGGAATGATCACGGCGACCGCGTCACCCTGCTCGTTCTCCACGTTGATGCGTGCGAAATCGGCAAACGCGGTGCCGGTCGAATAGTATTTGCGGCCCGTCACGCGATAGTGATCGCCGTCCCGACGCAACACCGTGGTGTTCTCGCCGGGCCGCGACGTGCCGCGCTCGGTCGACGCACCGCCGAAGATCGCGCCGGCCAGCGCCCGCTCGAGCTGCACGTCGTTGAACGGCGTGCGCGGCGACAGCCGCAGCGTCTCGATCTGGTCGTAGTGAATCCGCAGCGCGTGCGCGAGATTCGAATCGGCGGCGGCCAGCGTCGCGATCGTGTCGAACAGGTCGACCAGCGTGCCGCCGAGGCCGCCGCGCTCCACCGGAATCCGCAGCACGCCCAGCGTTGAGCGGCGGAAGATCGCAAACCCCTCGAACGGCAGTTCGCGACGCGCCTCGCGTTGCGCGGCATCCTGCCCGATCGCGTTCGCGAGATCGGGTAGCGCGGCAAGCGCGTCGCGCAACGCGTCGCGCGGATCGACGGCATCACGGGCAGTCATTCGGCAAGTCCTTGTTCGGGAAGATCGGGCGCTGCGCAGCGCGATCGCGGCATGCGCGAACCGCCGCGTGCGCAGCATCGCAAAGTATAGGGACGCACCCGGCGCGCGTGAAAAGCCGATTTCAGCTTACGTTATGCAGGCGCCGGGAATTGCCGCGTGCGGTGACATCAGTGCTGGATGCCCCAGCGCCGCACGGTCACGCGTTCGAGCGTGTCGAACACGAGGTTCTCGACGAGCAGGCCGATCACGATGACGGCCGCGAGGCCGGCGAACACGCGATCCGTATACAGCTCGTTGCGGTTCTGGAAGATGTACCAGCCGAGCCCGCCCTGGCCCGCGCTCGCGCCGAATACCAGCTCGGCCGCGATCAGCGTTCGCCACGCAAATGCCCAGCCGACGCGCAGGCCCGACAGGATCGACGGCAGTGCGGCCGGCACGAGGATCAGCGCGATCTGGCGCAGGCCCGTGAGGCCGTAGTTGCGCCCCGCCATCTTCAGCGTGGCCGGCACGCCCGCGAAGCCCGTATACATGCTGAGCGCGAGCGGCCACAGCACCGCGTGCACGAGCACGAACAGCAGGCTGCCGGTGCCGAGCCCGAACCACAGCAGCGCGATCGGCAGCAACGCGATCGACGGCAGCGGATTGAACATCGACGTCAGCATCGCCAGCAGGTCGCGGCCGATGCGCGTCGATACCGCGAGCGATGTCAGCGCGAATGCGAAGCCCACGCCCAGCGCGTAGCCGCGCAGCAGCACCGACAGCGAGATGCCCGTCTTCACCAGCAGTTCGCCCGACTCGATGCCCTGCACGAACGCGGCCAGTGTCGCGCCGAAGGTCGGCACGAGCAGATCGTTCGCGACGATGCGCGCGACGATCTCCCATGCGGCAATCAGCACGAGTGCGATGACGCTGCGCCGAAACCATCCCGCGCCGGCGACGCGACGCCACAGCGGCGCCGGCACGGCACGTTCGGCGTCGGGCAGCGTGTCGAGCGTGCGTTCGTATTCGGCGCGCACGGGCGGCAGCGGCGGCAGGGACGGATCGATCGTGCTCATGATGCGGCTGCCTCCGTCGTCGGGGCGTGGGTCGAGTCGGTATCGAACAGCAGGCGATGGATCCGCGCGACGTTGTCGCGGAAGTCGCCGGTGTCGACGTTGTCGAGCGAATGCTCGTGGCTGTTGAGTTCCGCACGCACGCGGCCCGGATGCGGCGACAGCAGCAGGATCCGGTTGCCGACGACGAGCGCTTCCTCGATCGAATGCGTGACGAACAGCAGCGTGAAACGGAATTCGTCCCACAGGCGCAGCAGTTCCTCCTGCATCTTGCGGCGCGTCAACGCGTCGAGTGCGGCGAACGGCTCGTCCATCAGCAGCACGCGCGGCTGCATCGCCAGAGCGCGCGCGATCGCGACACGCTGCTTCATGCCGCCCGACAGCGTGTGCGGGTAGGCGTCGGCGAACCCGCTCAACCCGACCTTGTCGAGATAATGCAGCGCGCGCGCCCGTGCTTCGGCGCGCGACAACCTGGCGGCGGCACGCAACGGAAACGCGACGTTTTCGACGACCGTCTTCCACGGCGGCAACTGGTCGAATTCCTGGAACACCACGACGCGGTCAGGGCCCGGCCCGCGCACCGGCCGGCCGTCGAGCGCGATCGAACCCGATACGGGCTCGATGAAGCCGGCAATCGCCTTCAGCAGCGTCGACTTTCCGCACCCCGACGGGCCGAGCAGCACGAAGCGGTCGCTGCCGTACACGTCGAAGCTGACCTGGTGGGTCGCGCGCACGATCCGCGCGCCGCTGCGGTATTCGAGGTTCACGCGGTCGATGGCGAGCAGGCGTTCACTGTGTGCGCCGGCCTGCGCGGCGTCCGGCGCGGGCCGGCCGGCGACTTGCGCGTCGGGCTCGGGGTGGCCGGCAGGCGCCGCGCCGCCGCGTGCTGCATACGGCGGCAGCCAGGTTCGGGGAGAAGTGGCGTTCACGATCGAATCTCTTGCGGGTAAAGCATCAGCATGCGGCCAGCCCTTTCGCGGGCCAACCATCGATTGCCCATATCGAAACCGCACCGACGCATAAGCGTCGATCGCGGCGTCGAAGCGCCTCTGCTCAACTGCCGCCGGCCGTCGCCGGATCGTCGAAGAAATAGTCGCGCCACGACTTCGGTTCGTTACGGATCGCACCGGTGCGGTGCATGAACTGCGCGAGCGCGAGCGTGTTCTGCGGCGCTGTCTTGAACTGCACCTGCGGATTGCGCAGGATCTTCAGCAGCAGCGCGCGATCGATCTTCGATGCGTTCACGCGGATATAGGTATCGGCGGCGCGCTCGGGATCGGCCGCGATCTGGCGCGCGGCTTCGGCCAGCGCGGCAACGAATGCGCGATAGGTCTTCGGGTTGTCGTCGCGGAATTTCTCGGTGGCATACAGCACCGTCGCGGAGCTCGGGCCGCCGAGCACGTCATAGGAATTCAGCACGATGTGCGCGTTCGGGTTGCCGGCGAGTTCCTGCTCCTGAAACGGCGGATTGCCGAAGTGGCCGGTAATCACGCTGCTGTTCGCCAGAATAGCCGCCGTTGCGTCCGGATGCGGAATCGCCTGCGTGAGCGCGTCGAGCTTGTCGAATTGCTTGTCGCCCCACTGCTTCGCGGCCGCGTATTGCAGCACGCGCGACTGCACCGACACACCGACCGCCGGCACCGCGATGCGGTCCTTCGTGCTCAGGTCGGCGATCGTCTTCACGTTCGGGTTGCTGCTGACGAGGTAGTACGGGAAATTGCCGAGCGACGCGACGCCCTTCACGTTCTGCCGGCCGCGCGTGCGGTCCCACACGGTCAGCAGCGGCCCGACGCCCGCGCCCGCGATGTCGACCGCGCCGGACAACAGCGCGTCGTTCACGGCCGCGCCGCCCGACAGCCTGACCCAGTCGACCTTGATGTCGAGGCCGGCCTTGCGCCCTTCCTTTTCGATCAACTGCTGGTCGCGCGCGACGTTCAGCATCAGGTAGACGACGCCGAACTGCTCGGCGATGCGGATGCGGCCTTCCGCGTGCGCGGCTTGCGGGGCGAGTGCGCCGGCGAACGCGAGCGCTGCGGTCAGTGCGGCCGCCAGCGCGCGGCGCGCCGGCAAAAACGAAAACGACATCGGAACTCCAGTCAGGATGGGGCGGAAGATTGACGCGGCGGCACGTGGCTCAGAAAGGCGCGTCGCCTTCGATCGTCGTGCGATACAGCTTGCGGCGCAGATGATCGGGCGTGCCGGCGGCGAGATGCATCAGCGAACGGTTGTCCCAGAACACGAGATCGTGCTCGCGCCATGGGTGCCGGTACACATGCTCGGCACGCACGCTGTGGGCGAACAGCTCGTCGAGCAGCGCGCGGCTTTCGTCATCGGGCAGCCCGACGATGCGCGTCGTGAAATGCTCGCTGACGAACAGCGCCTTGCGGCCCGTTTCCGGATGCGTGCGCACGACCGGATGCACGACCGCGGCAACCTGCGCGATCTGCTCGGGCGACAGGTTCGGCCGCCACGGGCTGCGCGCCTGCAATTCCGCATAGCGCGCGAGATACGTATGCTCGGCGCGCCGCCCTTCCACCGCGCGGCGCAGATGGGCCGGCAGCGTGTCCCACGCGAGATGCATGTTCGCGAACAGCGTGTCGCCGCCTTCGGCCGGCAGTTCCTGCGCATGCAGCAGCGAGCCGAGGCTCGGCTTCTCCTTGTACGACAGGTCCGAGTGCCAGAAATGGCCCGCGTCGCCGAGCCCGATCGGCTTGCCGTTCTCGACGACGTTCGACACGATCAGCACCTCCGGATGGCCGGCGAGCGCGAACTGGTGCAGCACGTGGATCTGCAGCGGGCCGAAGCGGCGGCTGAACGCGATGTGCTCGTCCGGCGTGATGCGCTGGTCGCGAAACACCAGCACGTGATGGTCGAGATGCGCGCGATGAATGCGCGCGAAGTCGTCGGCGTCGAGCGGTTGCGACAGGTCGAGGCCGACCACTTCGGCACCGAGCGGCGCATCGAACGGCACGATGTCGAAGTGCTGCGCCGCAACGCGCGGCCGCGATGCGGGCGGATGCCCGGCGCAAAGCGATGCGTCGTCGAGGATGGCGGTAGTCGTCACGGCACGGCCCCCTGATTCGGTCAAAACGCGAATCTACGAGTGCGTGCCGGACGGCGTCAACGAAGCGATTCCGATACGTTTATCTGCTGCGCTGATAAAGATCGCTGCTCCCGCATACGGGGCGGCAGCGGGCGGCGGGCTCATGTGCGAAAGCGGCCGATCGCGGCGGCCGTCACGACGCCGTCGACGGGTCGGGTACCTGCACGGCGCCTTCCGGATACCGGATGTCGACCAGCCCGTTCTTGTCGCGGATGCGTAGCGGCGGCGCGGCTTCCACGCTCGCGCGGTCGACGCCTTCGCACACGGCCAGGGTCGTGTTGGTCCGGTCGTACACGCGCGGGTCGTCGACCGCGAAGGCCCAGTTCAGGAAGCGCAGGCTTCTGGGGTCGATTCCCGGCAGATGTCGATTTCAATTCGATTGCCGCATTCCGGCACGTATGAATGGCGTTGGGCGCCAGCGTGCGTCCATTTCAATGCATGACGCGCCCGGCGGACGCAATGCGGCGAACGAGCTCAATCGACGCGCCGTGAAAACGCGCTTCGACGCACCGGTCGGAAATTTGCGGATCGTTTGCCGCTGCAGCTTTCGTGAAGCGTGATGACAACATCAGATCGAGAATCGATCGATATCGGGAGCGCGTGCAGACCGTTGGTCAACGGTCTGCACTGAACGGATGTGCCGTCTATTGGAATATTGGGCGGCCCTCGGAACAAGGTGTGTATTGAAACAAAATCCCGTGCCGCTGATAACTGACAACATTGACAGGGATTGTTCCAATTCGAGTGGCTACCGAGTCGACGACAGCACCGCCCGATTGGAAATGAGCGGACGATCTTTTACGCGTGACGCCATTTGGCCAATGTAGGCAGTTCGCGCTCGGTGATCGGATCATCCAGACGGAGCCAGCTATAAAACGTGCCGTGCCATCCAGGAACGGGGAGCGGAGCCGTGCAGCGAATGTCAGGAGGGCCCGGCCGATAGGCCTGAAATGGCCAGAATAGCGGCATGATGCGGCGCGCTTCCATGTCTTGGCGCAATTCGGCCGGTCCGCCCGCGTCGGACACGATATCGCAGTGGAACGACCAGTCCTCTTCGCTCCAGGCGAGAAATACACTGGGCGCGCCGACGGCATCGAACATCAGCACCGCGTCCTGATTGGGGCGCCAGTAGTATTCGACGATGCCTTCCCGCGCGGCCACCTCATCGATCAGCTTGACGATCCGTGGATCCCGGTAGGTCGCCCCCGCTTCATGCAGGCTGATGTGCCCGCGGGCCGCGCAGCACTTGCGTTTCGCGTCGTCCAGCGCGCTCGCCAGCTTGCGCGCCATCTCGACGTCGGTTTTCTTCAGATAGCAATCGATCAGTCCCGCGTTGAACGCGGCCACCGCCTCGCGCTCGTCGGCGATGCCGGTGAGCAGGATTTTCATGCAGTTCGCGTTGCGGATGGAGGTCAGAAACTGGATGCCGTCGACCTCCGGCATCGAATAGTCGACGACCACCGCGCCCACCGCCTCGAATCGGGCAGGATCGGCGAGCGCATCCTCGCCGATCGCATTCCCGCCGGTTTTCTCCGCACCGAAATAGTCCGCAGCCGTGGGGGGACTCTCCGCGTCACGCGATGACACGAAGTCGAGCGCCGCCCGGGGGTGCGTAAAAAAGTGGTTCAGGCGTTCGTCCGGAAATGCGCCCCGCAGCGCCTGCAGGAAATCCGGATTGTCGTCGACAAATACCACGGACACGGGGTAAAGCACCGGCTGCCTGACGAAGGGTTGCATAAGAGTCTCGATAAATCAGCAGAAAAAGAGGCGGTATCGGAGACGCTTTACCGCGAATGATTATCGCGGCAATTATCCGGCGAAAGTGGGACGCACATCAACTATTCCTCATCCGCTAATTCGGCACGTTTCAACCATGCCGCTCAGCGGAATTGCACGGGGAGAATCGGGCCATTCCTTCTCGTTGAAGGAATGCGCCGCTACCGCCAGTAGCGATTCAAGGAGTTATCCATGTTGACGCGAGACGCGATTCTTCACGTCCTTTCCAACGAAACGGCCTATCTTTCCGAGAAAACCTTCCACCATGTGGTCGACATTTACCTCAAGGATTCCAATGCCTTCATGAATACGTATTTCGCACGTTATTTCGAATGGCAGGGCGTGTGCCGTGAACGCTGGTTTCACGAATGCATCCACGACAACCTGATGGGGGCCGGCGGGGCGTTCGTGACGAAGCGCGCGCATCAGGAATACGTCCACGAGACGTTTCCGTTCCAGCGCGTGGATTGCTTTCTCAATACGTTCGAGGTCCGGCAATGCTCGGCCTATCTGCTGTTTCGCTTCTACGTGGACGGGCGGCAGGTATCGCTGGGGTATCAGCAGATCGTGTTTGCCGGCTCCGACAAGCGGATCCGCCGGTTTCCGCCGGGCATCATCGAGCGGGTCAAGGCGTATGAGCTGATCCTGCCGTCCAGCGCGAACTGAATGTGAGACCGCCCTACCCGACGCGATAGCGCGGGGGGAGCGCCGGCGGACCGTTCAATGTCGGATCCGCCGGCGCGCCGGGCTCAGGCAGCCGAATCGTGAACGTGGTCCGCACGCCGGGAACGGATTCGCACGTGATGGTGCCACCGAGCGCTTCACATGCGCGGCGGCAAAAACTCAGGCCCATGCCGGCGCCGCGACCGTGCGACTTGGTCGAGAAAAAGGCGTCGAAGATTTGAGGGAGCACATCGGGGGCGATGCCCGGGCCCGTATCGCTGAAACGCACCACGCAGTAACCGTTGCTGCGATGCGCGTCGATCTCGATCTGCCCACGGCCGTTTGCGTGGATCGCGTACAGCGCGTTTTTCAGCAGATTGAAGATGACGAAGATCACGAGCGAGTCGGATCCAAAAAACCGGATGTCCGTATCGATCGCGTCGACCGATACCCGGTCCCGCTCACCCGGACGGAACGGAAAGCGATCCACGGCGGCTTCGACACAGGCCCGTATCGGATAGGCCGCGAAACTGTGGCGATCGAGCCGGTCCAGCGTAAAGGACGCCAGGGACATCTCGACTACCGTACTCGTGGTATCGACCTGGCGCCGGATCGACGACGCGAGCGTCGGCAGCCGCTCCAGTTGCCCGGGATACAAACCGTCGGCGCACAACCGGTGCTCGACCGCCAGCCGATAGCCGCGCACCAGCACCGGCAGGACTGAGCGTAGCTCGTCCGCGTGCAGGCCGATCGCCGCCAGCGGCGTGGCCACTTCGTGCGCGACCGTCGCGGCCAGCAGATAGGGGCCCATCAGCCCATAGCGGACGATCGACGTCGCGAGTATCCCGAGACTGATCGCGATAAACAGCACCCCGACCGGATAGAAGTCGACGCCGTAGTTCACCGCGTAGTCGGTCGCCGCGAGCGAGTAGAGGCCCAGGCTGACGAGGCATTGCGTGAGCAACTGCCGGACGTCTCGCGCCCGCCCCTGACGTCTTGCCTCGATCAGGAGCCAACCGCTGCGGCAGACCAGGAGTACCGTCTGCGCGACGTGCAACGGATGCAGCGGGCCCGCGTTGGGATACGGGCCAAAGAAATGCGGGCGGAATCCATCGACGACCGCATTGCTGGTGACCAGCAGCACGGCCAGCAGGACGCAGAGTCCGTAGGACGCGAATATGAGCGGCCGCTCGTCCCGACGCGATACGACTTCCGTCACGAAATGATAGAAGGTCGTCGGCAGAAACAGGATGAACAGATAGCCGGCCTTGACCAACACGTTGGCGACGTCCGCGTCGGTCGTCTGGAACAGGAAGGCCCACGTTCCCTGCCAGACGAAGGTCGTCGCGCACATCAGGACGAACGGGACGGATACCCGCGTGAGCCCCTTGGTGGCCAGCACGTAGAGGCCAAACCCGAGAAACAACGCGGATACGAACGCAGGCAAGATCGAGTACATATGCGTGAATCCAGCATGTTGACGGGTCGCGCACCACTGAACTGTCCTGGCCGGTGCCGTTCGCGAGAGTAGCACGCCGAGCCAGGCGTGCGAGCGCGGCGGGTTTGTCCACGGGGCTGCCGCGCATCACGACTGTTGCTCGCGCGGTGCCGTATGCCGGGTAGCGTTGACCAGAATGAAATTGTCGCGGTTTGCGAAGCAAGCTTGTCACTTCGCCGTTCAACGTTGGCCGGAAGGTGCGAAGGCCTCGTGAATTCGTGAGGCTGCACGTCGCGAATCCACGCTGTCGCTGGCCGTGGCCTCGCGAAGCCCCGTATCAACTCCCCTGCGCTGCCGTTGCCGCGTGGGCAGCCTCTGTCGCGCGTCGTGCGAACCCTGATTTTGGGTCACACATCCACGTCGTCACGATAAGTTTTCTTATCACAATAGATCTGTTGTAGATCGGAACTCGCATTTGCGCGAACGCCCCGCATGCAACGGGGCGTTCGCCTTTCAGCGCCCGATCGGCAACCCGGTCGGCTCGATCCAGCCCAGCTTGTAAGCGATCAGCAGCGACAGGAACAGCGTGACCGACAGCCCGACGCGCGCCGCGAGCGACCATGCCATCCGCTTGGACTTGCCGCGATCGTGATTCATGAAATACAGCGCGAAGATCAGGCTCGCGATGATCATCGCGAATGCCACGGAAACCAGCAGAGTTTTCATTGGTGATGCCCTTGAAGATCGGAATCGGCCTGAATCAGTTCGGCCAGTTTGTGCCGCTCGTCGGCGAGCGCGCCGACGCCCGACGCCGGCCAGTCCAGCGCGACGCCATTGCCCAGCGAATCGCGCACGAGCGCCTGGTAGCGCCGGTCGTTGATCCGGCCGTGGTCCATCGTTTCCGAGATCTCGCGCCGGAACGGCAGCGGGAAACTTGCGTATGCGCGCGACAGCGCCGCATATTGTCTCGCATCGATCTCTTTCGACGATGGTATGACAGTCCAGATCACCACAGCCACGATGGCCGTGAACGGGATCGCCGTATAGCGAAGAATGAACTTGATCGGGGTCATGAAACGGTGGGCAGAAGTGATCGCGAATGCGCGCGGCGCGCCCATACGGTAGCGAAACCGCAATCGGGCCGCAGTCAGGCCGCGCCGGATGACATTGTACTGAAAGCCCTATTCGACTAACAGAGTATGATAATGGCATTATCATGTTCATCACATGATTAGAGAGACCCGGCACCTGTGCGCAGGCGGCGTGCCCGCCCTGCCGTCCGGTGCCGGTCGTCATGTCCATGCCCGCGACCCGCGGCGATTGAGCGAAGCCCTGAGCCCCTATGCCAGCGCAGTACTTTCGAAACCTGACGGGAAAACACCGCAGCGCGACCGCGAACCGTCAGCTCGGGTTCTCGCTGGCGTTCGTCGCCGGCGCGGCCAATGCCGGCGGCTTCCTCGCGGTCAAGCAATACACGTCGCACATGAGCGGCATCGTGTCGGCGATCGCCGACCAGACGGCGCTCGGCGACGTGCGGCTCGCGCTGGCCGGCATCAGCTCGCTGGGGTCGTTCCTGATCGGCGCCAGTTGCTCGGCGATCCTCGTCAACTGGGGCCGCCGTCGCGGCCTGCACAGCCAGTTCATGCTGCCGCTGCTGGTCGAGGCCGCGCTGCTGCTCCTGTTCGGGCTGCTCGGCAGCCACCTCGCGCTGTGGGAAACCTTCTTCGTGCCGGTGACCGTGACGCTGCTGTGCTTCATCATGGGATTGCAGAACGCGACGATCACGAAGCTGTCGGGCGCGGAGATCCGCACGACGCACATGACGGGCATCGTGACCGACCTCGGCATCGAGCTCGGGAAGCTGTTCTACTGGAACCGGTCGGCGGTCGACGTCGACGCGCAGGCGGTGGTCGCCAACCGCTCGAAACTGCGGATTCACGCGACGATGCTCGCGTCGTTCTTCATCGGCGGCCTGGCCGGCGCGATCGGCTTCAAGCATGTCGGCTACGTGTCGACCGTGCCGCTTGCCGCGGTGCTCGTCACGCTCGCGATCGTGCCGGTGATCGACGACCTGCTCGTGTTGCTCCGCAGCAGGCGCTGATCGCGCACCGGGAGCGCGCTTTCGGCGGCGGCGCCGAAGGCGGATCGATTATAATTTGATTAACATACCGACCACCCTCGCCCCGCAATGGAAACGAAAACCGCCCGCCTGACCGTCCTGATCGACCCCGCGAAAAAGGAAGCCTTCGAGATGCTCTGCGCGGAGCAGGATCTCACGCCGTCGCAAGTCGTGCGGCAACTGATCCGCGAGTATCTCGACCGCCACGGCGTGACGTACAAGACCAAGAGCGCGCTCGGCAAGCGCGTGAAGTAACGGCCGGCCGGACCGGCCGCGCCTGCCTGCAGGCTACGCGCCGATCTCCCATCGCCCGTGCGGCTGCGCACGCATCACCAGCCGCTGCGGGTCGACGCTCTCCCCAGCCTTCATCCGCCTCGCCGTGGCCGCCAGCTTGAGCTCGCCGGCCCGCGCACACCCAAGGGCGCGTTCGAGCAGGATCCGCAGCGACGGCAGCCGGCCGCCCCCCTTCCACGCGAACGCGATGAAGTTGTTGTCGTCGCCGCACGGCGCCAGCGTGTACGACGCGCCGAATACGGCGCGCAACTGCTCGAGATGCTCGGGCAGCGCGGGATCGTCGTCCATGAAGTTGATTGCCAGCACGCCGTTTTCGCTCAGGCGCGCGTGACATGCGGCGAGGAACGCGGCGCCCGTACAGCGGCCCCGCATGCCATCGGCGACGAACGCGTCGTGCAGGATCACGTCCGTCCTGACATCCGCCCTTGCCAGATGATCCGCGCCGTCGGCGCACACCACCGTGAACCGGCCGTCATCAGCGGGAATCCTGAAAACGTCACGCAGCGCGATCACGTCCGGGTTGATCTCGACCGCGTCGATCGTCGCGCCGGGCAGGTGCCGGTAGCAGTACTTCGCCAACGAACCGCCGCCGAGCCCGAGCATGCAAATGTGCGCGGGCTCGGGCTGCAGCAGCAGAAAACCCATCATCACGCGCGTATAGCCGAGCTCGAGCCGGCCCGGATCCCGGAGCGACATGAAGCTCTGCGTGCCGAAATGGTCGAAGTGCAGTGAAAGCGCGTGCTGCGTCTCCAGCACGAACGGCCGGCCGTCGTTCAGCGGCGTCGCCAGGAACCTGACGAACGCGTCGTAGGAAATTCGATCCTCGGCCATGAACGGGCTGTCGATTGCTGACGGTCGATGGGAGCGTGCGCGCTCAGACTTTCTTCAGGTAGCAGGCCTTCAGCATGAAGCCACCCATGTCGGTCTTGCAGTCGACCTCGTGATCGCCGCCGACGAGCCGGATGCTCTTGACCTTGGTACCCATCTTAAGCGTGATCGACGAGCCCTTCACGCGCAAATCCTTGATCAGCACGACCGAGTCGCCATCCGACAGCACGTTGCCGTTGGCGTCCTTGACGACGTCGCCCGCCGGTTCGTCGCCCGTTTCGGCGCCGGCGCCGGCCGACCATTCATGGCCGCAGTCCGCGCATACGGTCAGCGTGCCGTCCGGGTAAGTGTTTTCCATCGCGCATTGCGGGCAGGCGGGGGCGGCGTTCATTGCAGCTTCCATTCAGGGGAGTTGAGTCGTCGATAAAAAGGCCGGACACGCTGGCAGCGTCGCCCGGCCCGCCTGAAGACACGCGCCGACGGGTCGGCGAGCCGCCTCCGGCGCACACGACATTATAATGCAATACACATATCTTGGCATCTGTATTATAATCAGCGTTTTCGCACCGTTCGCCGGACTTACCGCCAGTTTCGCCGAGAATGCCGGCACATGAACGCAGGATGCACATGCCCAGGCGGCGCTGCCGGCTTACCGGCGTCATGCGGAAAAACGCGTTTCTCCCGTGCCTGGCGCACCGCCGGCCCGGCGCCGCATACCGATCCCGACGTTCCGTCCAGAGGCTCTCCGACATCGTGGCAACCGTTGTGTACGTTGAAATCGGCCCCGCGTGGAACCGCAACCGCGGCTACGCCGCACGAGCAGCAGCCGTCGACGCGGCGCGCGGCTTCGAAAGCGACATCCTGCTGATCGCGAACGGGATCAGCAGCGACGCGAAGGACAGCGCCGCCGTCGCGGCGCTGCAGGTGCACGGCGGCACGTCCGCCCAGGTGCTGGCCACCGGCCCCGACGAGGAGGCGGCGCTGCAGGCGCTGCTGCCCGTGCTGCAGGCGAGCTGAGCGGCGCGCCACCCGATGTCACGGCACCCCGCCCACCCCGAATCCCCTTTTCACGAGGAAGCGATGAGCGACAACTTCACGCCCAACCCCCCGAACCTGTCGGCCTCCGCCATCTGGGCGCTCGAGCGTCTCGCCGACGTCCGCTACGGGCGCGATGCGCCGGCGCTCGGCTGGTCGATCGCGAGCGAACTCGTCAGCGCGGGCTTCGTCAGCCATCCCGCACACGGCCGCTCGGGCGCGTCGATCACGGCCGAGGGTCGGACCTTCCTGAAGAACCGGAAGTAGACCGCCGGCGGCCGCGAATCAGCTTGATCCCTCCGGGCATCATGTCGAGTGCCGGATGCACATCGGACGGGAGGCGCACCGCATGAAAGCGCGGTTATCGCGCGGAAAGACGATGGAATGGCGTCCGCTTCCCGTACGGCGTCGTCGATGCGGCGGCATCACCTGGCCGCCCGCACCGCAGCCCGTCCGTGCAAGGGTTTTGCTATCATTCCGGCGCCCTGTCTTGCCGAATTGGACATGCCCGCTCGCAGCGGGCCGCCGTCGCCTGCCGTCAATCGTACGTCGTCGCTCGCCGAGGTACATCGCCGGCCGATCTGCCTGCCGGTGCGTGAATGGAACCTAACCAGCGCGGCATCGACATGCTGACGGCCTGACCGTCCCATGCCCCTCCTCTCCGGAAGCCACGATGCCGCCTGTCTCCTCCCCGCCCGTTCTCGATACGCCGCGTCTCATCCTCGAAGGCCATCCGCTCGGCGACTTCGAGGCGCTCGCCACGATGTGGGCCGAGCCGAAGGTCGTCGAGCACATCTTCAACGGCAAGCCGTCCGCGCCGCGCGACTCGTGGATGCGCATGCTCGCGTATCGCGGGCTGTGGCCGCTGCTCGGCTATGGGTACTGGGCGATTCGCGAGAAGGCGTCGGGCCGCTATGTCGGCGATCTCGGCTTCGCCGATTTCCACCGGCTCATCGAGCCGTCGATTCGCGGCGTGCCGGAAGCCGGCTGGGCCCTTGCGACGTGGGCGCACGGCAAGGGGTACGCGACCGAGGCGCTCTCGGCCGCGCTGGCATGGCTCGACGGGCAACACCGGTTCGAGCGCAGCGTGTGCCTGATCGCGCCGACCAACGTCGCGTCGATCCGCGTGGCGGAAAAGGCGGGTTATGGGGAGCCGGTGCAGATCCGGTTCAACGATACCGACTCATTGCTGTTTTCGCGCGCGCGCCGCTAGGCTGCCGGCGGACGGGTGACGCGGGCGGGCCGTATGGACGGCACTGGCGCGCCCTCGCCGCTCACTCCACGACCGGTTCATACAGGCTCGTAAAGAGCCCGTTGTCCATCGGCCAGCAGTTGCCGCAATCATCGCGCAAGATCCAGTCACCCGACTTCACCGAACGCCAGCCTTCCGGTGTGGCGATCGCGCGTCCGCCTTCACGGGTTTCCACCCGATCGTGGTCGCCATCCGCGAACCACCGTGTTGCATCGACATAACTGATGCGTTTTCGAAATCGCATACCGCCACCGAAATGTTGAGACCTAACCGGCATGTTCAAGGATCTGTCCGTGTCAATGCGTGTACGGCGCGAAGCGCCGTGAAGTGGCTGAGCGCCACGAAGGGGATCGGGCGGCCATGGCATCGGCCCCGGGCGACGCCAGCCGGGTTTCGTGCAACGCCTTCCGGCTCTCCGCGACGCGTGCCTCCAGCGTTTCCCGTGCGGTGATCGAGATCCGGATATCGATCTCCCGCATTCTCCGGAGCGCCGCGTGAACCTCGTCGGGTTGACCGGGTGACAGCGTCATCAGGAACGCCGAACGTGTTTCCGCTGCCCGGACGGCCTCGCTCCAGTCGGCCCGGGCGACCGCGACTTCGATCGCAGTCGTGAGTGCATCGAGACTCCGGATGATTTGAAGCGGCGTCATTTCGCATTCCTATCAGAACATCCTGCCGGCCACACGTTTGCCGCCTGGAAGGCGGGAAGACGTCGACATTGATTCGCGCGCGTCGGGCACCGGCAGTGCCGCGCCCAACGGACGCACCGGGCGAGCAATGGCACGCTGTCGGTCACCGCCACCGCGTTGGCATTCCCTTTGGTGGCCAGCCGGTAAGCCGGTGTGCAGCATGCTCGCCATCGAGTCGCCACGATTGTAAGGACCTGTTCGTTGCCCGTTTCGTAATATTTTGTAATGATATGTCGAGCAATCTTTACCGGCTTGCGGGCCGGGCGAGTGTGCTTTTCACGCGCCATTTTTCCGCAAACGTTTTCGTTCGAACGACTTCGCGCCAGCGGTCCTCGGCGGTCATGAAGCGGATCCCGCGCCTGAGCTTATCGCCCAACCATCGCCCCGTTCCGCGACGACACGATTCCACACTTTCGCCCATTTGCCCGGCTGCATGGGCCGGGTGATTCGCGTGCGGACGGGGCGGTCGAGCGATGCAGATTTCGCTACATTCCAGCGAAATGTTTGGACGTATCATGCGCGTCTCTTCAGTCACCCCATGGTCGGACTGGGCTTGAGCGCTCGCCACTTTCCCGTTTCATCCCCTCGTTTAGCGATGCCCATCCGAATCCTGCTCGTCGAAGACGACGTCCACTTGTCCGCACTGATCGCAGACTATCTGCGCACGCATCAGTACGAGGTGGACCGCCTGTTCGACGGCACCGACGCCGTCGCCACGATCGTCGCGCGTCACCCCGACCTGGTGCTGCTCGACATCAACCTGCCGGGCAAGGACGGCTTCGAGATTTGTCGCGAGGCACGCATGCGGTACGACGGCATCGTCATCATGATGACGGCCCGCGACGAGCTGTTCGACGAGTTGCTCGGCCTGGAATTCGGCGCGGACGACTTTCTCCACAAGCCGGTCGAGCCGCGCATCCTGCTCGCGCGGATCAAGGCTCATCTGCGACGGGTGCGTATGCGCCCGGACGATGTCGAGCCCGCATCGCCTCATCGTTTCGAGTTCGGCAAGTTTTCGATCGACCGGGCCGATCGCAAGGTTCGTCTTCCCGACGGCAGCGCACCCCGCCTGACGTCGACCGAGTTCGACCTGCTGTGGGCGCTCGTCTGCCGCGCCGGCGAGGTGGTCAGCCGAAAAGACCTGACGCTGCTGCTGCGCGGCATCGAGTTCGACGGCTTCGACCGCTCGATCGACGGCCGCATTTCGAAGCTGCGCCGCAAGCTGCGTGACGACCTGACGGAACCGAAGCGAATCAAGACGATTCGCGGCAAGGGCTATCAGTTCAGCAAGCACGCGTGGGACTGACGCGCTGCGTCAGGTGCCCGTCGTCTTCTCGCCGGGCGCGGTGACGGGCGTCTCCGGGGCGCGCGCCAGCCCTTGCGCGAACACCTTCAACCCTTCGAGCAACGGCGTCAGCGCGTCCCACAGCGCTTCGTCGTGCAGCAGCCGGTACGCGCCGCGCACGCCGGGTGCGACATGCTCGTGCTGCGCCGGCTGCCACGCGCCGACGTGATGCAGCGCGTCGGCGGCCGCGAACACGGCCTTGCCGAACTGTTCGGGCGGAATGCGCGACAGCGCCATCAACAGCACCGCGAGATTCTGCATGCCGCTCTGCATGCCCGGCTTGTCGAGCGCATCGACGAACGTGTCGGCCAGCCGCGCGTTCGCGCTGACGACCTCGGTCGCCAAATGCAGGAATCCATGCCGGTGCAGGCTGCCGAGCAAATGTTCGAGCGCATCGTGCGCGCTGGGCTCCGGGTGCGGAGGCGTCGTGTCGGGGGACTGACGTTCGGTCATCGGCTTTCTCCGGTTGGGACGCCACGTGGCCGCCGCGACGGCGGCCACGCGCGCCGGTTGCGTGTCGTTCGTCTGACGCCGCCCGCCCGGCGGCAGGCCGGGCAGGTGCGCGAACCGCGCGCCGCTTGCGCCGCGGCGGTTGCGTGCGCGGTTTTCATCGGCGAGCCATGCGGCCCGCGTGTCGAACGGCCGGGCCGGTACGCGCTGACCGGCCGCCGCCCTACCGCATGTTTCCCGTATGGCCCAGCGAATAGCGGCCCGGTTGCGGCCACACCGTCAGGCCGTGCGGCTCCATGCCGACGGGAATCGACCGGACCGCGCCGCTCGTGGTGTCGATCGCGTAGACGACGTCATCGAAACGGCCCGACAGCCACAGCGTGGTGCCGTCCGCGCTGACGTTGCCCATGTCGGGGCTGCCGCCGCCGGGAATCGGCCACGTTGCAACCACCTGGCGGGTCGCGAAATCGAGCACCGATACGCTGCCCTTGCCGTGACGTGGCCCATGGACGCGATTGGAGCCGCGATTCGCGATATAGAGCTTCGTGCCGTCGCGGCTCGGGTACAGGCCGTGCGTCCCGACGCCGGTCGGGATGAAGCCGATCTTCGTGAAGGCGTCGCCATCGATGACGTACACCCCGTCGGCCATCATGTCGGCGACATAGAACACCTTGCCGTCGGGCGACACGCGGATGTCCTGCGGCATTCCTTTCCGGTCGAGCTCGAGATAGCCGACCACCTGGCGGTTCACGAAATCGATCTTGGCCAGCTTGCCGCCGAACTCGCACGTGAAGAGCGCGTACCGGCCGTCGATCGAAAAGTCGGCATGGTTGATGCCCTTGCATTGCGGCACATCGAGGCTCGATTTCAGCGCCATCGTCTTCGGGTCGCGGAAGTCGAGCCGCGCATGTGCCTCGGCCACCACGATCGCATCGTGGCCGTCGGGCGTGAAATACATGTTGTACGGATCGTCGACGTTCACTGGCTGGCCGGGCTTGCCCGTCTTCGGGTCGATCGGCGTCAGGCTGCCGTCGGTTCGCCCTTCCGCATTGTTCGCGACCCACAGCGTCTTCAGGTCCCAGGCCGGCACGACGTGCTGTGGGCTACGGCCGACCGCGAACCGGTCGACGACCTGGTACGTGGCCGGGTCGATCACGTAGACGTCGTTCGATCTCAGGTTCGGCACGTAGATGCGCGGCAACGCGCCCGCTACCGCCGCGCTCATGCGGCCGGCCTGCGCCTCGCTGTACAGGTTGTCGGGATGGACGACGGGCGGCATGCCGGGTACGGTCGCGACGGCGGCCGCCGCGATCGCCCCGCGGGCACCGACGGCCAGCGCCGCCACGATGACGGCCGCGGGACGGGGGAAGCGAAGATGACGGCGAAAGCGCGGTTGCATGACGATGTCCCGGTTCGATTGAAGGGAACGACGACCAAGGTGGCGCGATGGCGCGGCTGCGTCAGCGGCCGGCGATGTCCTTTCTGATCGCGTCGACGGTGCGCGACACGATGGCGTCGGTGCCCAGCCGGCCGAGTTCGACACTCGCGTGACGCGGATCGCCGCCGTAGACGCCGTCGACGGCACCGGGCTTCGCGGCGTTGCGCAGCTTGTCGACCCTGACCATGCGCGGCTCGACCGCCAGCAGCAGCGCCGTATCGGCCAGCCCCGCATGCGTGCCGATATCCGCGGCCGGCACGCCGTGCTCGCGCAGGATCTGGTCATAGCCGTCGGAACTGGTGCCGTAGTATGCGGCCGGCACGAACGCGCGCGCCCCCGTGCCGGCCCACGACTTGTTGAGCCGCGCGACGGATTGCTTGATGTCGTTCTGGTAGCCGCCGTGGTCGCCGAGAAACACGATGTTCGTGAAGCCATGGACGCGGAAGCTGTTGGCCGCGGATTCGAGGGTCTTTTCGAAGACGTCGTCGGGCACGGTGATCGTGCCCGGGAAACGCATGTGCGACGTCGGCGGCGCATAGCCGCCCTCGGGCACATAGGCGATGACGGGCGCGACGATCGCGTTGCCGAGGCCTTCCGCGATCCGCCCGGACAGCACCCTGACCCGCGCGTTGTGCTTGCCGAGCGCGACGTACGGGCCGCTTTGCTCGGTCCCGCCGATCGGAATCAGGATCGTGGTCTTGCCGGCCCGGATGCTGTCGCGCAGTTCGGTCCAGGTCATGTCTTCGAGTTGCACCGTGCCCGGCGCCTGGGCGAGCACGGCTTGCGCGACGGTGACAGCGAGGGCGGCGAGGATGGCGCGTGGCAGGCATTTCATCGCGGATTCCCGGCGTAAGGAAAGAAACGACGCGGCGTTCTCTCGCACCATAAACGAACTCGCGCGACTTGTCGCTGACCGACGCATGACGCTTCACGCCGCAGGTCGAGAGAAAGGATTTCGTCAGGATGCCGTCTTGCGTCGTGACGCCTGTCACTCCCGGTCAGCACGCGCCCTCTCCTCATCTGCGCCCATCACGCCGGCAACACGGCCACCGCCTTGATCTCGACGATATAGCCCGGCGCGCCGCCCAGCATGTGCGCACCGACCGCCGTCCACGCCGGCTTCGGGTGCGCCGCGAGGTAGCGGTCGCGCACCTGCATGAACAACGGCAGGTCGCGCATGTCGGTATGGAAGGTCGTCAGGTCGACCACATCGTTGAACGATGCGCCTGCCGCTTCCAGCACAAGCTTCAGATTCTCGAACGCCTGCACGATCTGCGCTTCACGGCCTTCGACGAGCTGCATCGCCGCATCGCGGCCGATCTGGCCGGATACGTACAGCGTATCGCCGACCATCAGGCCCGGCGCATAGCCGATTTTCTCGTACACCGCTTCCATGCCCGCCGGAACGATGGCTTTGCGATCACGCATGAGAGTCTCCGTGGCCGGCGTCTTCGCACCGGCCGATGGGTTGTCGATGAACACAGGTTGAACACGTGCAGGTGGCGCCACGACACATCGCTCAACCCGTATCGCCGCCCGCGACCGGCAGCACCGTGCCGGTGATGTAGCTCGCCTCGTCGGACGCGAGGAACAGGATCGGCGCGATCTGTTCGTCGAGGCTGCCGTAGCGCTTGAAGAACGTCGACTCGGTGACCTGGCGTACGGCCTCGCCCATCCATGCCTGTTCCTGCTCGCTGTCGCCGGCCGCGTTGCGCGGCACGCGTCGCGGCGGCGCGCTGGTGCCGCCCGGTGCGGTGGCCACGACCCGGATGTCGTGCTCGGCGTATTCCATCGCGAGCGCCGCCGTCAGGGCATTGACGCCGCCTTTCGCTGCCGAGTACGGCACGCGGCGGATGCCGCGCGTCGCGTTCGACGAGATGTTGACGATCGTGCCGCCGCCGCGCGCGAGCAGATGCGGCAGCACCGCGTGGCACGTATAGAGCGTCGGCATCAGCGAACGACGGATTTCCGCATCGATCTGCGCGGGCTCGAATTCGGCGAACGGGCGCATGCGAATCGCGCCGCCGACGCCGTTGATCAGGATGTCGATGCCGCCGAACGTCTGCGCGGCGTACGCGATCGCCGCCTGCGCACCGTCGTAGGTTTCGAGATCGGCGACGAAGCCGGCCGTCTCGCCACCGGCAGCTTCGGCCGCGACGTCGGCGACGAAATCCGCGCGATCGACGAACAGCACCCTGCCGCCTTCGGCCGCCGCGCGCAGCGCGACGCCGCGGCCGATGCCCTGCGCGGCGCCCGTGACGACGATGACCTTGCCAGAGAATCGTTGCATGATCACGCCGCCTTTGCCGTGACGTTGGGGGTGAACTTCTCGTAGTGGAAGCTGTTCGGCTTCACGCCTTCGTCGTCGAAATACTGGCGCACCGCGTCGACCATCGGCGGCGGCCCGCACAGATACACGTCGACGTCGCCGTCGTTCAGCGCATCGGCCGGGATGTGCTGCGTGACCCAGCCCTTGCGCGGATGGCTCGACGCCGCATCCGCGACGACCGTCGCGAAGCTGAAGTTCGGCAGTTTCGCCGCGTAGGCTTCGATCGCGTCGACCAGCACGAGGTCGAGATCGCGCGTCACGCCGTAGATCAGGTGCACCTTCTGCCGCGACCCGGTGCGTGCGAGCACCTCGAGCATCGACAGGAACGGTGCGAGCCCCGTGCCGCCCGCGAGGAACAGCAGCGGCCGCTGCACGTCGCGCAGGTAGAAGCTGCCGAGCGGCCCGTGCAGTTCCAGCGTGTCGCCGGGCTGCGCCGATTCGAGCCACGTGCTCATCACGCCGCCGGGGATCTTCTTGATCAGGAAGCTGACCTTCGCATCGGCCGGCGCCGACGAGAACGAGTAGGACCGGTGCTGCCCGCTCGCGGGCACGTCGATGTTCACGTACTGGCCCGGCAGGAACACCGGCGCGGCCGCGCCGACGTCCAGTTCGAGCACGACGGCCGCGTCGTTGTGCTGCTCGACCTTCGTCACCGTGGCGGCGAACCCGCTCTGGCCCGTCTTGCACGCGACCGACGACGTCGGCACCGCGATCACGCAATCGCTCTGCGGCACCATCTGGCACGTCAGCACGAGGCCGCCGTCCTTTTCGTCCTCGGTGAGCGCGGCGTCGATGTAATCGTCGCCGAGGTCGTAGCGGCCGCTTTCGGCGCGGCACTTGCAGGTGCCGCACACGCCGTCGGAGCAATCCATCGGCAGGTTGATCTTCGCGCGGAAGGCTGCGTCGAGCACCTTCTCGCCGGCCTTGCAGTCGATGAAACGGGTTACCCCGTCCTCGAAGTTCAGTGCAATCTTGTAGCTGGACATGGCGTCGCCTCCACTTCCTTGTCTTTGATGACGAAACAACGGGCGTCAGACGTGATAGACGTCGAGCACCTGCCGGATGTAGTCGTTCTTCAGCACGATCTTCTTGTACGCGATCAGCAGTTCGTCGCCCACCTGGCGCAACGTGACGAACATCGTGCCGAAGAAGTGATCGGTCACGCGGTAGCGGTGGTTCAGCGTGTGAAAGTTGTAACGCACGTCCACCTCGCCGTCGCGTTCAGCCAGCACCTCGACGTTCGTCACGTTGTGGCTGGTGCGCGGCTCGGGCGTCGATGCGCCGCTGCGCTCGGTCTTGATCCGGAACACGCGATCCTCGAGGCCGCCGCGGTCCGGGTAGTACATCAGCGAGATCTGGCTCTGGTGATCGTCGGTCGGCCGATCGTCGTCGTCCCATGCGGGCATCCAGTACGTGACGTCCTCCGTGTAACAGGTCAGCCACGCGTCCCACTGGCGATCGTCGAGCAGGCGCGCTTCGCGATACAGCGCCGCGCAAATGGTCCGGTAATCGAAGCTCATGCTGCCACCTCCCCGCGTTCCTTCTTCAGCGCATCGCGCATCACGTGCACCCAGTGTTCGTGCTGGCACACGAACAGCCCTTCGTCCTCGCTGCGCTCGCCGGAAATGCGCGGGTTCAGCCCCATCTTCCTCGCGTTCTCGTCGGGGCCGTCGATCCACAACGGCGCACCGCGCGACAGGTCGTTCCACATCGCCGTGATACCCGCGTAACCGGCCTGGCATGCGCGAAATTCCTCGAGATCGTCGGCGGTGCCCATGCCCGTGACGTTGAAGAAATCCTCGTACTGGCGGATCCGCACCGTGCGATCGGTCTCGCTCTCGCCCTTCGGCGCGAAGCAGAAGATCGTGACCTCGGTCTTGTCGACGCCGAGCGGCCGCACCACGCGGATCTGCGTGCTGAACTGGTCCATCAGGAACACGTTCGGGTACACGCACAGGTTGCGGGTCTGGTTGACGATGAAGTCGGCCTGCACGTCGCCGACGCGCGCCTTGATCTCGTCACGGTGCTGGTACACCGGCCGCACTTCCGGGTTCATCGTCTGCGTCCACAGCAGGATGTGGCCGTTGTCGAAGCCGTACACGCCCGCGACCGACTTGCTCCAGCTGTTCGCATCGACGGCCTTGGTGCCGTCTTCCTTGCGGCGGCCCATCGTCGCCGCGTAGTTCCAGTGCACGGTGCTGACGTGGTAGCCGTCGCAGCCGTTCTCCATCTGCATCTTCCAGTTGCCTTCGTAGATGTAGGACGAGTTGCCGCGCAGCACCTCGAGCCCGTTCGGCGCCTGATCGACGATCTGGTCGATGATCACGCGCGCTTCGCCGAGGTAGTCCTCGAGCGGCAGCACGTCGGCGCTGAGGCTGCCGAACAGGAAGCCGCGATAGTTCGCGAAGCGCGCGACCTTCTTCAGGTCGTGCGAGCCGTTCGTGTTGAACTGCACCGGATACTCGGTCGTCTTCTCGTCCTTCACCTTCAGCAGCTTGCCGGTGTTCGAGAAGGTCCAGCCGTGGAACGGGCACGTGAAGCTGCCCTTGTTGCCGTGCTTGCGGCGGCACAGCATCGCGCCCTTGTGGGCGCAGGCGTTGATCACCGCGTGCAGCTCGCCGGTCTTGTCGCGCGTGATCACGATCGGCTGGCGGCCGATCCACGTCGTGTAGTAGTCGTTGTTGGCCGGGATCTGGCTTTCGTGCGCCAGGTACACCCAGTTGCCTTCGAAGATGTGCTTCATCTCGAGCTCGTACAGCTCGGCGTTCGTGAAGATGTCGCGGCGGCAGCGGAATACGCCGGCTTCCTTGTCGTCCTGCACGGCAGTGGCGAGCAGGTGATCCAGGTCGGTGGCTTGGTCGATCGTGGCGGACATGTTGGCTCCTCCCATGCGCGTGCCGCGTCCTGCAAGCACGCTCGCATCGGTAATCGGTTGAATCTCGCGGGAACCCGGCCGGCGGCGGCGCATCGGCGCCGCGCCGGCGGGCGGTGGGCGGTTACGCCGTCGCGGCTGCGCGCGGCCGGTGGACGATCTGGTTGTCCTTGCCCTGCACCCGTGGCGTCAGGACGAAGTTGAACTCGATGTCCTGGTACGCATCGGCCTTCATGCCGAGCGCCGTGCCGCCGGTCTTCGCGACCACGGGCGGGATCAGCGCCTCGCGCGTCGCATACGCGAAGTCATCCCAGATCAGCGGATCGCCGTCGATGTTGAACTGCGTCGTCAGCTTGCGGTGGTCGGGGCTGTCGACGAAGAAGTGCACGTGCGCCGGGCGGTTGCCGTGGCGGCCGAGGCTGTTCAGCAACTGCTGCGTCGCGCCCTGCGGCGGGCAGCCGTAGCCGACCGGCATCAGCGTGCGGAATTCGTACTTGCCGTCGGCGCCCGTTCTTACCGCGCCGCGCAGGTTGAACTCGCTCTGCTTGCCGGTCGGGTCGAAGTGCGAATAGAAGCCGTGCGAGTTCGCGTGCCAGCATTCGACCAGCGCGCCCGCGACCGGCTTGCCGTTGAGGCCGGTGACCGTGCCGTGGATCACGAGCGGGCCCGCGCCGTCGTCTTCGTCGAGGTCGATCTTCGACACGCCGTCGCGCACCGGTGCGCCGGCCACATACAGCGGCCCTTCGATCGTGCGCGGCGTGCCGCCGTCGAGGCCGGCCGCCTGGTCCGCGGCATCCATCCTGATGTCGAGATACTTCTCGAGGCCGAGGCCGGCCGCGAGCAGCGCCGCTTCGCCGTCCTGGCCGAGCTTGTTCAGGTAGTTGACGCCGGCCCACACCTCGTCGGGCGTGATGTCGAGATCGTCGATCGCCTTGAACAGGTCGCCGAGCAGCCGCAGCACGACCTGCTGCGTGCGCGCGTTGCCGCCGTTCGTGCCGTTCGCGCCCGCGTTCGACGCGGCCTTCAGCAGATCCTGCACTTCCCGGGACTCGAAAACTTTGACGCTCATGATGGTGTCTCCACGTGTATTGGGGGAATGACGGCCGTTGCCTGGCTCGGGTTATCGCGCGACTTTCGTCAGCCCGTCGCGGGTGAAACGCCTGACCTTGTCCTCGTCGAGTTCGATGCCGAGGCCAGGGCCGTCCGGCACGGTCAGTTCGAATTCGCTGTAATCGAGCGGCTGCGTCAGGATCTCTTCGGTGATCAGCAGCGGCCCGAACAGTTCGGTGCCCCACTGCAGGTTCGCGACACTCGCGAACAGGTGCGCGGACGCCACCGTGCTGAACGCGCCTTCGAGCATCGTGCCGCCATACAGCTCGATGCCGGCCGCGTCCGCGATCGCGGCGACGCGCTGCGCGGCGAACAGGCCGCCGCTTTGCTCGATCTTGATCGCGAACACGTCGGCACCGTGGTGCTTCGCGATCTCGAAGGCGCTGTCGGGGCCTTGCAGGATTTCATCGGCCATCAGTGCGACCGGGAAGCGGCGCATCAGGCGCGTCAGCGCCGCGGCCGAGGCCACCGGCTGCTCGACCAGTTCGCAACCGGCATCGGCCAGCGCCGGAATCGCACGCGCGGCCTGCGTTTCGCTCCACGCCATGTTCACGTCGACACGCACCGACGCGCGATCGCCGACGGCCCGCTTGATCTCGGCCACGTGGCGGATATCCGTCTCCGGCGACTTCGCGCCGATCTTCAGCTTGAACACGTTGTGGCGGCGCAGGTCGAGCATCCGCTCGGCTTCGGCGATGTCGATGGCCGTGTCGCCCGATGCGAGCGTCCAGGCGACCGGCAGGCGATCGCGGCGGCGGCCGCCGAGCAGCTCGCTCACCGGCACGCCGAGCCGCTTGCCATGCGCGTCGAGCAGCGCGGTTTCGAGCGCGCTCTTCGCGAAGTGGTTGACCTTCGCGAGCTTGCCGAGGAACGCCATCAGCGTCTGGATGCGCGTCGCGTCCTTGCCGATGATCGCCGGGGCGAGATACGTGTCGATCGCCAGCTTCATCGCTTCGGGGCTTTCCGGGCCGTAGGCCATGCCGGCGATCGTCGTGCCTTCGCCGAGGCCCGTCACGCCGTCGCTGCAGCACACCTTGACGAGCATCAGCGTCTGGCCATGCATCGTGGCCACCGACAGCTTGTGCGGGCGGATCGTCGGCAGGTCGACGAGGCGGGTTTCGATGCGTTCGATGGTGACGGAGGACATGGGGCACGCCGTGGGGGTGAAGTTCTTGAGGCGATTTATACGTCTCGTCCGGATCGAGCGTCCAATACTTTTAGGCGGTCATTTCAATACCTGGCGGGTATTGAAATGCGGGGATATTCGGGTGATTTAGCCTGTCACCATACCCGCAATGACGGGCAAGATGGCCGGGAAGCCGCGCTGGGTCGAGGGGAGCGGCCACCCGGGATGTGGACGGCCGGGGACGGGAAAGGCATCGGCCGCCACGCGCGCGGCGACGCAAAAAAGCGGCCTCGGCGGGCCGCTGTCAGGGTTTTCCTGATGCCTCGCCCGAGGCTCGTGGGCAGGTTTCTCGATATGCGCGGTTGGCGGCCGGCTTCGCGTGCGTTGGTTCGAGCGGTCGCCGGTTCAAGACGCTGCGGCGCCGGCGGGATTCACGTCAGCGGTGCTTGCGCATCGGGTCGGGCGTGCGAAGGGCTCGGCGTCAGGGCAGTCCGCCTCACGCGAATGCTCGCTGGCTTCGTCGCGAGCCTCACCGGATCCGGCAATTCAACTGCCGCACCGCCCCCGGGGCGCGGCGGCACCGCATCACGACTCCCCATCGACACCCGCGTACCCACCCAACCTGCCCTCCACCCCGAATCCATCATTCGGCGCCGGCAACCGCCCGAGCACCCGCTCGACCTCCAGCGCGACCGCGATGAGTTCGCGATCGGTGCCGGCCGCCCCATCCAGTGCGAGGCCGACCGGCAGCCCGGCCGCCGTCAGCCCTGCCGGGACGGTCATGCCCGGTACGCCGGCATTGCTGCCCGGCTCGGTATTCCGGATGTAAGTCGCGAACACCGACGCGGGCTCGCCGTTGAGCATCATCGCGTCGCCCGCCGGGATCGGGCACGCGGTGGCGATCGTGGTCGGAAACACCAGCGCGTCAGCGCCGCTGTCGGCGAGGCACTGCCGATACGCGGCACGCGACCGCGTGCGCCGGTCGAGCGCGGTACGGTACGCCGCTTCGCCGATCCCGTCGGGGCCGGTGATATGGCGGGCGATCTTCGCGACGTCCGGGCTCCCCACGTTCGCGACGATGTCGTCGACCGACAGGTCGTAGCCGTTCTCGACCAGATACGCGTGCATCGACGACCGGAATTCGTACAGGGCAATGACGGCCGGCTCGTCGTCGAAGAACCCCGGATAGTCGTTCAGGTCGATATCGACGCATTCGAAGCCCGCCTGCGCTAGTTTCGCCACCGCACCATTCGCTACCCGTTCGACGTCCGGCGCGAGGCCGCGCCAGAACGTCGTGCGCGGGACCGCCAGGCGCAGGGGGCGCGTCGCACTGCGGATCGGCAGCGACGTGGGTGCGCCGGTGCCGGACAGAATCGCGTCGAGCAGCGCGATGTCCTCGACCGACCGCGCGATCGGGCCGACGGTGTCGCGCGTGCGCGAAATCGGCGCCACGCCGCCCGACGGGTAGCGCCCCACCGTCGGGCGAAGGCCGACGGCACCGCACAGCGCCGCCGGAATCCGCACCGAGCCGCCGGTGTCCGTCCCGAGCGCGGCGGGCACCACGCCCGCGCCGACCAGCGCGCCTGAGCCGCTGCTGCTGCCGCCCGGAATCCGGTTGAAGTCATAGGGGTTGCGTACCGCGCCGGTCACGCGGTTGTTGCCCGACACGCCGAACGCCAGCTCGTGCAGGTTGGCCTTGCCCGCGATCAGCGCCCCTTGCGCGAGCAGCCGCGCGACGACCGGTGCATGCTGCGGCGGCACGCGGTTGTGCAGCGCCAGCGTGCCGTTGCCGGTCGGCCGGCACGCGGTGTCGATGTTGTCCTTGATCGCGATCGGCAGGCCCAGCAGCGCGTGCGGGGTGGCCGACGTCGCGAGGTCGCGGTCGCAGCGGGCCGCTTCGGCGAGCAGCCGCGCATCGTCGACGCACGTAAAGCCGTTCAGGTAGCGCCAGCGGGCGTGCCGCTCGATCGTTGCATACGCGTATTCGACGCAGGAAAATTCCCGGCGCAGGATCGCGTTCCGGGCTTCGGTGAGCGTCAGGGTTCCCAGGGTGGGCATCGTCGTCGTTCCTCGTCACGGGGGATCGTCACAAGGTAGGGCGCGCCGATTTTGACGCCCATCATCACAATGGATGACCCCGGCCGTCGGCCGTGCAACCCGCCGTTACGCCAGCGCGGCCGCCAGGCTCGCGCGGTTGGCGACGCCCTTCTTTGCCATCACGCGCCGCAGATGCGTGCGCACCGTCGGCACCCCGATGCCGAGCGTGCGCGCGACGTCCTTGTCGGTATAACCGGCGGCAACCAGCCGCGCGACGTCGCTCTCGCGCCCGGTCAGCCCCGTGCACGCATGGCGCCGCCGCAGCAGCGCGCGCCGGAAAAACGGCTCGATGCCGTTCAGCAGCAGCTTGTCGCGTTCGGTGAAATCGGGCCGCCCTTGCGCCCGCCAGATGCGCAGGTCGCCCACATGGGTCGCGCCGTCGAACGCATAGACGTTGATGCCGTGGTGCATGCCGTCGCGGCACAGGAAATCGGTGTAGAACTCGGTCTGTTCCAGCTCGCGCCGGCTCACCACCTCGTCGACGCAGGTCGCCACGCGGCGCGCGCGCAGTGGCGGCGTGACCGGATCGATATGCTGGAACCACGCTTCGTACCGGGCGATCTGCAACGGATCGACGTTGTACGAGAAGCCGTTGCGCCACAGGCCGGTGTGTTCGTCGCAATCGAACGATGCGGCGAAATCGGCGCGGAGCAGTTGCGTGATCGCGGGCAGCACGAACGTCCGCACGTCGACGACCGGCCCCAGTTCTTCCAGGCGGGCGACGAGGTCGCCGAACAGCCGGAGTTCCTCCGGTGTGATATCGGACGCGGAAAGGTTCATGACGGACGGTTCCTCGGCAAGCCGGTGGAGAACACCTGCATCGAGCGCTTCGACGGGGGTGTCGCGGCGGAGGCCCGAACGGGCGTGGGTGCGTCGCGATGCGCCATGTTACCCGGCAGATTGACGTACTGCGTATCGCGTATCGACTGCGGCGCCGAGCAGGCTCATGGTTCGCGCGGCACTCCGACACCTGAGCGGTTCGCCAGGGCGCACGAGGCAAAACGGCCGTTTTCCCGAGGGAACAACGACGGAGCCGCTGCGTCAAGGCGCCAACGTGAAGCCCCGCTCAGCGGTCGGCAGCCGCCACCGACGCCTGCCATTGCGCGGCCACGCCGGCGTAATCCCTGATCTTGAACGCGGAGCCGTCTTTGACGTGGACCCAGCCGAGCGTGCGCTCGGCGAGCGGCTTGTCGTGGTCGTCCGTCGCGATCTTGACGATCGCCTGCGCACGCACATGGACGAGACCGTCCGGATAGTCGGACGACGGGTTCGCGAGCGTCACCGTCACGAACGGCCCGAGATCCTGCAGCAGTTGAGCGGCCGGCGGATTGTCGGCCATCAGCAACGAACCGCCCTTCACGCGGTCGTCGACGCGAATGGCCGTGCCGCCCGGCCGCCGCTGCGCAGCGGTCGGCTGCGACATCCACAGCACGTGATCCGGGTTGAGATAGACCACATCGAGGTCGCCCATCGCGTCGCGGGTTTCAATCCGGGGTATCGGCATGCACAGTTCTCCAGTCGAATTTCGGGCACCGGGCGCCGGTGCGTCGGCATCCATGATGATGCCGCAATATGTCGGCTTGCCGCGTGCACGGCGGTGAATGGCGAATGGCGCGACCGCGCCAGGCCGGATGGCCGCGCGCGATGCACGTTACTCGCACGTTACCGTTTCGCAGGTGCGCCGACGTCGTCGAGTGGTGGTCGACACCGCTTCGCGCCAACACGCCCACGCGACCCGCAGCCCGGCCGCATCGCCTACCCCCGCCACGTCGCGTCCGCGAGCTTCGCCACCAGTTCGTCGTACACGACCCGGATGCGCCGGGGCATCGGCCCGCGCCTCGGCCGATAGACGTGCAGCTTCCACGGCTCGGGCTCGAGGCCGGGCAGCAGCCGCACGAGGCGCCCGTTGTCGACGTACGGCCGGACGAGGTACTCGGAGCACTGCCCCAGCCCCACCCCCGCACAGACGGCCTCGATCTCCACCTCGGTATCGTCGGTCAGATACGCGGGCGACGACGGGACGAACTGGTGCTCCCCCCGAAACATCCACGGCCACGCGCGGCCGCTCGCGCGATCGATCAGGCACGTGACCGGCATCGATTCGAGTTCCTTGCGATTTTTGGGCTCGCCCAGCCGCCGGATCAGCGACGGCGCGCCGACGATCCACATCGGCAACGGCCCGACCATCCGCGCGACGAAGCGGTTGTCGCCGATCGCCCCGACGCGCACGCCGATGTCGATCTGCTCGTCGACCACCAGCGACGGCACGTCCGACAGCCGCAAGTCGGGCACGAGCCCCGGATACCGCTGCATGAGATCGCTCAGGATCGGTTGCACGTAACGACGCCCCATGCCCGACGGCGCCGTGATCCGCACGACGCCCACCGGCGCGTCGGCCTGACCCGTCGCGGGTCCGAACAGCCCGTCGACGGCAGCCAGCGCCGTCTGCGCGTCACGGGCGAACGCCTGCCCGAACGCGGTGATCCGCAGGCTCCGGGTCGTCCGGTGAAACAGCGTTTCGCCGAGCATCTCCTCCAGTTCGCGCACCGCACGCGTCACGACCTGCGGCGACACGCCCAGGCGCGCCGCCGCCTCGCGGAACGTGGGCGCCGCGGCGGCCGCGGAAAAGATCTTCAGGATGTCGAGTCGGTTGAGCATGGAGAATCCTCACGGAACGCGAAAGCGGCAGCGCCTTTCATTCCCGAAACGGGAATTCTGAATGCGCCATTGTTCCATTTTTTTACGACCGGCGAGCGACCACAATGCTCATCAAGCGTGCATCGCAACCGATTCAACCCAGCCCCATGCGCCGCTTTCATCCCTCACTCTGGAGAATCTCATCATGAACGCAAGCACGAAACCGGCCCAACTCGACGGCCGCATCGCCGTGGTCACGGGCGCCAGCTCCGGCATTGGTCGCGCGTCCGCCATCGAACTCGCGCGGCGCGGCGCCAAGGTCGTCGTCTCCGCGCGGCGCAAGGCCGAACTCGATCGACTGGTCGACGCAATCGTGACTGCCGGCGGCGAAGCCAAGGCCTTCGTCGCGGATGTCGCGAACGAAGACGATTTGCGCAAGCTGTTCGATTTCACGGTATCGACCTACGGACGCCTCGACATCGCGTTCAACAATGCCGGCACGGAAGGCGTGTTCGCACCGCTGCTGGAGCAGGATGCCGAGCGGTTCGACAGGGTGTTCGAACCGAACGTGCGCGGTGTATTCAACTCGATGAAGTACGCTGCTGAAATCATGCTGCGGCAGGGCTCGGGCAGCATCATCAACAACGCGTCGATGGGCGGGCTGATCGGCTTCGAGAATGCGTCGGTCTATATCGCGAGCAAGCACGCGGTGATCGGGATGACGAAGACCGCTTCGATCGAATGGTTCAAACGCGGCGTGCGCGTGAACGCGTTGTGCCCGGGGCTGATCGAAACGCCGTTCCATCATCGCGGCATCTGGCCGTCGGACGAGGCGCAACAGGCATTCGCCGCATCGACGCCGGCAGGACGCTGGGGCTCCGCCGAGGAGATGGCGACGATCGTCGCGTTCCTCGCGTCGGACGACTCTACCTACGTGTCGGGGCATGCGCTCGTGGCCGACGGCGGTTATTCGGTGGCATGACGGGCAACGCGCGAGGCCGGGCCGTGGCGGCGTGCACCGCATGCCGCCCCCCGGCGTCGGCTAGGCCGCCGCCTGCCTCGCGTGCAGCCGCAGCGCCAGCCACGCGATCCCGACGGCCACCGCGCCGACCACGCCGCCGAACGTGCCGATCCACGGCAGCCCGAAGTCGCTGGCGATATGGTTGCCGATCAGCGCGCCCGCGCCGATGCCGACGTTGTACAGCCCGGAGAAGATCGACACCGCGAGGTCGGTTCCCTCCGGCGCCAGCTTCAGCACCCATGCCTGCATCGCGAGCCCGAAGCAGACGATCGCCCCGCCCCAGACCAGCGTATGCACGGACAGCGTGACGATGTTCAGCGCGCACGGGAACAGGATCAGCAGGCATCCGGCCAGCGCGACGATCGACCCGAGCAGGAAGTCGTCCGGCCGGCGCGGATAGATGCGGTTGAAGCAGATCGCGGCCGGTATGCCGGCGACGCCGAACAGGATCAGCACATACGTAATCCGGCTGCTGCTCGCGTGGTTCACGCTCTGGACGAAAGGCTCGATGTACGTGTAGGACGTGAAATGCGCGGACACGACAAGCACGGTGATCGCGTACAGCGCCACCAGCGCGGGCTTGCGCAGGAACACGCCGATGCTGCTGAGCGACCCGGCGCCCTGGCTCGGCGATACCGGCAACGTCGCACGCAGCAGCACCAGCGCGACGGCCGCCGCACCGGCGATGATCAGGAACGTGACGCGCCAGCCGAAGGTCTCGCCGACCACGCGCCCGAGCGGAATGCCGGCCACCATCGCGATCGCCGTGCCCATCGCCAGCAGGCTGAGCGCGCGGCTTTTCCGGTCGCTCGGCGCGAGCCGCACGGCCAGCGGCACGGAAATCGACCAGAACACCGCATGCGCGCACGCAATGCCCAGCCGACCGACCATCAGCACCGCGAAATTCCATGCGACGCCGGTCACGACGTGGCTCGCGATGAACCCCAGCAACGCCCACGTGAGCAGCTTGCGGCGCTCGACATGGCGCGTGGCCAGCGTCAGCGGCAAAGACACGACGGCCACGGCCCACGCGTAGATCGTCAGCATCAGGCCGACGTCGGTCGGCTGCATGTGCAGGCTGTCGCCGATCGCGCTGAGCAGCGCGACGGGCACGAATTCGGTGGTATTGAAGATGAAGGCGGTGAGTGCCAGGGTCAGGACACCCCACCACGAGTGCTTGGAACTGACGGCGTCCGGTGTAGCCATACCTGGAATCGGCGAGACGAGGGTTTGGGGGCGCGCGGCGCGGAGAACCCGGCCCGGCGATCGCCGCGATTGTACCAGCGGCCCATGACACGGCGCGGCGTGGGGGCGTCGGTGAGCCGCGGGACATGGTCATGACATGGCCGTGCGCCGATAATGTGCCGACACGCTTCTCACGACCCGTTTGCACGCGCCCCTTTCGATCCAGGAGATACACATGCGCATTGAAACGTCTTTTCTGTTCGATCTCGACGGCACGCTCGTCGACAGCGTCTACCAGCACGTACTCGCGTGGAAGGAAGCGCTCGATGCGGAAGGCATCGAATTGTCGGTGTGGCGCATCCATCGCAAGATCGGCATGAGCGGCGGCCTGTTCCTGAATCAGCTGCTGCGCGAGACGTCGGGCGACCTCGACGCCGAGCGCGTCGAGCGGCTGGCGCGCCTCCATGCGGCCGCGTACCAGCGGCTGCGCGCGCAGGTCCGGCCGCTGCCGGGTGCGCGCGAACTGCTGGCCGCGCTGTCGTCGGCGGGCATTCGCTGGGCGATCGCGACCAGCGGGCGGATGGAGACGGCCGCCATCAACCTGGAGGCGCTCGGCGTCGATCCGGCGAAGCAGGTGGTCGTGACGCGCGATCAGGTCAAGTACGCGAAGCCCGATCCCGACCTGTTCCTGACGGCCGCCGCAAAACTGAACGTGCCGATCGAACACACGGTCGTGGTGGGCGACAGCATCTGGGACATGCTCGCCGCCGCCCGCTGCCGCTCGCTCGGCGTCGGGCTGCTGTCGGGTGGGTACGGCAGCGACGAACTCGAACGCGCGGGCGCGCTGCGTGTGTACGACGATCCGGCCGATCTGCTGTGGCATCTCGACGAGATTGCGGCGCGGCCCTGAAACGCCTGCTTCGCCGACGGCGCCCGCACCGGCGCGCCGTCGGTTTCGTCAGGCCGCGAACGACCACCGGCCGCGCCTGCGCGGAACCGGCTCGCGGCCGCCGCGCGGCTCAATCGTCGTCAACGCGCTTGTCGATCAGATAACGGCCCCGCTCGACACCCGCGAGCAGCGCTTCGTTCTCGGTCGTCCAGGTGGGGCCGTCGGCCGCCGGCACGACCAGCTCGATGCGCTCGCCGCCCACATACACCTGCACCTCGTCACGCCACGCGCCGCTGTCGTTGCGCCGCGCCCACACGCGTATCTCGTGCCCGCGATACGGGTCCCGAATCTGTGCGTCCTGTTGATTTTGCACGGTGGCCTCCTTGTACCTATCTGCGATGGCGATGCAAATAATACGCGCCGCATGAGCGCCGCGCGCCCCGTCGGCCCATACGCACGCGCCGTGCCTGACACCCGGCCGCTGGCACGCGGTTTGCGCGCCGGTCGCGCACCGAACCGCCGCGGCATGCCGCGCGAGCCCGCGAAGCGGTTCCTCCAGCAACCGGACGACGATCCGCGCACCGACGCCTTCCCCGGCTCCGCTCCCGCGACCCGGCTCGCGGATCGACCGTCCCGACCCTTCGCGAAGGAGCCTCGTGTGAATCAAACGACCGATCTGCTCTCCTATCTCGTGACGAGCCAGCTGGCCGCGCGCATGCGGTCCGGTGCATGGCTCACGACCGGTCAGCTCGTCGACGTGCAGCGGATGTGGCTCGCGTGCCATCGCGCCGAATGCGGATGGCTTGCGCGGATCAGGATCGCGGACGCGTCCGTGACGATCGCGCAAGGGATCTACGACATCGCGATCGCGAACCGCGATCCCGACAGCGGTGAACGGGTGCGGCTCGACGCCGATTCACCGGAATTGAACGCGCTGCGCGAACGTTGCGACGCGCTGCTGCAGCGGATCGACGGCAGCCGGGACGTCGACGCATGGTGATCGTGCCCGACCGCGCGACGCCCCGCAGCGGGCACGCCGCTTGCGCGGTGAGCCCGTTTTGACCCGACGGAGCCGGCCCATGCGAACCGACGCACTCGACGGAAACGATCTCGACTACTGGTGTGCACGCGCGCTGTGCGCCGACGACGAAGACACGCTGCGTTTCACCGCCGTCGCACCGCACCTGGTCGTGACGGCTGCGTGCGACGCGCTCAGGCGGCTCGACACGTGCTTCGTGCCGTCGGCGTCGTGGTCCGACGCGGGCGCGGTGCTCGACCGTGTCGACGATCTGCGAATCGCACGGCACGGCGACGACGTCGAATGCGACGCGACCTTCGTCGATGGCCCGTCCACCTGCGGCGCGCACGGACGCGATGCGCGCGTGGCCCTGCTGCGGGCGTTCGTGCGCGCCCGCTTTGGCGACGAAATCGATGCACCGCCGCCGTTCCCGCACCGGATCGAACACGGTGCGGTGGTGCGCTGCGATCCCGGCGTGCCGCTTCCCGAAGCCGATGACGATCGTGCCACGGGCGACAGCACGGATATCCGCTCGGTACCGCGCATGTAAGTGCATGCAGTACCCAGCGGTCATGTAAAAACGACAGTCCCCGCCGCCGCGGGCCCCCACCCGCCCTTGCCCACGGGGAACCACCCGGCAGGCACGCGCGTTGCGGCGAACCGGCGTCATCGACTGCCGCCCCTACGCCCGCGCCATGGACTCCACGCCGCCCTTTTCTCCGCACCTCTACTTCTGCGACGCCCGTCTCGTCGGGCCGCTCGACGCATGGCCGCAGACGTTCGCGCATGTCGCCGGCATGGGCTTCGATCATGTGCTCGTCGGCGCGTTCTGGGCCGCGAGCGTCGCCGGCTTTCCGCGCCACGTGGCCGATTTTCGGCGTCCGTCCCAAGCGTTCGCGACCCGCGCGAGCGCGCTCGAAACCTTTTCGCGGCTCGCCCAGCTCGCACACGGCCACGGGCTGCGCGTGCTGCTCGAAGTCGTGCCGGATCGGGTCGCGCGCGAGAACCCGTTGCGTGCCGAGCATCCGGACTGGTATGTCGAGCGCACGCACGACGACGCGCTGATCGATCCGCGCGGCACCGCGCACGCGCTGGACGTCGCCCACGCGAATCTCGGCGATGAAGCTGCGCGCGACGCGCTGTCCGCGTGGTGGTGCCAACACCTCGCCGCGTTCGCCGATGCGGGCGCGGCCGGCTTCCTGATCGACGCGCCGCATCATCTGCCGGCGGGCTGGTGGCCCGGCTGGCGCGCGGCGCTGCGCCGTACGCGCCCGGACGCCGCGGTGCTCGCCGGCGTGCCCGGCCATGCGCGCGACGCGCTGGCGCAGCTCGAAGGCGCCGGGTTCGACGCGGTGTTTTCATCGGTGCGCTGGTGGGATCTGCGCGCGCCGTGGTTCGTCGACGAACACCGGCTGCTGCGGCGGATCGGCTCGCCGATCGCGTTTCCCGACGCGTTCGACGGCCCGCGCCTCGCCGACGACTGGCCCGACGCGTCGGATGACACCATCGCCCGCGCCTATCGCCGCGCGCTGTGGACCGCTGCCGCCGTCGGCACCGGCTGGCTCGTCCCGATGGGCTTCGAGCGCGGCGTCACGATGCCGCTGATGGCGCGCGACGCCGAAGCGGCGCGCTACCGCACCGCGTTCGAGCGCGCGCGCTTCGACCTGTCGGGCACGATCGCCGATGCGAACGCGTGGCGCCGCGCCACGCCTGTGGCGGCCGCGCGCGGCGAAATCGTGCAGTTGAGCGCGCCCGGCGCACCGGCGACCGCGTTGCTGCGCGGCACCGGGCCGTCGCTCGAGCACGACGAAGCGGCTCTGCTGATCGCGTTGAATCCCGAGCTCGACGCAGCGGTGACGGTCGACCCCGCGACGATCCTGCCCGGCGTGCCGGGCGGATTCACGCGCGTCGCCACGCACGACGGCACGCACACCCACCCGCCGGCCGCGCTCGAACCGTTCACGCTCGACCCGGGCGCGTATGCGCTGCTGCATGCGTGGCAGGCGCCGCCCGTCACGACACGCCACGACGCCGCACGCGAGCGCGGTGTGCTGTCCGTGGCGCTCGCGGCCGACCGGATCGCGATCGAGCGCGTCGAGCCGTCGGTCGACGGCGGCCGCTTCACGGTCAAGCGCGTGATCGGCGAGACGCTCGTCGTCCACGCATCGATCTTCACCGACGGGCACGCGCATCTCGCGGCCGCGCTGCAGTGGCGCGCCGCCGGCGACGACGACTGGCGCGAAATCCCGTTCGAAGCCGAACCGAACGACGGCTGGCAGGCCCGCGTCGTGCTCGACCGGCTCGGCCGCCATGAATTTCGCGTGATTGCCTGGCGCGACGACTGGGCCTCGCTCGTCCACGATGTCGCGAAGAAACACGCGGCCGGCCAGGACGTGGCACTCGAACTGCGCGAAGCGCAACTGCTGCTCGCGACCGCGCTCAAGCTCGCCGATCCGCTCGATGCGCGCGCGCGCACGCAGATGAAACGACTCGTCGCCGAATTCAAGGACGCACCGGCCGACGCGCGGCTCGCGCAGCTCGGCGCGGCGCCGCTCGCCGACGCGTTCGCGGCGCTGCGCTACCGCCCGTTCGTCACGCACGACACGACGACCTTCCCGGTCGACGTCGAGCGCCGCGCGGCGCGCTTCTCCAGCTGGTACGAGATGTTTCCGCGCTCGGCGAGCGACGATCCGCACCGGCACGGCACGTTCGACGACGTGATCGCGCACCTGCCGCGGATCCGCGACATGGGTTTCGACGTGCTGTATTTCCCGCCGATCCACCCGATCGGCACGACGGCGCGCAAGGGCCGCAACAACAGCCTGAAGGCCGGCCCCGACGACGTCGGCAGCCCGTACGCGATCGGCTCGCCGGACGGCGGCCACACGGCCGTGCATCCGCAGCTCGGCACGCTCGACTCGTTCCGCGCGCTGGTCGATGCCGCGCGCGGCCACGGGCTCGAGATCGCGCTCGATTTCGCGATCCAGTGCTCGCCCGACCATCCGTGGCTCGCCGCGCATCCGGGCTGGTTCGCGTGGCGGCCCGACGGCTCGCTGCGCTTCGCGGAGAATCCGCCGAAGCGCTACCAGGACATCGTGAACCCCGATTTCTACGCGCCGGACGCGCTGCCCGACCTGTGGCTCGCGCTGCGCGACGCAGTGCTGTTCTGGGTCGATGCAGGCGTGCGGATCTTCCGCGTCGACAACCCGCACACGAAGCCGCTGCCGTTCTGGGCGTGGATGATCGACGACGTGCGCGGCCGGCATCCGGACGTGGTGTTCCTGTCGGAAGCGTTCACGCGGCCGGCCATGATGGTCCGGCTCGCGAAGGTCGGCTTCTCGCAGTCGTACACGTACTTCACGTGGCGCGAGTCGAAGCGCGAATTCATCGACTACCTGACCGAGCTGACGACCGGCCCGGCGCGCGAATTCTTCCGGCCGAACTTCTTCGTCAACACGCCCGACATCAACCCGCGCCACCTGCAGAACGCGCCGCGCACGCAGTTCGTGATCCGCGCGGCGCTCGCGGCGACGCTGGCCGGCTCGTGGGGCCTGTACTCGGGCTTCGAGCTCGGCGAATCGGCGCCGCTGCCCGACAGCGAGGAATACGCGGACGCGGAGAAGTACGAGCTGCGCTCGCGCGACTGGAGCAAGGCCGCGCATATCGGCGCCGAGGTCGCGCGGCTGAACCGCGCGCGGCGCGCCAACCCGGCGCTGCAGACGCATCTCGGCCTCACGTTCGCCGACGCGGACAACGACGCGGTGCTCGTGTTCGTGAAGGCGACGCCGGCGTTCGACAGCGTGGTCGTTGTCGCGATCAGCACCGATCCGTGGCATCCACAGGTCACGAATTTCACGCTCGATGCGTCGCTGTGGCGCGGCCTGGGGCTCGTCGACGGCGAACCGCTCGACGCGCTCGAACAGGACGCCACGCATGCGGAAACCTGGCGCGGGCATCGCCAGTACGTCTCGCTCGATCCGCATGTGCGCCCGTATACGATCTGGCGGCTCACGCCGTCTCCAGGCGCCGCGCGGGCGGCGGCGCGCGAACCGGGCGACGCCCGGCCCTCCTCGGGAGCCCATGGATGATGAAACGCGAAGATTCCCTCGACGACGTACGCCGCGCGCAATTCCCGTCGCTCGCACCGGCCGGCACCCCGCGCCGGCGCCGCGCACGCCGCCGCGCGCCGGCGCTCTGCGCGGACGATCCGCTGTGGTACAAGGACGCGATCATCTACCAGGTGCACGTGAAGTCGTTCTACGACTCGAACAACGACGGCATCGGCGATTTCCCCGGCCTGATCGCGAAGCTCGACTACATCGCCGAACTCGGCGTCGACACGATCTGGCTGCTGCCGTTCTACCCGTCGCCGCGCCGCGACGACGGCTACGACATCGCCGACTATCGCGACGTGCATCCCGACTACGGCACGCTGGCCGACGTGCGGCGCTTCATCCGCGAAGCGCATGCGCGCGGCATTCGCGTGATCACCGAGCTGGTGATCAACCACACGTCGGACCAGCATCCGTGGTTCCAGCGCGCGCGCCGCGCGAAGCCCGGCTCCACGCATCGCGACTACTACGTGTGGTCGGACACCGACACGAAATACGCGGGCACGCGGATCATCTTCCTCGATACGGAAACGTCGAACTGGGCGCACGACCCGATCGCCGGCCAGTACTACTGGCACCGCTTCTATTCGCACCAGCCGGACCTGAACTTCGACAACCCGGCCGTCGTGCGCGAGGTGATGCAGGTGATGCGCTTCTGGCTCGACCTCGGCATCGACGGGCTGCGGCTCGACGCGGTGCCGTATCTCGTCGCGCGCGAAGGCACCAGCAACGAGAACCTGCCCGAGACGCACGCGATCCTGAAGCGGATCCGCGCGACGATCGACGCCGAGTATCCGAACCGGATGCTGCTCGCCGAGGCGAACCAGTGGCCGGAAGACGTGCAGGAATATTTCGGCAACGAGGACGAATGCCACATGGCGTTCCATTTCCCGCTGATGCCGCGCATCTACATGTCGATCGCGAGCGAGGACCGCTTCCCGATCGTCGACATCATGCGGCAGACGCCGGAACTCGCGCCGAGCAACCAGTGGGCCGTGTTCCTGCGCAACCACGACGAGCTGACGCTCGAGATGGTCACCGATTCCGAGCGCGACCTGCTGTGGCAAACCTATGCGAGCGACCGGCGCGCGCGGCTGAACCTCGGCATCCGGCGCCGGCTCGCGCCGCTGATGGAACGCGACCGGCGCCGCATCGAGCTGATCAACTCGCTGTTGCTGTCGATGCCGGGCACGCCGGTGATCTACTACGGCGACGAGCTCGGGATGGGCGACAACATCCACCTCGGCGACCGCGACGGCGTGCGCACGCCGATGCAGTGGTCGTCGGACCGCAACGGCGGCTTCTCGCGCGCCGACCCCGAACAGCTCGTGCTGCCGCCGGTAATGGGCGCGCTGTACGGCTACGACGCGGTCAACGTCGAGGCGCAGACGCGCGACCCGCATTCGCTGCTGAACTGGACGCGCCGCATCCTGTCGACGCGCCGCGCGTCGCAGGCGTTCGGGCGCGGCACGATCCGCTTCCTGCGCCCGGAGAACCGCAAGGTGCTCGCGTACCTGCGCGAGCTGGACGGCCATGACCCGGTGCTGTGCGTCGCGAACCTGTCGCGGGCGTCGCAGGCCGTCGAGCTCGACCTGTCCGAATTCGCGGGCCGCGTGCCGATCGAGATGACGTCGGATTCGCCGTTTCCGCCGATCGGGCAGCTCACGTACCTGCTGACCTTTCCACCGTACGGGTTCCTGTGGTTCGTGCTCGCCGAGCACGGCCGCGAACCGTCGTGGCGGCAGCCGCACGCGGAGCCGCTGCCCGAATACGTGACGCTCGTGATGCGGCGCGGCGATACGCGGCCGAACGTCGAACAGCTGCACGTGCTCGCGCACGATGCCCTGCCCTCGTGGCTCGCACGGCGGCGCTGGTTCGCGTCGAAGGACCGCGCGATCGGCACGGCCCGGCTGAACGTCGTCACGCCGGTGCCGGGCGAACCGTTCCAGTATGCGGAGGCCTGGGTCGAATCCGGTGAGACGGGCGACGTCGAACGCTACGTCGTGCCGCTCGCGGCCGCGTGGGGCGGCGAGACCTCGCAGCCGCTGTTCACGCAGCTGGCGCTGGCGCGCGTGCGGCGCGGCCATTCGGTCGGCTACCTGACCGACGCGTTCGCGCTGCCGGCGTTCGCGCACGGGATGCTGCGCAAGCTGCGCGACGGCGCGACGGTGCCGACCACCGACGGCGGCCGGCTCGCGTTCCTGCCGGAAGACGCGCTCGCCTCGCTCGATCCCGGCGACGACGCCGAAGTGCGCTGGCTCGCGGCCGAGCAGAGCAACAGCTCGCTCGTGATCGGCGACGCGATCGTGCTGAAGCTGGTGCGCAAGGTCGCGCACGGCGTTCATCCGGAAGCGGAAATGAGCCGGTACCTGACGCGGATCGGCTACCCGAACACCGCGACGCTCGCGGGCGAAGTCGTGCACGTCGATCCGGACGGCACGCCGCACACGGTCGCGATCCTGCAGCGCTACGTCGACAACCAGGGCGACGCGTGGACGCGCTCGTTCGACTTCCTGCGGCGCGCGGTGGACGAGCTCGCGCTGCCGGCGGCCGACGATGAGGGCGCCGACGGCGCGAACGAGGAACCCGACGCGCTGCTCGGCTATGCGGCGTTCGCGGGGATCATCGGCACGCGGCTCGGCCAGCTGCACGTCGCGCTCGCGCAGCCGTCCGACGATCCCGCGTTCGCGCCGGAGCATGCGACGCCCGAACACGTCGACGGCTGGTGCGCGGACGCGATCGCGTCGTTCGAGCACGCGCTCGACGTGCTGCACACGCGGCTCGATGCGCTCGATCCCGCGATGCGTGCGTCGGCCGACACGCTGCTCGCGTCGCGCGACGCGGCCGTCCGCGCGCTCGGCGAACTCGTGCCGCGCACGCTCGATGCGCAATGCATGCGGATCCACGGCGATTTCCATCTGGGCCAGGTACTCGACGTGCAGGGCGACGCGCTGCTGATCGACTTCGAAGGCGAGCCGGCGCGCCCGCTCGAGCACCGCCGCGCGAAATCGCATCCGCTGCGCGACGTGGCCGGCCTGCTGCGTTCGCTGTCGTACGTGAGCGCGACGGCGCAGTTCGCGATCGAGAAGGCGCCGCCGCAGGCGGCCGGCCGCAAGCGTGCGTTGTTCGACCGCTTCGGGCAGGCTGCCGCCGACCGCTTCGTCGACTGCTATCGCATGGCTACCGAGCAGGCCCCCGCGCGTTTCGTCGACCCGCGCTACGCCGATCGCCTGCTCGCGCTGTTCCTGATCGACAAGGCGTCGTACGAGCTGTGCTACGAAGCCGCGAACCGGCCCGACTGGCTGAGCGTGCCGGTCGGCGGGCTCGCCGCGCTGGTCGAGCGGCTGCTCGGCGATGGCGGCGCATCCGACGACGGAGGCACGCGATGACTGACACGCTGTTCGAACGATCCGACATCGATGCGCTGCTCGCCGGCCGTCATCCCGATCCGTTCGCGTGCCTCGGCCCGCACGGGCAGGCCGGCGAGGTCGTCGTGCGCGCGCTGCTGCCCGGCGCGACAAGCGTGCACGCGCTGTCGCCGGACGGCGCCGACCTCGGCCCGCTCGCGTGCGTCGATCGCGCCGGCTGCTTCGCGGGAACGATCCCGCGCAACGGCGGCGTCCCTCACTACCTGCTCGCGATCGACTGGCCGGACGCGCGGCAGGTGATCGACGATGCGTATGCGTTCGGCACGCTGCTCGACGACGCGGTGCTCGCGCGCTTCTCCGCCGGCGACCCGGCCGCCGTGCTCGACTGCCTCGGCGCTGTGCCCGCGCGCATCGACGACACCGACGGCGTGCGTTTCGCGGTCTGGGCGCCGAACGCGCAGCGCGTGTCGGTGGTGGGCGATTTCAACGGCTGGGACGGCCGCCGCCATCCGATGCGGCTGCGGCGGCCGTCGGGCGTGTGGGAGCTGTTCGTGCCGGGCATCGGCGCGGGCGAGTGCTACAAGTACGAGCTGCGCGCGGCCGACGGGCGCGTGCTGCCGCACAAGGCCGATCCCTGCGCGCGCGCGACCGAGGCGCCGCCGCGGACGGCGTCGGTCGTCGCCGACGTCGCGGCGCTCGACGCGTTTGCGTGGCACGACGACGGCTGGATGCACGCGCGGCCGCACACCGACCGCTACCGCGTGCCGTGGTCGATCTACGAGGTGCATGCGGAATCGTGGCAGCGCGTGCCCGAGGAGATGAACCGCAGCGCGACCTGGGACGAACTCGCCGAGCGGCTGATTCCGTACGTGCAGGGGATGGGCTTCACGCACGTCGAGTTCATGCCGATCGCCGAATACCCGTTCGGCGGCTCGTGGGGCTACCAGCCGCTCGCGCAGTTCGCGCCGTCCGCGCGCTTCGGGCCGGTCGACGGTTTCGCGCGCTTCGTCGACCGCGCGCATGCGGCCGGCATCGGCGTGCTCGTCGACTGGGTGCCCGCGCACTTCCCCGACGATCCGCACGGCCTTGCGCAGTTCGACGGCACCGCGCTGTACGAGCACGCCGACCCGCGCGAAGGGCTGCATCCCGACTGGCACACCTGCGTGTTCAACGTCGGGCGCACGGAAGTCGGCGCATTCCTCGCCGCATCGGCGCTCGCGTGGGCGCGCCGGTATCACGTCGACGGCATCCGCGTCGACGCGGTCGCGTCGATGCTGTACCGCGACTATTCGCGCGCGGAAGGCGAATGGGTGCCGAACGTGCACGGCGGCCGCGAGAACCTCGAATCGGTCGCGTTCCTGCGCATGCTGAACGACACGCTGCACGGTGCGGCCGCGCCGGCCGGCGTCGTCACCGTCGCGGAGGAATCGACCGCGTGGCCGGGCGTCACCGCGCCGACCGGCGACGGCGGGCTCGGCTTCGACTTCAAGTGGAACATGGGCTGGATGCACGACACGCTCGCGTATCTGCGCGAGGATCCGGTGCATCGCCGCTATCACCACGACCGGATGACGTTCGGGCTCGTGTACGCGTTCTCCGAGCGCTTCGTGCTGCCGCTGTCGCACGACGAGGTCGTGCACGGCAAGGGCTCGCTCGTCGCGAAAATGCCGGGCGACGCGTGGCAGCGGCTCGCGACGCTGCGCGCGTACTTCGGCTTCATGTGGGCGCATCCCGGCAAGAAGCTGCTGTTCATGGGCAGCGAATTCGCGCAATGGGCCGAGTTCGCGCACGACGCGACGCCGCACTGGGACCTGCTCGACGCGCCCGCGCATCGCGGCGTGCAGCGGCTCGTGCGCGACCTGAACCGCACCTATGCGGCCGAGCCGGCGCTGCATGCGCTCGACTGCCACGCGGCCGGCTTCTCCTGGCTGATCGGCGACGACCGCGACAACAGCGTGTTCGCGTTCGCGCGCCGCGACGACGCGGGGCACCTGGTGGTCGCCGTCTGCAACTTCACGCCGGTGCCGCGCGCGAGCTATCGCGTCGGCCTGCCCGCGCCCGGACAGTGGCGCGAACTGATGAACACCGATGCTGCGCCGTACGGCGGCACCAACGCCGGCAACGACGGCGCCGTGTGGGCCGAAGCCGTGCCCGCGCACGGCGAGGCGTGGTCGGCCACCCTGCGCCTGCCGCCGCTCGCGACGCTGTGGCTGCGCCCCATCTGAATGCTTGCGCCCTCGACACGGAGATCCCCCGCATGCCGACTGCCCTGCCCGCCCGTCTCGAATCCGGCCGCAGCTACCCACTCGGCGCGACCTGGGACGGCCTCGGAACCAACTTCGCGGTGTTTTCCGCGCACGCGCACCGCATCCAGCTGTGCGTGTTCGATCCGACCGGCCGCAAGGAGCTGGCGCGCCTCGACCTGCCCGAATGCACCGACGAGATCTGGCACGGCTACCTGCCCAACGCGCATCCGGGCACCGTGTACGGGTTTCGCGCGGACGGCCCGTACCAGCCGCAGCACGGCCATCGCTTCAACCCGACCAAGCTGCTGCTCGACCCGTACGCGCGCAAGCTGGTCGGCCAGTTCCGCTGGTCGGACGCGCTGTTCGGCTACCGCCTGCATTCGAACCGCGCGGACCTGTCGATGGACCGGCGCGACTCGGCGCCCGCGATGCCGAAGTGCGTGGTGGTCGACGAGGCGTTCGACTGGAGCACCGACCGGCGCCCGCGCGTCTCGTGGCGCAACACGGTGATCTACGAGACCCACGTGCGCGGCGCGTCGATGCGGCGTGCCGGGTTGCGCCCGCCCGAGCGCGGCACGTTCGCGGCGTTCGCGCATCCGGCGTTCATCGATCACCTGCTGTCGATCGGCGTGACGACGGTCGAGCTGCTGCCCGTCCACGCGTTCCTGCAGCAGCGCGCGCTCGTGAACCGCGGGCTGCGCAACTACTGGGGCTACGACACGGCCGCGTTCTTCGCGCCGGAGCCCGCGTATCTCGCGACGCGGCGGCTCGACGAGATGCGCATCGCGATCCGCCAGCTGCATGCGGCCGGCATCGAGGTCGTGCTCGACGTCGTCTACAACCATACGTGCGAGGGCAACGAGCTCGGCCCGACGCTATCGTGGCGCGGCCTCGACAACGCGAGCTACTACCGGCTGATGCCGGACAACCGCCGCTTTCATGTCGACGAGACCGGCTGCGGCAACACGCTGAACCTGTCGCATCCGCGTGTCGTGCAAATGGTGATGGATTCGCTGCGCTACTGGGCTACCGCGTTCAACATCGACGGCTTCCGCTTCGACCTCGGCGTGACGCTCGGCCGCGAGGAACACGGCTTCGATCCCGGCGCGGGGTTCTTCGACGCGCTGCGGCAGGACCCGGTGCTCGCGCAGCGCAAGCTGATCACCGAGCCGTGGGATCTCGGCCCCGGCGGCTACCAGCTCGGCCGCCATCCGCCCGGCTTCGCCGAGTGGAACGACCGCTTCCGCGACACCGTGCGGCGCTTCTGGCGCGGCGACCCGGGCCAGCGGCCGGAGCTCGCCGCGCGCCTCGCGGGCTCGGCCGACCTGTTCAACCACCAGCGGCGCCATACGTGGGCGTCGGTCAATTTCATCACCGCGCACGACGGCTTCACGCTCGCCGATCTCGCGTCGTATTCGGCGAAACACAACGAAGCCAACGGCGAGGACAACCGCGACGGCCGCGACGACAACTGCAGCGCGAACTGGGGCGCCGAGGGGCCGACCGACGACGCGGCGATCCGCGACGTGCGTGCCCGCGTCGCGCGCTCGATGCTCGCGACGCTGTTCACCGCGCTCGGCACGCCGATGCTGGTGGCCGGCGACGAGTTCGGCCGCACCCAGCACGGCAACAACAACGCGTACTGCCAGGACAACGAGCTGTCGTGGCTCGACTGGGATCAGGCGCGCGGCGACGAAGCGGTGACGCTGATGCGCTTCGTGTCGCGGCTTGCCGCGCTGCGGCGCATGTACCCGGTGATGTCCACGCCGCGCTATCCGTCGGGCGACCGCGAAGCGGCGCCGGGCATGGCGGAGATCGGCTGGTTCGACGAGCACGGCGATCCGATGACCGTGCCCGCGTGGCAGGACCACGAGCGCCGTGCGCTGACGATGCGGCGCGTCGGCACGGGCCGCACCGGGCGCACCGAGGCGCTGCTCGTGATGCTGAACGCGTCGTCCGAGACGGTCGTGTTCGCGCCGCCCGCGCCGGCGCTCGACTATCGCGTGCTGGTCGACACGGCCACGCCCGACGCCGGCCCGCGCTCGTGGCCGGCCGACGGCCTCGACGTCGCCGCGCACGCGGCCGCGATCGCGGTGGCCGCCGTGCCGCCCGACCTGTCTCCGGGAGACCCGACATGAGATCACGCCCCGCCCGTCCATCGGGTTCGCATGCGTTCGACACGTCGTTCGGCGCGACCTGCGTCGAGCCCGACCGCACGCGCTTCCGGCTGTGGGCGCCCGCGAGCCGCACGGCCGCCGTCGAAATCGAAGGCGAAAACCGGCCCGCCATCCCGATGACCGCGGTGGGCGACGGCTGGTTCGAGGCCGTCGTGCCGTGCGGCTCCGGGACGCTGTATCGCTACCGGCTCGACGGCGATCTCGTGGTGCCCGATCCCGCGTCGCGCTTCCAGCCCGGCGGCGTGGACGGCCCGAGCCAGGTCGTCGATCCGGCTGCGTACCGCTGGCGCCACGACACGTGGCGCGGCCGCCCGTGGCACGAGACGGTGCTGTACGAGCTGCACATCGGCGCATGCGGCGGCCACGCGAGCGTCGAGCGGCGGCTGCCGGATATCGCCGCGCTCGGCGTGACCACGATCGAGCTGATGCCCGTCAACACGTTTCCCGGCGCGCGCAACTGGGGTTACGACGGCGTGCTGCCGTTCGCGCCCGATCCGTCGTACGGGCGGCCCGAGGAACTGAAAGCGCTGATCGATGCCGCGCACGGGCTCGGGCTGCAGGTGTTGCTCGACGTCGTCTACAACCACTTCGGCCCGCAAGGCAACCTGCTGCCGCGCTACGCCCCCGCATTCTTCCGCGCGGACCGGCAGACCGCATGGGGGCCGGCGATCGACTTTTCGCGCGAACAGACGAGCGCGTTCTTCATCGAGAACGCGCTGTACTGGCTCGACGAATTCCGTTTCGACGGGCTGCGCATCGATGCCGCGCACGCGATCGACGACGACGCGTGGCTGCGCGAACTCGCGCGCCGCGTGCGCGCGTACGCGGGCGACACGCGCCATGTGCACCTCGTGCTCGAGAACGAGCGCAACGCGGCGAGCCTGCTCGGGCCCGGCGGTTTCGACGCGCAATGGAACGACGATTTCCACAACAGCGCGCACGTGCTGCTGACCGGCGAGCGCGACGGCTACTACCGCGCGTACGCCGATGCGCCGCTGCGCCATCTGGCGCGCACGCTCGGCGAAGGCTTCGCGTACCAGGGCGAACCGTCGCCGCTGCACGACGGCGCCCCGCGCGGCGAACCGAGCGCGCACCTGCCGCCGACCGCGTTCGTCGCGTTCCTGCAGAACCACGACCAGGTCGGCAACCGCGCGTTCGGCGAACGGCTGCGCACGCTCGCGAACGAAGACGCGGTGCGCGCGGCGACCGCGCTGCTGCTGCTTGCGCCGTCGATCCCGCTGCTGTTCATGGGCGAGGAAGACGGCAGCACGCAGCCGTTCCAGTTCTTCACCGACTATCGCGGCGCGCTCGCCGACGCGGTGCGCGAAGGCCGGCGCCGCGAATTCGCGGCTTTTCCGGCGTTCACCGATGCCGCGCATCGCGACGCGATTCCCGATCCGAACGACATCGCGACGTTCGTGCGTTCGACGCTGCACGGCAGCAGCGACGCAACCACGCCCGACACCGACGCCTGGCGGCGCTTCTACCGCAGCGCACTGACCGTGCGTGCGGCGCTCGTGACGCCGAACCTGCCCGGCGCCCGCGCGCTCGGCGTCGACCTGCTCGCGGGCGACGGCGACCCGCAGGCGCTTGCCGCGCGCTGGCGCCTCGGCGACGGCAGCACGCTGACGATCGCGTTGAACCTCGGCGCGCACGATGCGGTGCTGCCCGCGCTGCCGGTCGGCAAGATCGTGTTCGAGACGCCGCCACGTGCACGCGACCGGCTGCGCGACCTGCGGCTGCCGCCCCGCGCGTGCATCGCGTGGCGCGACGGCGAGGTCAACCACGATGCGCGGCAGCACCGCATGAATGGGCAGGGACGATCATGACTTCCGACGTGTCGATCACCGAACTCGCGCGCGCGGCCGGCCTGGAATCCGACTGGACCGATGCGGGCGGCATCGCGCGGCGGGTGGACGATGACGCGCTCGTCGCGCTCGTCGACGCGCTCGGCTGGCCGTGCAGCACGGCGACCCAGCGGGTGGAAAGCGCCGCCGCGCTCGCCGACGCGAACGCGGCGCCCCCGCGCATCGTCACCGGCGACGCCGGCCAGCCGCTGACCCTGCCGGCCGCGATCGCCCCGCCCGGCGCGCGCTTCCGGGTCACGTTCGAAGCCGGAGGGCATGTCGACGGGCGCGTGGGCGGCGAAGGCGAACACGGCACGCTGCCGCCAGTCGCGATCCCCGGCTATCACGCGCTCGACGTCGGCGACCAGCGCATCGGGCTCACGATCGCGCCGCCGCGCCCGCAACCGGTCGACCCGCGCGCGGCGGAGGCGGGCGGCCGCTGGGGCATCGCGGCGCAGCTCTACAGCCTGCGCCGCGACGGCGACGATGGCGCGGGCGACTACACCGCGCTGGCGCGGCTGGCCGCGCATGCGGCACGGCACGGCGCGCAGGCGGTGGCGATCAGCCCGACGCACGCCGGCTTTCCGGCGCTGCCCGCGCACGACAGCCCGTATTCGCCGTCGTCGCGGCGCTGGCACAACGTCGCGTATCTCGACTGCGACGCGGTGCCGGGCGCCGCGGCCGTGCAGCACGCAACCGGTGCCGCGACCGACACGCCGCTGATCGACTGGCCGCACGTGCTGCCGCTGAAACTGCGGCGACTGCGGGCATGCTTCGACGCGTGGCGCGCCGGCGACGACCCGTCGCGTGACGCATTCCAGCGGTTTCGCGCCGCGGGCGGGGCGGCGCTCGATGCGCATGCGCGCTTCGACGCGTTGCAGGCATTCTGCTTCGAGCACGGGGTGGGCATCGACTGGCGGAAATGGCCGGCGCCGTGGCGCGAACCGGGATCGGCGGAAGTCGATGCGTTCGCGCACGCCCATGCCGACACGGTCGCGTTCCACACGTACCTGCAATGGTGCGCGTCGCGCGCGCTCGGCGACGCGCAACACGCGGCACGCGGCGCGGGCATGGCCACCGGACTGATCGCCGATCTCGCGGTCGGCTCCGATCGCGCCGGCAGCGACGCGTGGGCGCACGGCGCGACGCTGTTGCGCGGCGTCTCGCTCGGGGCGCCGCCCGACCTGTTCAATGCGGCCGGCCAGGCGTGGGGCGTGACGACCTGGACGCCCGCCGCGCTGCGTGCGCAAGGCTTCGTGCCGTTCGTCGAGCTGTTGCGCGCGGCGTTCGCGCATGCGGGCGGCATCCGCATCGATCACGTGCTCGGCTTCGCGCGGATGTGGATCGTGCCGGACGGCGGCTCGCCGCGCGACGGCGCCTACCTGCGCTATCCGGTCGACGATCTCGTGCGGCTCGTCGCGCTCGAGGCGGCCCGTCATCGCGCGCTCGCGATCGGCGAGGATCTCGGCACGGTGCCGGCCGGCTTCCGCGAACGGCTCGGCGCGCAGGGCATCGCCGGGATGCGCGTGCTGTGGTTCGAGCGCGACGCCGACGGCACGTTCCGGCCGCCGTCGGCATGGGATCGCGACGCGATCGCGATGACGTCCACGCACGATCTGCCGACTGTGGCCGGCTGGTGGCGCGGGGTCGATCTGGCCTGGCGGCGGATCGCGGCCGAGGCGGCGCAGCAGTCCGACGACGGGGCGGCGCGCAACACGGCGGCGCGTGCGCGGGCAGACGAGACGAGCGAGCACGAGCAGGACGACACCGCGCCCCGCGCGGCCACCTCGGCCAACGCCACGCCGCCCGCGGAAGCCGCCCCGCCGCCCGCCGTCGATCCCGACGTCGTCGCCGCGCATGCCGCGCGCGCCACCGAACGCGCGGCGCTGTGGCGCGCGTTGCAGGAAGCAGGCTGCGCGCCGGCCGGCACCGCCGCCCCGCAGGCCGACGCGCCGCCGGTCGCCGAGATACTCGCGTACGTCGCGCGCAGCCCGTCGCCGCTCGCGATCCTGCCGCTCGAGGATCTGCTTGCGCTGGACACGCAGCCGAACCTGCCGGGGCCGCCCTGCGGGCACCCGAACTGGCGGCAGCGCCTGCCGCGCGCGATCGACACGCTGTTCGACGCCGACGTGCGCGAGCGCATCGCGGCGGTGGTGCGCGCACGCGGTTCGCGGGAGCCCGGCCCATGACGCCACGCGCGACGCTGCGACTTCAGCTGCATGCGGGCTTCACGTTCGACGACGCGGCCGCGCACGCCGGCTATTTCGCGCGGCTCGGCGTGAGCCACCTGTACCTGTCGCCGATCGCGACGGCCGAACCCGGTTCGCGGCACGGCTACGACACCGTCGATTACGGCACGCTCAACCCCGAGCTCGGCGGCGAAGCCGGTTTCGTCCGGCTCGTCGATGCGCTGCGCGCGCACGGGCTGGGCGTGATCGTCGACATCGTGCCGAACCACATGGGCGTGGGCGGCTCGTCGAACGGCTGGTGGAACGACGTGCTCGAATGGGGCCCCGCGAGCCCGTACGCGCACCACTTCGACATCGACTGGCATCCGCCCGACGCGACGCTCGACGGCAAGGTGCTGCTGCCCTGCCTCGGCACGCCGTACGGGGAAGCGCTCGCGGCCGGCGACATCACGCTCGACGCCGATCCGGCCACCGGGCGCTTCTTCGTGACGTGCCCCGGGCGACGCCTGCCGGTGGCCGCCGCCGCCTACGCGGAGCTCCTGCGCATCGCGAACCGTGCGGACCTGAACGCGCTCGCCGAGCGCTTCGACGCGGCGCCGCCGCGCGACAGCACGCGACTGGCCGCCGCGCATGCGGCGCTGCGCGATCACGCGGCCGCGCACGGCCCGCATGCGCTCGACGCGGTGCTGCGCGGCGCCGATCCGCGCCGCGCGCGCTCCCGCGCCTGCCTGCACCGGCTGCTCGAACGCCAGTACTACCGGCTCGCGTGGTGGCGCACGGCCGCCGACGAGCTGAACTGGCGGCGCTTCTTCGACATCGCGACGCTCGCGGCCGTCCGCGTCGACGACGATGCGGTGTTCGATGCCGTTCATGCGCTGCCGCTGCGGCTGCATGCGGCCGGCTACATCGACGGCCTGCGCGCCGATCACGTCGACGGCCTCGCCGATCCGCGCGCGTACGGCCGGCGGCTGCATCAACGGCTTGCCGCGCAACGCGACGCGCGGCCGTACATCGTCGTCGAGAAGATCCTCGCGCCCGGCGAAACGCTGCGCGCCGACTGGGCCGTCGACGGCACGACCGGCTACGACTTCATGAACGACGTCGGCGCGCTGCTGCACGATCCGGCCGGCGCCGGGCCGCTCGCCGCGCACTGGGCCCACGTGTCGGGCGTGTCGCGCACGTTCGCGCAGGAAGCGCTCGACGGCAAGCGGCGCGTGCTGATGCGCCAGCTCGCCGTCGAGCATGCGCGCGCCGCGCGGGCGATGCACCGCGTGGCGCGTGCGGCGCCCGCGACGCGCGACGTCAGCCGGATCGCGATTCGACGCGTACTGGGGGAGCTCGCGGTGCAGTTGCCCGTGTACCGGATGTATCCGGTGCAGGACGAAGAACCGGCCGACGCCGATCGTCGCGTGCTCGCGCAGGCGTACGAACGGGCGGTCGAGGCCGTCGATCCTGCCGACCGGTTCGCACTCGATCACGTCGCCACCTGGCTCGGGTGGCCGGTCGTACGCGTGCCGCGCGCGGACGCCGCCGCGCTGCACGCGGCGCGCGTCGCGTTCGCGCAGCTCACCGCGCCGCTGGCCGCGAAGGGTGTCGAGGATACGGCCCACTACCGTTACGGCCGGCTTCTGTCGCGCAACGAAGTCGGCGCCGACGCGGGCGACTTCAGCCTGTCGCGCGGCGCGTTCCATGCGCGCAATCGGCGCCGCGCGCGCACCGTGCCGCACGGGCTCGTCGCCACCGCCACGCACGACCACAAGCGCGGCGAGGATGCGCGTGCGCGGCTGGCCGTGCTCAGCGAAATGCCCGACGCGTGGCGCGCGGTGTCGCTCGACTGGTCCGCGCTCAACCGGCCGCATCGCGGCGGCGCGCATCGCGAGCTCGCATGGGCGCCGGGGCCGGCCGCCGAGGCGATGCTGTACCAGACGCTCGTCGGCTGCTGGCCGCCCGAACTCTCGCCTGACGACGCCGCGGGGCGCGCGGCGCTCACCGAACGCGTCGTGCAGTGGCAGACGAAAGCGCTGCGCGAGGCGAAGCTTCACACCGACTGGCTCGCGCCCGATCTACGCTACGAGCGCGATTGCGAAGCGTTCGTCCGCGCGATCCTGAAGCCGCGCGGCCCGGGCGACTTCGCCCATCGGCTGCATGCGTTCGTCGCGCGGATCGCGCCGGCCGGCGTCGTCAACAGCCTGACGCAGGCCGTGCTGCGGATGGCTTCGCCCGGCGTGCCCGACCTGTATCAAGGATCTGAAGCATGGGATCACTCGCTCGTCGATCCGGACAACCGCCGCGACGTGCCGTTCGCGGCGCTCGCGGCCGAGCGGGTCGACGGGCCGGTCGCGTCGTATCTGGCGACGTGGCCCGATGCGCGCGTGAAACGGGCGCTGGTCGAGCGCATGCTGGCGCTGCGCGCGCGATGGCCGGCGACGTTCGCGGACGGCGCCTACGTGCCGCTGCGCGTACGCGGCCCGCTCGGGCGTCATGCGGTGGCGTTCGCGCGGTGCAGCGACGAGGCCACCGTGGTGGTGGTCGCGACACGGATCGCGGGTCGATTGCTCGGTGAAGCACCGGAATTGCCGCGCGTGGAACCCGCGCAATGGGGCGATACGGTGGTCGTGCTGCCGCGCGATATCGACGGGCCGTGGATGGATTGGCTGAATGCGGGGGATGCCGTCGACGTGGCGGGAGGGTTGATCAAGCTCGGTGACTGGCTCGCCGCGCTACCGATTGCCGTGCTGGTGGCTGCGCGTCCAACGAGCGAATCGTGATCGTCCAGCGCACGCGCGTTTCCGGCGGATGAAATTCCGGGAAGTCGTGGCGTTTGCCTTTAGTCACGAGCATCACGTATTTGCTCGTACCCAAGTTGCCAGGGGCAAAATCAAATTTGTGCAAGACAGCCTGCGTGTAATCGTTTTTGTACATCCAAAATCGATTTACGCCAGAAACGAGCTTTCATAATCGGTTTTGCGCATTGGCTGGGGCGAAGGAGATGCCCGTCTTGCAGCAGCCGTGTATCTAGCCCGCGATCGTTGATCGATACCGCCCTGAACGACCGGCCGGACAGTAAAGCAAGCCTCACGACAACACGCCCGCCGGCAACGCGCAGCTTTCCGCTACACAGGAAACGCCGCATCCGCCCGTCACGCGTCGGTGACGTCGGGCTCGCGCGCGTCGTTGCGTTGCACGCACTGCACGACCGACAACCCGTCGGCGGTCAACGCGGGCCGGCGCTCGCCGGACGCGTCGTCGTGCTGCATCACGATCAGGTGCTGTTCGACCAGCGCAAGGACATCCTCGCGGTCGATCTGGATCTGCTCCGGTGCGCGATGCACCAGCAGCAGCGTGGCGAATTCATGTGCGGTCAGCATGCTCGTTCCCCGTTGGCGGCTGCGCGAGATGCGCGCCGGCGAGCAGCAATGCATGCAGGGACCATGCCGGGTGGCGCGGCGCCCTCGTTATCCGTGCCGCTTGCGCGCGGCACGATGTGGCACCACACGGCGGCCCATGCGCGGTGCAAAGTTTTCAACGGCGTGTAATGCGGGAGGAAAACCGGCAGGAGGGAAACCGACGCAGGACACGCCGGGAACGTCGACCGGGTCAGGATCGCCGAGACCGGAACAGACCCGCTCGCGCACGACCGGCCGGCGCACGGAAATAGCCGCTGTGCAGCACTACGCCGCCGTTACCGTCACCGTTGCCGCCACCGCCGCTGCTATCGCCCAGCACGTCAGCGCAGGCGGCTGCGATGCGTGCGCGGCCCTGTTCGAACGCATCGCGCAAGTCGGCCTCTAGGGCGGAGCGTGCGCCGAAATGATCTTCCAGCGCTTCGACCGTGATGGCGCAGGTTTGCAGCTCGCCATCGACATCGATGACGAAACGCAACTGCAGCGCCGCCCCGTCGAATACGGGCGGCTCGTCGACCAGCGTCACGCGGCGGGCGGAATCGGCGGCCATCGTCTCAGGCGCCCCGCGCCGAAAAGCGATCGACCGGTGTGTCCCCGACCGCGAGCATGGCTACCTTGCAATGCATCAACTTTCCGCTCATGAGCCCCTCCGTCCGCGTGGCGGCACGTGTCGTGCCATGCCGGTCGCGCAGCAAGCGACGTGCCTGCCAGCCCGCGCCAATCTCGAGTATCTGAAAGCCGATCCGTGCGGCTACTGCAGACGGCGCGCGGCGTCGAGCATCGCATCGGTCAGCTCGACCGTCAGCGTCACGTGTTCGTCGGGCAGGCGCTCGAGCAGGTCCTCCACCGTGGCGTGCAGGATTGCGTGCACGCGCATCCGCGTGCTTTCGTCGAGATCCGCATAGCGCTCCATCGTGTCGCAGTCGAGCACGAGCATGACCGAATGCCGCGCGGTCTCGGGCGGCGGATCGGCCTCCTCCGCCCACGCCGCCTGAAACGTGATCCTGCCCGTCGCGACGTCGACATGGACCGTCGTATCGAGATCGTCGGCGTCGATCGTGTCGCCATCGGCATCGGCGTCGATCTCGTCGTTTTCCAGCCAGATCCGGGAATGCGATTGCATGATGTCCTCCTGCGTGATGGCGGGATGGCATGTCCTCTCTGTCGTTTGCAGCAACCCCCGTGCCGCGGCCGGCATGGGTTCGTCGGACGGATCACGCGCGCGGCGCGGCACGCGGTTTGCGTACCTCACCCCGTCACGACGCCCCTGTCACCTTCAATGGAGCCCATGGAATGCCTTCCGCTACCGCTACCCGCGCGCATGGCAAGCACCTCACACGACGCCCGGGCCGCGCCCGCGGCACCGACCCGCACCACCGCAAGCGCTGGTCCGCCGACGTCATGCAAAAAAGCGATGCGCTCGACCTCGAACCGGACATCTTCAAGTCCGACGACCCGGCCGCGATCGCCGCGTCGCTGAAGCATTCGGCCGAACACAGCCGCCGCCGCAAGGCGTCGCCGTTCCAGTCGGCGATGTCGATGCTGAACTTCTACGTGAACCGCGCGGGCCGTAACCTGCCGAAAACGCGCCGCGCCACGCTCGAACGCGCGAAACGGAAGCTGCGCGAAGCGTTCGGCCGCAAGCCCTGACGTCGCGCGACCCGATATCTGCCTGCTACCGCACACATGCACGAGACGCTCTGGTACGTAATCGTCGGCGCGGTGCTGATGGGCATGGGCGTCGCGACGTCCGCGCTGCGCCACCTGCCCGTCAGCACCGCGATGATCTATCTCGTGCTCGGCGTCGTACTCGGCCCGGCCGGCGCCGGCCTGCTGGATCTCGACCTCGAACGCGACGCACGGCTGCTGCGTGAGATCGTCGAGATCGCGCTGCTCGTCTCGCTGTTCGCGATCGGGCTGCGGCTGCGCGTGCCGCTCACCGACCGGCTGTGGCGCGTGCCATGCCGCCTCGGCCTGCTCGCGATGGGCCTCACCGTGCCGCTGCTGGCCGCGTGCGCGATGCTCGCCCTCGGGCTCGACTGGGGCCCCGCGCTGCTGCTCGCGGCGATCCTCGCGCCGACCGACCCGGTGCTCGCGCACGACGTGCAGGTGCACGACCCGGGCGATCGCGATCTCGTGCGTTTCGCGCTGTCTGGCGAAGGCGGCCTGAACGACGGGATCGCACTGCCGTTCGCGCTGGCCGGGCTCGCGCTGTGCGGCGCGCCCGGCACGACGCACGGGCTGCCGCCGCTGTCGGGCGCGTTCGCGCTCACCGCGCTGTGGGGCATCGCCGGTGCGGCCGCGATCGGCGGCGGCCTCGGCTGGATCACGACGAAGACGATCGGCTGGCTGCGCACGCGCCACGCCCAGGCGCTCGGCCTCGAAGGCTTCTTCGCGCTCGCGCTGATCGTGCTGTCGTTCGGCGCCGCGCAGTACGCGCATGCATTCGGGTTCATCGCGACGTTCGCGGCCGGGGTCGCGATGCGCCGGGTCGAGCACCGCGCGAGCGGCGATCGCGCGCCGCGCGACGTGATCGGCCAGATCGATTCGGCCGACGTCGTCGCCACCGAGAAGCATCCGGACAAAGCGCACGCGTTCATGGCCGAATCGGTGCTCGGCTTCACGATCGAACTCGAACGGATCGCCGAAGCCATCGTGATGACGATGATCGGCAGCGTGCTCATGACGCTGCCCGGCCCGCTGCTGACGTGGGGCGCGGCGTCGCTGGCCGTCGTGCTGTTCGTCGCCGTGCGCCCGCTCGCGGTGCTGGTCACGCTCACCGGTTCGCGCGCGACGCATGCGCAGCGACGGCTGATGGCGTGGTTCGGCATTCGCGGAATCGGCTCGTTCTACTACCTGCTGTTCGCGCTCGAACACGGGCCCGCCGCCGCGGTGCGCCCGCTCGCGGCCCCCGTGCTGGCCGTCGTGTCGGCATCGGTGATCGCGCACGGGATCACCGCGACGCCGCTGATGAACTGGTATCACCGGCTGCAGCATCGGCGCTGACGCGTGTATGACGATGCGCGCGGCCACGCAATCGGGCCGCCACGCAGCGGGTGGCGCCGAGGGGGTGAGGGAAGCATCGGTATCGACATGCGCTCGCCGCGTTCGGGATGCAGCGGCCACGCGGATCGCCGCGTCGCCATCCTGCGAACGGCAACGGCGTCAGGGCGCGCGCAGCGCCGCGTCGAGTTCGGCGCGCGTCACGTCGAGCGCGACGTTGCATTCGATCGCCGCCTCCTCGACGCGCGGCTTGCGCTCGTCCACCGCGCGCCGCGCGCGGTCGCACAGAACCGTGCGCACGCGCAGCCGGTCGTCCGCGCCGAGCGACGCATAGCGCGTGATCACGTCCGGCTCGAACCGCAGGTCGACCGTGCAGCGCCATTCGCGCGCGTCCTCGTCGGACGGCACGCGCACCCACGACACCTGGATCGTCAGCCGCCCGGACGCGTCGTCCGACTGCACGACGACGGTCGATTCCGACGGAAAACCGTTCGCGAGCGCATGCTCGAGCTCCTTGATGCGCTGCGACCGGCCGGGTGTGCCGGTCATCGTCGCACGACGCCCAGCAGCAGCGTGACGAGGAAGATCACGACGAAGATGTAGAACAGGATCTTCGCGATCTCGGCCGCGCCGGCCGCGATCCCGCCGAAGCCGAACACGGCCGCGACGATCGCGATGATGAAGAAGATGACGGCGTATCGCAGCATGGATACCTCCTGGATGGCAGCAGTGGTCAATACACGTCGTCGCCGGTCACGCATCGTGCTTGTGCTCCGGTTTGCCGCGTCTCGGCTTGGACGCCGTTTTTTCACGTTCCCTTTCGTTCATCGACCTGGCGATCGGCTTCGCCGGCGGCATGAGATCCCGCATTGTCGTGTTGCCGCATCGGGCCGACAGCACGGCACGCGCCGCGCCCTGCCGGGCACGGGACGTTGCCGGCATGGTTGCGCGCCGGTCGTGGGTGCACGCGTCGACGCGACGGTCGGCACATGCACGCGACAGGCTCGCCCGGGCCGCCGTCATGCCGCGTCGCGGCGCCGCAGGTCGGCCGGCGGAATCTTCATCGCCTGGCGATACTTCGTCACCGTGCGACGCGCAAGCAGGATGCCGCGGCCCGCGAGGTTCTGCGCGAGCGTGACGTCGGACAGCGGATCGGTGTGCCGTTCGGACGCGATCATGTCGCGGATCAGCACCTTCGCGGCCGCCGCCGAGCACACGCCCTTGCCGGCCGCCTCGAGCTTGCGCGGGAAGAAATGCTTGAACTCGAACGTGCCGTGCGGCGTGGCCATGTACTTGTTGCCCGTCGCGCGCGACACCGTCGATTCGTGCAGGTCGAGCTCCTCGGCGATGTCGCGCAGCACGAGCGGCTTCATCGCGATCTCGCCGTAGCGGAAGAAATCGCGCTGCCGCGCGACGATGCATTCGCCGACGCGCTGGATCGTCTCGAAGCGCTTCTGCACGTTGCGGATCAGCCAGCGCGCTTCCTGCAGCTGCTGGCCGAGCGGCGAATCGCGTTCGCCGCTCGACTGCGCGAACAGCGTCGCATAGCGTTCATGCAGCCGCGCGCGCGGCAGCACGGCAGGGTTGATCGTCACGATCCACTCGTCGCGCACCTGGCGCACGATCACGTCGGGCACCACGTAGTCGCCGCGCGTGCTGCCGTAATGATTGCCGGGGCGCGGGTCGAGCCCGCGCACCAGCGCGCAGGCCGCCTGCAGCGTCGGCGCGTCGCAGCCGAGCCGCCGCTGGATCTCGGCCGTCTCGCGGCGTGCCAGACGCTCGAGATGCTCGCGCGCGATCGCTTTCGCTTCCGCGAGCGCCGGCGTGCCGGCGGGAATCGCATCGAGTTGCAGCACGAGACACTCGGACAGCGAGCGCGCGGCCAGGCCCGGGCGGTCGAGCATCTGCACGAGCCGCAGTGCGACCGCGAGATCCTGCTCGGAGAGCAGCAGCGCGGGGGCGGCCGCGACCAGCAGTTCGGCCAGTTCCTGGCGCAGGTAACCGTCATCGTCGAGCGCGTCGATCACGATGCGCGCGGCTTCGCGGTCACGCCGGTTCAACGGATAGAGCCGCAACGCATCGTGCAACTGCTGATTCAGCGACGGCTCCGCGGCCAGCCATTCGCCAGGCGACTGGCCGCCCGCATCGTCGCCGTGGCGGCTCGTGCCGTGCGGCGTGGGCGCGGCCGTCAACGACACTTCGGACACGTCGGGCACTTCGGGCGCTTCGCCGTCCTGCGGGCGAGCGTCGTCGGGCTGGGGTGCGGCTTCAGGCGCGGCCGCCTCGGCCGGCTGCCCGGAGGCGTCGGCGCCAGCCTCCTCGTCTGCCTGGCCATCCTCGAGGAACGGATTCTGATCGAGCGCCTGCCGCAATTCCTGTTGAAATTCGAGCGAGGACAACTGCAGCAACCGCAGCGACTGCTGAAGCCTCGGCGTAAGTGCCAGATGCTGTCGCATCTGCAGCGCAAGCGAGACGGACATCGATGGTCCTCCTGACGTTTCACGGGTTTCGTTTCGTATTCGGTCAGGATTGATGCAGCTTCCATGCCAGACGGCGCGACCGCACCGCGTCGCGGGTCACGCGGGTTCGTACCCCGTCTTGCAAACCGTCGAGGGCCGCTTTTTTACAAGCGGGTCGGCAAGTTTTGGGCACGTGTTTCGCGCACGGTCCCGCCACGCGCCGGCCGTGGGATGTATCAGTACTGCGTCGGCGGCGGCGTGCCCGGCAGCGGCGGGTCGCCCGGCGTGCCGTTCGGGCCGGGGGGCGGCACGTCGGCCGGATCGCCGCCCGTCGCGCCCGGCGGCAACGTGTTGCCCGGCGACGGCCGCGGCTCGTAACGCGTATTGGCATCGGGCATCGTCGTGCCCGGCGACGGCGGATGGGCGCCGGGCGGTGCGGGCGGCGCGCCTCGCGCGCCGTAGGGAGCAGGTTGCGTGCAGGCAGCCAGCGCGCACGCGGCGGCCAGCAGGCATGCGCCGGTGCGGATCGTGCGGATCGGTTTCATCGAACACCTCCTGACATCCGCGGCAGCCGCGGAATCGGTTGGGCAGGCCCCGGCCAATCCGCAATCCGCGTGCCGTCCGTTCACGCGTCAAGCACGTCGTCCCGCGGTGCGCCCGAAGGTCGCGGGCCGCCGTCGTTCGCCGCGATGCCTGCCTGCGCGCCGCTAGGCGTCGTACGCGGCCATCACGAGCCATAGCTCGCGGCCGTCGTCGCGCACGCGTGCCGCGAGCGCATACGTGTCGGCGGGCTCGCATGCACGCTGCAGCGCGAATCTCGCCGGCTCGGTCGCGCCGAACGTCTCGTCTCCGAGCGGCCGCACGTCCGCCTTGCCCTCGAACATCCGGCGCTCGGGCCGGTAGATCAGCGGTTCGCGCTTCCATTCCTGGAAGCGGCTTTTCACCGAATCGAACCCGCCCCCGCAAACGTTGAGCTCGTAGCGCACGCCCTCTCGCCGTTTTGGAATCGTCATCGTGCCTCCGTGTGATGGGCGCGCGGCCGGCACGGGTCGCGCCGCACGTGGTCGTCGTCATCTTCGTCGTGTTCCGCGTCGCTACGGCAAGTCGCGTGCCGCGTGCCGACCCCGGGCATGGTCGTTGCGAAGACGTTCGGGTCATCGAGGAGGATTCGCTGGCGAGATCCAGCATGACATGGCCGATGCGCAGTTGCGGCGCCTGCCGGTCGTCGATCACGACAAGCGGCTGGTCCGCATGCTGTCGCTCGCGGACATCGCGACGCGCTCGGCCGGCCCGGCACGCGACGACGTCGCGAACACGCTCGAAGGCGTGTCGCAGCCGAAGCGGACGTGATGGCGCATCGAAGGCCGCGCGCGATACTGCCTGCCGGCCTCCGGCCAAGATCGGCCCCGCATCACCGAAACGGGCCGTCGCATCAGGACAACGACGGACGGCCGCCGCGTCAGCCGTCCTGCTTCGTCACGCGCACGATCTTGTCCGCCAGTTCGCGCACGTCGACCGGCTTACACAGATAGCCGTCGAACCCGGCCTCGAGCGCGCGGCGTTCGTCGGCCAGGCCCGCATGCGCGGTCACGGCGAGCACCCGCATGCCGGGCGGCCCGCCGCCGCCGTTCATGCCGGCGCGTCGCAACGCGTCGAGCAGCCAGAAGCCGTCGCCGTCGGGCATCGCGAGATCGGACAGCACGACGGTCGGCCGTAGATCGGCGGCCACCGCGAGCGCTTCGCGCCCCGTCGACGCGATCGCGACGGCCGCGCCGAACGTCGTCAGCGCGGCGGTGAGGCTCTCGCGCGTGGTCGGATCGTCGTCGACGATCAGGATGCGTTGCGTATCGAGCGTCAACGGGGCGCGATGGCCGTCCACGTGCGCATTCCCCCACGCCATCGCGCCGACGGGTTGCCAGCCGGCCGGCAGCGTCACCGTAAACGTCGCGCCGCGATTACGGCCCGCACTCTCGACCGTCACGCCGCCGCCGTGCAGCTCGGCGATATGCCGCACGATCGACAGGCCGAGGCCCAGCCCGCGCCGCGACGACGCCGGCGAATCCTCCGCGCGGCGGAACATGTCGAACACGTACGGCAGGAACGCCGGCACGATGCCCTGCCCCGTGTCGCTCACGGTCAGCACCACCCGCGCATCGTTGCGGGCGAGCCCGACCGTCACGCTGCCGCCGGACGGCGTGAACTTGAGCGCGTTCGACACGAGGTTCGACAGCATCTGCCGCAAGCGCTCGGCATCGCCCGACACCACGCAGGTCGACGCCGCACAGTCGAATTCGAGCACGATGCCGGCCGACGACGCGGCCGTCTGGAACGCGCCGACCGAATCGGAGAACAGCCGCACGACGTCCACCGGCCGCGCGTCGAGCTGCAGCTTGCCGGTCGCGAGCGACGACGCATCGAGGATGTCGCCGACCATCCGCGTGAGCGAGCGCGCGCTGCGGTCGATCGCGTCGATCGCCTGCTGCTGCAGCGCGCTGTCGCCCGAATTGCGCAGCACCTCGACCCAGCCGTAGATCACGTTCAGCGGCGTGCGCAGCTCGTGCGACACCGTCGCGAGCAGTTCGTCCTTCAGCCGGTTCGACGTATCGGCCTGGTCGCGCGCATCGCGTGCGCCCTGCAGCGACCGCTGCGCGCGCAGGTCGCGGCGGCGCTGCGCGCCGGCTTCGCGCAGCGTCAGCGACAACGCGACGGACGCACGCACGTCGCCGCGTACCGGGCCCGCCGACACGGTCGCACGGAAACGCCGGCCGTCGCGCCGCACGCACAGCAGGTCGATCGGCCCGACCGCCGCGTGCATGTCCTCGAACGACTGCACGAGCGGCTTGCGCTTCAGCCAGCGCATCGCCACCAGCGATTCGAACGTGCGCCCATGCGCATCGCTTTCGTCGTAGCCGAACATGCGTTGCGCGGCCGGGTTCCAGCTGACGATGCGGCCGTCGCCATCGATGCCGACGATCGCGTCGGGCGACGCGTCGACGACAGCGCGCTGCAACCGCGACGCATCGGCCCGCGAACGGTCGGCGCCGGCTTCGCGCAGCAGCAGCACGGCGCCGTCGACGTTGCCGTCCGCATCGCCGAGCGGCGCGGCCACCTCGACGATCGGCACCGGCTCGCTCCCTTCCGCCTGCAGCCAGTGGCGATCCGATGTGACACCCTCGCCGCCGAGCGCGAGATCGAGCGGGGTCGATTGAACGCGCCGGCCGTCGCGATCGACGATCCGCAGCACGTCGCGCGCGGCGCGGCCCGTCGCATCGTCCGGCCGGCAGCCGACGAGCGCGGCCGCGGCGGCGTTGAGGTAGGTGAGCCGCCCGTTCGTATCGGTGGCGATCACGCCATGCGGCAACGCCTGCAGCACGGCTTCGAGCCGCCGGCGCGCGGCCGCTTCACGCCGTAGCGCCGCATCGTTCGTGAAGCGCGTGCGGCGCAGCATCGACGCGATCGCGCAGACGAGCGCGCAGATCAGCACGAAGGTGCCGAGCCGCACGAGCCGATCGGGCAGCGGCTGCGTATAGGCCGCGGGATCCGAGAGAAACAGCGTCCACACGAGCAGGCCGCTGACGACCGTCGAGGCCATCCCGAACAGGAACGACGTCGCCCACGCGGCGCCCGCGAGCAGCGGATAGTAGAGGAGGAGCGGCAGGTTCACGCCGCCGAAGCGGATCGCGAGCGCCTGCAGCACGGTGGCGATCGCAACCAGCATCACGGCCGTGACGTAGTTGCCCGCGCGAGTCCGCGAAATGTCGATCATCGATCACGCTCCTGCCGGCGGGTCGGTCGCGGCGGCATCAGGACTCCGGCTTGTCCACTTCGTCTTCGAGCTGCGCGAGCCGGTTGTAGATCGTCTTCAGGCTGACGTCGAGCACCTCGGCCGCCTGCGCCTTCACGCCGCCGCATTGCGCGATCGTGCCGAGGATCAGCTTGCGGTCGGCTTCCTCGAGCGACGTGCCGAACGGCACGGTCACACGATCCTCGTGCGAATCGGCCAGGTTCGACAGTTCGTCCATGATCGGCGGCGGCAGCGTATCGATCACGTCCGCGTCGCAGAAGATGCTCGCGCGCTGCACGAAGTTGCGCAGCTCGCGTACGTTGCCGGGCCACGCATAGCTCTTCAGCGCATCGCGCGCGGCCGGTGCGAAGCGCAGGTTCCGGCCGCTTTCGGCGTTGAACTGCTGCAGGAACGCATCGGCCAGCATCGGGATGTCGTCGCCGCGCTCGCGCAGCGACGGCAGCGGGATCGGGAACACGTTGATCCGGTGAAACAGGTCGGGCCGCAGCTTGCCGTCGGCCATCGCGGCCTCCGGGTCGCGGTTGGTCGCCGCGACGATGCGCACGTCGACGTCGATCTCGCGCGTCGAGCCGAGCCGCGTGAGGCGCCCCGTCTCGAGCACGCGCAGCAGCTTGACCTGCGACTCGAGCGGCATCTCGGTGATCTCGTCGAGAAACAGCGTGCCGCCGTCCGCGCGTTCGAAGAAGCCCTTGTGCTGTCGCTCCGCGCCTGTGAAGCTGCCGCGGTCGTGGCCGAACATCTCGCTCTCGACGAGGTTCGCGGCAATCGCGCCGCAGTTCACCGCGAGGAACGGGCCGCGGCGGCGCAGGCTCAGGTCGTGCACCGTCTGCGCGGCCAGCTCCTTGCCGGTGCCCGATTCGCCCGTCAGCAGGACCGATGCCTCGGTGCGCGCGACCCGGCCGATCGCGTCGTAGACGGTCTGCATCGCGGGCGAGCTGCCGAGCATGCGGCCGAAGCGGCCGAGACGCTGCAGTTCGGAGCGCAGCTCGGCGATCTCTTCATGCAGCGCGGTGGTGCGCGGCACGCGCGCGAAGATGCTGTTCAGCCGCTGCATGTTCAGCGGCTTGACCAGGTAGTCGGTCGCGCCGCGCCGCAGTGCGTCGATCGCGGTTTCGAGGCTCGCGTGGCCGGTGGTCAGCACCATTTCGCAGTGCGAATGCTTCGGCAACGCATCGAACAGATCCATCCCGTTGCCGTCCGGCAGCACGAGATCGCACAGCACGAGATCAGGGGGGTGCGTCGTGACGAGCGTGCGCGCTTCCTCGAGCGTCGCGGCCGTGTCGCACGCAAGCTGCTGCGTGCGCGCCAGCGCCGCGAGCATGGCGCGCGTATCGGCGTCATCTTCGACGATCAGGACGTAGGGCATCGTGGCTCCTTGTGAAGCAGCCCGGCGCGCGTAGCTGCCGGAACCGCGGCAGGTTGCAGCGAGGTCCGGCCACTGGTCGCACGACGATACGGCTTGATCGATGCACTCGTGCGGATGGGCAGTCCTCCCGTGAAAAGCAGTCCCTGTGAGTATAGGAGAGGCATGTCGCGCATTCGCCGGTCATCGAATAAATCTATCCGCACTCAACATCTGCATTGCCAGATTCAATGCGCGGCAATCGGTAAGAACGCCATCGTTTCAAGGCAATCATGTGGCGTGAAATCGTGCAGATCGCGTCTTTTGCGCACGTTGACGCGCCATGCGGTCAAACTTGCCGGTCTGATTTTTCGCATGTCGGAATGTTCCGATGACGATCGTGGCCGCTTGATAGCGCGCGTTCGATTCAGACCCTGCCGCGTGACTTGCCGACCATCGAGCGCTCTATCTGCTTCGTCGATCCGTCAGTCGGTTGCGGCCTGACTGCCACCGTCGCGCGCTTTCGAGATCGCTTCGACTAGCTTCAGTTCGTCGTCGATCGACAGCGTCGTGTCGATCACGTCTCCGCCGAACGGGGCGAGCGCCGTGCTCAGCGCGTAGATATCGAGTTGGGTCGCGGCCAGCCCGAGCGACACGGTGCCGGGGCGCGCCTTGCGTGCGACGCGATCGATCAGCGCGTCGTCCACCGGCTTCTCGCGCCATGCGTCGAGCGACGATTCGATGTGCTCGACCACGCTGTCGAGCAGCGACGCGGGCGGCGTGCGATCGGGGTCGAGCGCATGCGCGCGCAACTGTCCGTCAGCCGTGCACTCGACGATCGCCACCCCCGACAGCGCGACGACGTGCCGGTCGCGCAACGTATCGAGTTCGGCGAGCGCGCGATGGGCGGCCGCGAGGTCGGGATAGGACAACACGATCAACGTATTCATCAACGACTCCATGAAATCAGGCGGCCGGTTCGAGAGGGGCGGCACTCAGTGCGGCAGCCCGAACGCGGCCTTCAGGCTCGCGACGATCATCTGCATCGCGATCGCCGCGAGAATCATCCCCATCAGCCGTTGCGTCACCGCCGTCACGCGTGGCGACAGGTAATGGCCGATCAGCGGTGCCGACAGCAGCGAGACGGCCAGCAACACGAGAAACGCAGCGAGCCCGAGCGCGAACGCGAATGCCTGCCCGGTCGAGAACGCGGTGTGCCCGAGCACGATCATCGTCGCGATCGTGCCGGGGCCGACGAGCAGCGGGATCGTCAGCGGATAGATCGCGACGCTCTCGGCCGCGGCCGGATCGGCGCCTTCGTCGTCGCCCGGCGAATGCTGGCGGCTCGGCGCGCCATGCAGCATCGACAGCGCGATCAGCAACACCAGCAGCCCGCCCGCGAGGCGAAAATCGTCGACCGTCAGGCCGAACACGTGCAGGATCGCGCCGCCCGCGACTGCCGACACGATACAGCCGACCGTCACGCCGATCGCGGCCGTCAGCGCGACCTTGCGGCGCACGCCGTCCGCCGCGCCTTCGGTCAGCGACAGGAACACGGGGATGTTCGCGATCGGGTTCATGATCGCGAACAGCGCCGCGAATACCTTGATGGAAAAGGTCAGGTCGAAGGCCACAGGTTCGCTCCCGTCTCGCGCGGCGATACGTGCGTCGAATCGCGCGCAGGTTCCGCTTCGTTTCGGATGCACGGCGCACGCCATGCTGCTACGATCGACGCACCGCGTTCACGCACGACGGAGGGCCCCGACCGATGCAAGCCACCGACACCTTCATGGATCACGAGATTCGCGTCGACGCGACGCGCAACGCGAACGGCGCGTGGGTCGCGCAGGTGCAGATCTTCCGCGACGGCGCGCCGGTCGACCTGCCCGCGCCCGAGCTCGTCACACCCGAATGGCTCACGTGCGACGAAGCCCTGCGCGGCGGCATCGACCAGGGCCGCGTGATCATCAAGACACGCGACCGCTAGCGGCAACCGGCTCATCCGCACGCATCGCACGGCGCGTTTCACGCATCGAAATCCAGATCGCCGATCAGGATCTCGCGATCGCGCTGGGTGCGCGTGCTGAAATCGACCGGCAACTCCATCTGCCAGCGTTCGATCGTGACCGGCAGCGCCGCGAGATAGCGGTCGAAGCGGCTGCGGTCGGGCTCGGCCAGCAACGCATCGATCGCATCGTCACACCACGCGAGCCGCGCGTTCAGCCGGTTCGGCAAGCCGACCGTCGACGTGAGGCCGATCACGTCGACACGGGTCGGGCCGCCCTGCCCGTCGTGCGGCACGACCTCCACCCTCACTTCGCCAGGCTGATACAGGCCGAGCACGCGCGCCGCGATGCGCGGCGCAAACTCGGTTTCGAAACGGGCACGCACATCGGGATTCATCTCGCCTCCGGGTTCGAATCATGTCGTCATACTGCTGTCACGCGGCTGCAATCTGCCGCTCGAATGCCGCTTCCGCCTTCAGGCTGTCGAGATCGCGACCGACCGTCGCGACCGCGAGCCGTGTGTTGCCGCGCCAGTACGCGATCGAGCAATCGTGCGCGCCGAGGTCGCCATCGATCTCGACCCGATCGAATTGCTCCGCATGCCCGACATAGTTGACCGTCAGGTCGTAATGCTGGCTCCAGAAGAACGGCACCGCGTCGAATGGCCGCTGCTGCCCGAGCATGTTGCGCGCGGCGACAATGCCCTGCCGCTCGGCGACGACCCAGTGCTCGACGCGAATCCGCTCGCCCGTCAGCGGATCGGGCCAGCGCGCGATGTCGCCGGCCGCGTAGATGCCGGGCGCGCTCGTCTGAAGGAAGCGGTCGACCGTCACGCCGCGCTCGACGGCCAGCCCCGCGTCCTGCGCGAGCGCCACGTTCGGATGCACGCCGATGCCGACCACCACGAGATCGGCCGGCAGCACGTCGCCGCTCGACAGCGTCACGCTGTCCGGCGTGATCCGCGCGGGCGTCGCGCCGAGATGGAACACGACGCCGTGCGACTCGTGCAGCGCCTGGATCGTGCTGCCGAGCGCTTCGCCGAGCACGCGCGCCATCGGGTGCGCATCGGGCGCGACGACCTGCACGTCGAGCCCGCGCGTGCGCAGCGCGGCGGCCGCTTCGAGCCCGATGAAGCTCGCGCCGACCACGACGCAGCGACGCGCCGTTTTCAGCTTGCCGATCAGCGCGTCGCAATCGGCGCGCGAGCGCAGCACGCACACGTGTGGCAGATCCGCGCCGGGCACGGTCAGCCGGTTCGGCTCGGCGCCCGTTGCAAGCAGCAGCGCGCCGTAGCCGACGCGGGTGCCGTCGGCCAGTTCGACCGCCTGCCGCGCGGGTTCGATGCGTACGACACGCGTGCCGCACCGCACGTCGATGTGATGGTCCGCATAGAACGACGGCGCACGCAGCGGCAGCCAGTCGGCATCGGCCGTGCCGGCGAGATAGTCTTTCGAGAGGTTCGGCCGGTCGTACGGCGGATCGGCATCGGCGGTGAGCAGCGTGACGGGATGCGGATAGCCTTCCTGCCGCAGCGTCACCGCGGCCGCGATGGCCGCCGCACCGCCGCCGACGATCACCACCGACGCGGGCAGTCCCGCTGCATTCAATACAGGCGGTGCGGCGGCCGGCCGCTCGTCGAGCACGACGGCGCGGCCATCGCGGCGTTCGACGCGCCAGCACGGCAGCCCGTCGAGCGCGGGCGCGCGCAGCAGCGCGCCGGTGCGCAGGCAGAACGCCGCGTGATGCCACGGGCAGTGGATCGTGTCGCCTTCCAGCAGGCCGTCGGCCAACGGCGCGCCGTAGTGCGGGCACTGTGCGCCCACGGCAAACAGTTCATCGGCGCGGCGCACGAGCAGCACCGCTGCATCGCCGACATGGCCCTCGATCATTGCGCCGTCGGCGAGCTCGTCGAGCGCGATGCCTTGCGTGAGATCGGGGCGTGACGACGAATCGTCGCTTTCAGTCATGACGTGGCTCCCGAAAAGTCAGGTAACGATCCCATTATCGACATCCCTCCTGAAAAGAACAGGTACAGACGTCCCCGCAGCGCACGCAAACACGCACTGTAGCTTGTACGCGATCCATGACGGGCGTAGAACGTCATCAACGTTGCGGCGCAACACGGCAGCGGCCCGCGACGCACGCCGCGCCTCCCGCGCAAGCCGCGTGCCGCCTTCTCCCCGTCACCAGGAGTACTACCCGATGGCTACCGTCCTGTGCGTGCTCTACCCCGATCCCGTGGACGGCTATCCGCCGCGCTACGTGCGCGATGCGATTCCGGTCATCACGCACTACGCGGACGGGCAGACCGCGCCGACGCCGGCCGGCCCGCCCGGCTTTCGTCCCGGCGAACTCGTCGGCTCGGTGTCCGGCGCGCTCGGCTTGCGCGCCTATCTGGAAGCGCACGGCCACACGCTGATCGTCACGAGCGACAAGGACGGCCCCGACTCCGAATTCGAGCGCCGGCTGCCCGAAGCGGACGTCGTGATCTCGCAGCCGTTCTGGCCCGCGTACCTGACGGCCGAACGAATCGCCCGGGCGCCGAAGCTGAAGCTCGCGCTGACGGCCGGCATCGGCTCCGATCACGTCGATCTCGACGCCGCCGCGCGCGCGCACATCACCGTCGCCGAAGTCACCGGCTCGAACAGCATCAGCGTGGCCGAGCACGTGGTGATGACGACGCTCGCGCTGGTGCGCAACTACTTGCCGTCACATGCGATCGCGCAGCAAGGCGGCTGGAACATCGCCGATTGCGTGTCGCGCAGCTACGACGTCGAAGGCATGCAGTTCGGCACGGTCGGCGCGGGACGCATCGGGCTCGCCGTGCTGCGCCGGCTGCAGCCGTTCGGGCTGCAGCTGCACTACACGCAGCGCCACCGGCTCGATGCATCGGTCGAGCAGGCACTCGGGCTCACGTATCACGCCGATGCCGCGTCGCTCGCGAGCGCCGTCGACATCGTCAACCTGCAGATTCCGCTGTACCCGTCGACCGAGCGCCTGTTCGACGCGGCGATGATCGCGCGCATGAAGCGCGGCGCGTACCTGATCAACACCGCGCGCGCCAAGCTGGTCGACCGCGACGCGGTCGTGAACGCCGTCACGTCCGGGCATCTCGCGGCCTACGCCGGCGACGTGTGGTTTCCGCAGCCGGCGCCGGCCGATCACCCGTGGCGCACGATGCCGTTCAACGGGATGACGCCGCACATCTCGGGCACGTCGCTGTCCGCGCAGGCCCGCTACGCGGCCGGCACGCTGGAGATCCTGCAATGCTGGTTCGACGGCAAGCCGATCCGCAACGAATACCTGATCGTCGACGGCGGCACGCTCGCGGGAACGGGCGCGCAGTCGTACCGGCTGACGTGACGCCGCGCGCGTGCCGCACGACGCGCGACGCGCGGCGGCTCACTCAGTCGAGGCAGTAGGCGGCGAGCTTGCCGACCGCGATCACCGCCTGCTCGATCTCCGGCGACCACGGGCTGCTGTAGTTCAGCCGGATGAAGTTCCGGTAGCTGTCCGTGATCGAGAACATGTAGCCGGGCCCGATCGTGATCCCCTGCTCCAGCGCGAGCTGGTACAGCCGCATCGCGTCGATCTGCGCGGGCAGTTCGATCCACAGCACGTATCCGCCCGCCGGGCTCGAGATGCGCGTGCCCTCCGGAAAGAACCGCGACACCATCGTACGCATCAGGTTCGCCTGCTGCGCATAGGCCTTGCGAATCCGCCGCAGGTGATGCTCGTAGCCGTCGCGTTCGAGAAACTCCGCGATCGCGAGCTGCGGCAGCGACGGCGTCGCGAGCGTGTTCAGGAATTTCAGCTTCTCGACCTGCTCGCGATAGCGGCCCGGCAGCGCCCAGCCGATCCGGTACGCGGCCGTCAGGCTCTTCGAGAACGACGAGCAATGCAGCACGATGTCGTGCCGGTCGAACGACTTCAGCGTGCTCGGATGCATGTTGCCGAAGTACAGTTCGTTGTACACGCCGTTCTCGATCAGCGGCATCCCCGTCTTCGTCGCGAACTCGACCAGCTCGCGCTTGCGCTCGTCCGGCATCTGGAAGCCGAGCGGGTTCTGGAAGTTCGGCATCACCATGCATGCGGCGATCGGCTGCGACTTCGCGATCGCGGCCAATGCCGCGATGTCGATTCCGTATTCCGGATGCGTCGCCACCTCGATCGCCTTCATCCCCATCCGCTCGATCGCGTGCAGCATCGCGTAGAACG